>DJXE01000148.1:1556-14887 GCA_002449595.1 Lachnospiraceae bacterium UBA7012
CTGGAACGGATCACCACGGAATACGGCACGAAGCTCCGGATGAACAGAAGCATTCAGTCAGAAGGCAGTTTTGCCGTAATAAAAGAAGATATGAACTTTCGAAGGTATCTTTACTGCGGCAGGGAGAATGCACTGGCACAAAGCGTACTTCTGGCGATCGCCTATAATATCAACAAGCTGCACTTCAAGATCCAGGGAGGGCGGACAGGCCAGTTCCTGACGGAGTTGAAAAGCGCATAATATTTGCTTCGTCAAAAACACAGACTGAAAGCCGGTTCACGAGTGGGAACGGCTCTATTAAAGGACTCTTATTCCTCGAAGATAGAGGGAAAATCTACTGGTAGTGTAAAAAAATCCGGCCGATGGACCGGATCTATTACAATTAAAATGAAGCTGCCGCATTATCTAATGCGACAGCCCCTTTTTTTAACATCATTTAGGAAAAGACTTACCCGCGAATCTCGTCACTGCGCCCGCCGGAGGAACGTCCTCTTCGCGTTCTCTTCCTCTTCTCTTGTGTCCACCTTCACGATCTCGCCGCCGAGGCTCCGCAGCTTCTCCGGGAAGTCCTCGTACCCGCGCTCGATGAAGTGAATGTTAAAGACCTGGGAGAGACCCTTCGCCGCCAGCGCAGCTGTCACAAGGGCTGCTCCTGCGCGCAGGTCCGGTGCGTCGATCACGGCACCGTGGTACTGCTCTACGCCCGTGACGATCGCGGTGTTGCTCTCCACCGTGATGTTTGCTCCCATCTTGATGAGCTCATCCACGTATTTGAACCGGTTCTCGAAGATGCTCTCCGTCACGATGCTCGTGCCGTTCGCGAGGCCCAGAAGGACCGCGATCTGCGGCTGCATGTCCGTCGGGAATCCGGGATAAGGAAGCGTCTTTACGTTCGTGTGCCCCAGTCTCTTCGAAGCGACGACGCGCAGCGCGTCATCGGACTCTTCGATCTCGCAGCCGATCTCGATCAGCTTCGCCGACAGGGACTCCAGATGCTTCGGGATGACGTTGGTGATCGTGACGTCGCCCTTCGTGGCCGCCGCCGCGAACATGTAGGTACCCGCCTCGATCTGGTCAGGGATGATCGCGTACTCCGTGCCGTGCAGGTGATCGACGCCCTTGATGCGGATCACGTCGGTACCGGCGCCCTTGATGCGCGCGCCCATGCTGTTCAGGAAGTTCGCGAGGTCGACGACGTGCGGCTCCTTCGCCGCGTTCTCGATGATCGTCGTTCCCTTCGCGAGGCTCGCCGCCATCACGATGTTGATCGTCGCGCCGACGGAGACAACGTCCATGTAGATGTGAGCGCCTGTCAGCTCTTCCGCCTCCGCGCGGACGAGGCCTCTCGATTCCAGAGAGACGTCCGCACCGAGCGCGCGGAACCCCTTGATGTGCTGGTCGATCGGCCGAAGGCCGATGTTGCAGCCGCCGGGCAGCGCGACCTGCGCTCTCTTGTACTTGCCGAGCAGTGCGCCAATCATATAATAGGACCCTCGGATGCGGCGGACGTACTCATTGTCCACCGGCAGATCCTGGATCCCGGCGCCATTGATGATATATGTATGCCGATCCGGATGCTGAACGTCCGCGCCGATGCTCTTGATCGCCTGAACAAGCACGCGGATATCACTGACATCCGGAACATTCTCTATAGTAACGGCCTCGTCCGCCATGATCGAAGCTGCCAGAATGCCAAGCGCCGCATTTTTCGCGCCGGCGATCTCAACTTCACCTGAGAGCGGATTCCCGCCGTGGATAACGTAGTGTTCCATAAACACCTTCAAATAAGAAGCGTTTCACGTCATGCATAGAATAAACCAGCCTGCGGCATCTGTCAAACGAACGCGCGTTCGCGGTGACCGGTGTGGTCAGCGCAGGCGGATCCTTCCCTGTTTTCCCGCTTAGATCCTCATGAATCGCCGAACTCACAGATGAGCCAGACGAATCCTCCGGCCGGAAGCTTCACGCTGTGCTTGTCCACAGATGCTCCGGTCACCAGGTCCGTAAACTCCCCGAGTTCGTCCAAAGACAGGACCTGCTCTCTCTCCGAGAAGCTGAAGAATGCGCAGAGCTTCTCCCCGTCGCAGTAGCGGCCGATCCCCAGCACGCTCTGGTTCCCGGTCCCGATGAGCCAGGTATCCGCCTCCGCGGAAAATGCGCGATGCGCGGCACGAAGTTTTTCCAGCTGCCGGATCGCCGTGAACAGGCGGTTCTCCACTGTCCCCTTGCTGTCCGCGCGCGCCGCGGCGTTCCAGTCCAGCTTACCGCGGTGGATATAGCGGCTGTCATCCGATTTCAGCGGATCGTCGTGATAGGAATAGTCGTTCTCCTGCCCGATCTCGTCCCCGCTGTAGATGATCGGGAGGCCGCTCAGCGTGAACATCATCGCATGGAGCATGACGTCCATGCGAAGCGCAGTGCTGATCCTCTCCTCATCCCCGCTCTTTCGCGCCGTCTCCAGGCCGCAGAGCGAAGCGGTCGTGCCGCAGAGCCTCGCGTCGCCCAGCGTCGGGTCGTCGTTGTAGAGTTCACCCCGCGACGGGCTGTCCGGCCACTTTCCGGTCAGGTAGTCGTTGAGGTACTTCTTGTGCGCGACCTCGCCGTAGCCGAACGTCTGGAGAAAAGGATAATCGAGCCCCCATCCTATGTCGTCGTGGCATCGAAGGTAATTGAGGAAGCCGTACTCCTTCGGCAGCCGGAACACCTGCCCGAGCTGATGGCTGAGCAGGCGCACGTCCTTCGTCGCCACCGTGTGCCAGATGCTCGCCATCGTGGTCACGTTGTAGAGCATGTGGCATTCCGGCTTTTCCACGCTGCCGAAATAAGGGACGACCTTGGAAGGCTCCATGACGACTTCCCCGAGGAGCAGCGTCCCCGGACAGACGATCTCGCAGGCGAGCCGCATCAGCCGGACCAGCGTGTGGACCTGCGGGAGATTGCGGCAGTTCGTGCCGAGTTCTTTCCAGATATAGGGCACCGCGTCGAGCCGGATGACGTCCACTCCTTTGTTGCAGAGGAAAAGCATATTCCGCGTCATCTCGATGAACACAACGGGATTTGAGTAGTTCAGGTCCCACTGGAAGGGGTAGAAGTTCGTCATGACGACCTTGCCGGCCTCTTCACACCAGGTAAAGCTTCCCGGCGCCGTCGTGGGAAACACCTGCGGCACCGTCTTCTCGAACTCGTTCGGGATGTCCCAGCTGTCGTAGAAGAAATACCTGTCCTGGTACTCCTTCTCTCCCGCCTTCGCCCGCCTGGCCCATTCGTGGTCCTCACTGGTGTGGTTCATGACGAAGTCCAGGCAGATGCAGATCCCGTGCGCATGGCACTCCCTTGAGAGCTCCGTGAGGTCCTCCATCGTCCCGAACTGCGGCTGAATGGTCCGGAAGTCCGAGACCGCGTATCCGCCGTCGCTGCGCCCCTCCGGGCTCTCCAGAATCGGCATCAGGTGAAGATAGCGGATCCCGCATTTCCTGACGTAGTCCAGCTTCGCCCGGACGCCCTGCAGCGTGCCGGCGAAGGACTGCACGTAGAGCTGCATGCCGGTCATGGCGCGGTCCCTGTACCAGTCGGGGCTCTTCAGGCGCTTCAGATCCAGCCGCTTCATGTCCTGCGGCCGTTCCTTCCACATCTCCTGCAGCATCCGGACAAACTCCCCGCACGCCTGTGCGCCGGAAGGGTACAGCGTCCCGAACAGTTCTCTCAGTTCCGGCTCGTACCGGTCCAGTCTCTCTGTAAACCCATTGCGTTTCATCTCATTCTCCGTATATCAGATCTGCCGGAACCGTACCGGCAGTTTTATTCGCTTCTCATCCGCGATCCGGGCGCGGCGGCTTCCGTTCCAAAACCGTCACCAGAACAGGACGCGGAACGCCCTCTCCTGCGGATCAACGGGAAGCCCCGTACACTCCCATCTGTCGATGCGAATGTACGGGGCGTTCTCCACCATCTCCCGCATCCTGTCGATGGCGGGAGCGTCTCCCTGAACTTCAGCGGTGACCGATCCGTCGTACTCGTTGCGCACAAAGCCGGTCAGACCCATTGCTCTGGCTGCCTGCCGCACCGTGTAGCGCAGTCCGACCCCCTGTACGGTGCCGTAAAACCGAAAACGACGCCTGATCACGGTCGCTTCCTTTATGCTTCCTGTTCCTTCGGCGGCTGGCGAAGGTCGATGCCGCGGATCTCTTTCCTCAGCGGCAGGACGCTCGTCGGATTGACCGAGAGCTCATCGATGCCCATGCGCAGGAACGTGTCCGTCAGGGACAGATCCGCGCCGAGCTCGCCGCAGATCCCGACCCAGATGCCGTGCCTGTGGCCGGCCTCGACCGTCATCCGGATCGCTCGCAGCACAGCCGGGTGATGCGTATCCGAGAACGGCTCAAGCTTCGCATTCTGGCGGTCGATCGCGCAGACGTACTGCGTCAGGTCATTCGTTCCGATCGAGAAGAAATCGACTTCCTGCGCGAGTTCGTCGGCGCAGAGCGCTGCCGCCGGTGTCTCGATCATGATGCCGACTTCGATATCGCCCATCGCGGCGCCTTCCTTTTCCAGTTCCTTTCGGCACTCGTCAAGGATCGCGCGGCACTCTTTGACTTCGCGCACGCTGATGATCATGGGGAACATGATCGCCAGATTGCCGTACGCGGAAGCGCGAAGGAGCGCCCTGAGCTGTCTCTTGAAGAAATCCTTCCTCGTCAGGCAGATCCGGATCGCGCGGAAACCGAGCGCCGGGTTTTCTTCGTGATCGAGGTTCATGTAATCGATCGTTTTGTCCGCGCCGATATCGCACGTGCGGATGACGACCTGCTTCGGTGCCAGTGTCTCCAGCACTCTCCGGTAGGCGCCAAACTGCTCTTCCTCCGAAGGGTCATCCTTGCTGTTCAGATAGACGAACTCCGAGCGGAACAGGCCGACGCCTTCCGCGTCGTTCACCTGTACTGCGCCGACGTCCTGCGGGCCGCCGATGTTGGCGTAGACCCGGATCGTCCGTCCGTCGATCGTCGTGCTTGTCTTGCCCTTCAGATCCTGCAGCAGCGCTTTCTTCCGGATGTCCTCCTGCTGCTTGGCGGTGAGGCTCTTTAAGAGGTCCTCCGTCGGGTCGACGTAGACGCACTGGTTGTAGCCGTCCAGGATCGCCATTTTGCCGTCCCAGGAGTCGTTGATCTCCTTGCACTGGATCAGTGTCGGGAGATTCATGCTGCGCGCCAGGATCGCCGTGTGGGAATTGCTGCTTCCCTCTCTCGTGATCATGCCGAGCAGGAGGGATTTGTCGAGCTTGACCGTCTCTGACGGAGCAAAGTCCTCGGCGACCAGGATCGCCGGTTCCGTGCCCTGCATGCTCATGGCATCCAGGCCCATCAGGACGTCGAGCACGTCGTTCTCCACGTCGATGACGTCCGTGCTTCTCGCCTGGAAGTAGGGATCGCTCATCGTGGCGAATGCTTCCGCCTGATTGTCGAATGCTTCCTTGACCGCATATTCCGCGCTGCGCTTCTGGCCGGTGATGATCTCCGTGACCGCCTCATACAGGTCCTCGTCGTCCTCCAGCAGCCCGTAGTGGAACATGAAGATGCCGGCGGCGTCTTCACCCGCCTGTACCAGCGCCTTCTCATACAGGACCATCTGCTGGTCCTGGACGCGGACGCGCGCCGCCTCAAACCGGTCCAGCTCCGCCTGTACGTCGTCGACCAGGGCGTCACTGATGACTCTCTCAGGCACTTTATAGATCCGGATCTTACCGACCGCGATCCTGTTTAAGATACTTTTCCCTGTTGCAACCTGCATAGTTCACCCCTTTGTCACAACGAGACGCCGGTCCCCGATCAGAAGTTGTTCTTGAAGAACTCTTCGATCGCGGGAGCGCACACGTCCTCATCATCGCCTTCTACGCGGACCGTGATCGTATCGCCCTTCACGATGCCGAGGCCCATGAGCTTGAGCGTCTTCGCCGCGTCGCAGAACGCGTCGCCCTTGAAGACCTGGACGCTGCTGCCGAACTTCTTGACTTCCTGCTTCAGGAGGCCGGCCGGACGTGCATGGATGCCTACGGGATCTGTGATCGTGTACTGGAATTCTTTCATTGCTTTTTCCTTTCTTTCATTCAACTGATGATGTGTCTGCGTGTCTGCATGAACCTGTTTGTTCAGGCGGCCGGACGGCCAAAGAGCCCGTCCGGCGCCTTATGCACATTTTAATACTCACTGTGATCCGTAAAACTCCCGGAAAACCGGTCTCCGGACCGGTGGCCCGGATCACTCGACCTTGAAGTCATCGAGATCGTCGCTGTTGGTCATCAGGACGACGACCACATCCGGATGTCCGGCCGCTTTGATCGTATCCCTGCTGAACTTCAGGATCTTCTGTCCGGCCTTGACCTTGTCGCCCTCGCTGATCAGCGGTGTGAAGCCGTCGCCGTTCATGTTGACCGTGTCGACGCCGACGTGGATCAGAAGTTCCATGCCGTCTTCACTGTCAATGCCGATGGCGTGCTTTGATTCCGCCACAGAGGAGATCTCGCCGTCGAACGGCGCGATCACGAATTCCTCTTCCGGCTCGATGCCGACGCCGTCGCCCAGGATGCCTGCCGCAAAGGACTCATCCGGGATGCTCTCCCTCGCGATGACTTTGCCCTTCACAGGTGCGAGGACCTTACTGTCGCCCACGCTCATGACGGCCGGGATACCGGCGATATCAACGAATTCAGGACCCGCGCTGACAGATGCTGGAGCTGCCGCGGGTGCCGCAGCTGCGGCTGCCCCGGCTGCAGGTGCTGCTGCCGCCGCGCCTTCCCCGTTATCCTCTTTCCAGACGATCCAGGTCAGGACGAATGCCACGCCTGCCGCGATCGCAAGCATGATGCAGTAAATCGGGATATTGTCGATCGCGAGGAGCCCGGGGATGCCGGTCACGCCGTAAGTCGTCGCGCCGATGCGGGAGATCGAACCGAACCACGCGCCGAGCGCGCCGCCGATCATGCCGCAGACGAACGGCTTCATGAAGCGGAAGTTGACACCGAAGATCGCGGGCTCCGTGATGCCCAGGGAGGCGGACAGGGAGGAAGGAAGCGCGACCGATTTCGTCCTCTGGTTCTTCGCGCGGATCGCCACTGCAAGGCAGGCGCCGAACTGGGCGAAGTTTGCGGAAGAGGCGATCGGCATCCAGATGTTCCGGCCGCTCTCCGCGATCATGCCCGCCTCTATGACGTTGTACATGTGGTGCAGGCCCATGATGACCGTCACCGGATAGATGGCGCCCATGATCATGGAACCTATGCCGAAGCCGACTGTGATCAGGAGTTTTGCACCCGCAAGGACCCACGTCTCAAGCTGGGAGAAAATGGGGCCGATGATGCTCAGCGTGATGAGTGCGGTGACGAGGACTGTCGTCAGCGGCGTCACGAACAGGTCGATCATCTCCGGAACGTGATTGTGCAGCCACTTCTCGATCTTGCTCATCAGCCACACGGCGATCATGACCGGTATGACGTGGCCCTGATAGCCGACCCTCTGGATCGTCACGATATTTCCGAGCAGATGCCACTTCGGGATGATCCCGTCCGTCACGCCGAAGAAGGAGTTGATCGCATCCGCGCTGCCGACGCTCCACGCGTTCAGGAAGTTCGTGTGGATCATCAGAAGGCCGACGACGGCGCCGAGGAAGATGTTTCCTCCGAACACCCTTGCCGCCGAGACGGCGACGATGACAGGCAGGAACGCGAACGCCGTGTTCGCGACCGTGTCCAGGAATCCGAACCAGTCGGAAGATGCGAACGACGGGATCGCCTTCGCGAGTGCCTCGACGAGACCCATCATGAGGCCGGACGCCACGATCGCGGGCAGGATCGGGACGAAGATATCGCCCGGCGTCTTTAAGAGCCTCTTCCACCACGGCATGGCTGCTGCCGCAGCCGCTTTTACTTCGTCCTTTGAAGCCGCCGTGAGGCCGGTGACCGCGAGAAACTCGTCATAGACTTTGTTGACTGTGCCGGTGCCGATGATGAGCTGGAGCTGTCCGTTGGATTCGAACATGCCCTTGACACCTTCCACGTTTTCGAGTGTCTTCTTGTCGATCTTGCCGTTGTCGACGATCGCAAGACGCAGCCTGGTAGCGCAGTGTGCCGCACTCGCGATGTTGTCCTTTCCGCCGAGACAGCTGAAGATCTCTTCTGCGCATTTGCGATAATCCAATGCCATAATGATCCCCTCTCTGAAATGGAGCCCCGCCCCTTTCACTTCGGGCAGAACTGTTATCTTTTTCATTATTTATTGTACGAAATTAATAATAACTTCACAATAAGCTATATTTTTTTTGTAAAATATCGTTATAAAGTGTATTGATTCAGATCATATTCCCGACAGACACCACTTCGGACCCGGCAGACAGGTACGCCCCGCGGGGCAGAGAGGAGGAATGATATGCGAGAGTGGACCAGAGAAGAAAGATACAGGGTCCTGCAGGATCCGGAGGAGATCCGCGGACTGCATGAGCGCATAAGGAAGTCCGTTTACAGACAGACGTACCATGTACAGCCGGTGACCGGCCTCTCCAGCGACCCGAACGGGTTCGCGCTGTATGACGGCGTATACCACCTGTTCTACCAGTGGTGTCCGTGGGGCGCCGTGCACGGCCTGAAATACTGGTATCACGTCATAAGCGAGGATCTCGTGCACTGGCACAACGCGGGCGTGGGCATAAAGCCGGACGCCGACTTCGACAACCGCGGCGTCCACTCGGGCTCCGCGATCACGAAGGACGGGGAACTGTACTTTTTCTACACAGGGAATCACCGCGACGAGAACTGGGTGCGCACACCGTACACCTGCGCCGCGAAGCTTGGGGAGGACGGGAAACCTGTGAAACTTGAGAAGCCGCTCTTCGGCCCCAGGCCGGACTACACCGAGCACCAGCGCGACCCCAAGGTCTTCTATGTGCCCGAGAAGGAGAGCTATTACATCTTCATCGGCGCGCAGACTGCCGACCTGAAGGGCTGTGTCCTGGTCTACACCTCAAAAGACCTCTTCAGCGGGTGGGCTTTCGCGGGACAGCTGAAAGTGCCCGGCTACGAGTCGCTCGGCGGAATGTGGGAGTGCCCCTGCATCGGCAGGATCGGCGGAACGGACGTCCTGCTCTTCTCTCCCCAGTACACAAAGCTTCCCGGCCGCAGCGAGAGCACGAACCACAACATCTACATGACCGGCAGGATGGACTTTGACACGCTGACCTTTACGCCGTCCGCACCGTTTAAGCACCTTGACTACGGTTTTGACTTCTACGCCGCGCAGCTCGCCTCCGGCGTGGACGATCCGGACAAGGAGATCATCATCTCGTGGATCGGGCTTCCCGACAATCACTATCCGACCGAGGAGGAGGACTGGGAAGGCAGCATGACTCTCCCGAGGGAGCTGCGCATCAGGGACGGCAGGCTCTACCAGACGCCGGTCCCTTCGGTCTACGGCCTCATCGGGGAGACCGTTCCCGCAGGGGAAGATCTGCCGCGCGCCTGTGTGATCACCGCGGAATATGACGGAAATGACGCATCGCTCGACCTGTTCGCGAAAAAAGACGGGAGCGGCGGGCTGAAGATCCGCTACAGCGCGGACGCGGGCGCCCTATCGATCGACCGGAGCGGCATGGCGAAGAGATTTAACGAATCGGTGGGCGAGCAGCTGGATATGCCGCTGGAAGAGCCTCTTAAGAAGCTTGAGATCTTCGTCGACCACAGCAGCGTCGAGATCTTCGCCAATGACGGAGCGGCCGTGTTTACGACACACCTCTACCCGGCGGAAGGGGAATTCTCCCTGTTCTCTTCCGGGGAGACCAGCCTGAAAGTGCAGAGGATCGGGGCGTCTGTGACGGACGACTTCGTTGTGTGATATTGAGAGAATGAGGGAAAAGATGAAGAAAGTATTTGCGAGCGATTTCGACGGCACACTGTATTTCTACAAGGCGCCCGACCCGGACAAACTGCCCGCGGCAAATGTGGCGAAGATCCGGGAGTATCAGGAGGCGGGGCACCTGTTCGGGCTCTGCACGGGGCGCCAGGTCGGCGGCCTTACACCCTTTATCACAGGCTTCGTGGAGCCGGATTTCTGCATCACCAGCAGCGGCGCCAACATCGTGGACCGCTCATTTAAGGAGATCTTCAAGCGGGGCGTGGATAGGGACGTCGCGGATGTGCTCGTCCGGGAGTTCGTGCCGAAGGGCTACCGCATGACGCTGGACGTCGAGGGGGAGATCTGCGTCTTCGCGGAAATGGATTATCCCGGAAAATATTATGTCATCACCGGCGTGGACGACGCTCCGGAAGGCCGCATCCACCAGGTCAGCATCCACACGGAGAGCCTTGAAGACGCGGCGGCGAAAGCCCGGTGGATCAACGACAACTTCGGCGAAAGCGTGGAAGCTTTCCAGAACGTCATTGAGATCGACATTGCGCCGAAGGGCTGTTCCAAAGGCAAGGGCGTGGAGATCCTGCGCCGGCATTTCGGGGACTGCAGGCTCTACGGCATCGGCGATTCGATCAACGACCTGCCGCTGATCCGCGCGGCGGACGTCTCATATACGTTCCCCTATGCACCGAAGGAGGTGCAGGAAGCCGCCGATTTCGTGGTGCCTACGATCGTCGAGGCGCTGGACCATTCGATGAATGAGCAGATCTGATCTGTAAGGTATCCCGGCAGATAAAGAAAGAGCAGGTCCGGCTGTCGGACCTGCTCCTTTTTCATTTGTCGGTCACCGCTGCGTTCATTGCAGATATGTGAGCGGATTATAGGCGACGCCTCCGATCCGGATCTCGAAGTGCAGGTGCGGTCCCGTACTGTTGCCGGTGTTGCCGGAGAGGGCGATCCTCTGTCCCTGCTGCACGTACTGTCCGACGCGCACCTCGATCCTCGACAGGTGTCCGTAGCGCGTCTCTCTTCCGTCGTCGTGACGGATGCAGACGAGGTTGCCGTAGCCGCCCTGCCAGCCCGCGACCGAGACGGTGCCCGCGCAGGACGCCGTGACGGACGTGCCGGTCGGCACGCCGATATCGATGCCCTGGTGGTATGTGCTCGCGCCGGCCTTCGGGGCGCTTCTCCCGCCGAAGCCGGACGTGATGTAACCGCCGGACGTCGGCCAGATATAGGTCGGAAGCGGCTTCGTTCCCCGCTCGATGATGCGGGGCACCGACGCCTTGATCACGTCCTCTTTTATGACTTCTGTGCCGCGGCTCTTGCCGTCGACGTAGCTGACCTGCGCCACGACGCGCCGGTGGCCTTCCTGCGCCTCCTGCACGGTCTCCTGGCGGTTCGCGAACCAGCTGTCGTTGTTCTTGTAGATGGTCTCCGCCTGGTAGTCCTCCTCGTACAGTTCCTGCATCTTGAAGGCGACGGAGAGCTCCGGCCTGGGGACCGTGATCGTCAGTTCGTCTCCCTGGCGGATCAGGGAATTCTCATCCTCGAGCAGATCGTTCATGCTGATGAGTTCTTCGAGCGTCAGCCCGTACTTCTCCGCGATGGTCGAGAGGGTGTCCCCCGACTGCACCACATGGATCTCCCGCACGGCGCGGTCCTTCGTGACTTCGGCGACCGCATCCTCGAGCGTCGAGATCTGGCTGTGCGGCATGAACGCCTCGACGACCTCGATCTTCTCCACGAAGTTCAGGTCCATGAGGCCGACCGGGTAGTCCTCCAGCTTGCTGCCGGAGAGCGGCTGCACGAAGGCGAAGATGTCCGCCAGCTCCGCATCCAGGCCGGCTGTCGGCAGTTCCTCTTCGCGTGCCGTTATGGCTTCCTGCTCCGTGCGCAGCAGGACCTGCGCCGTCAGCGCATTGATCTCCCGCGCCGTATCAGACGTCAGCGCGACCGTGTACTGGTCGAGCGGATCAAACCTCTGCTTCGTGAGGAGCAGCAGCCCCATGACGTCGTCCTTCGTGGCGAGATTCACGGTGTAGTCGTCGATCTTCACCGTGTAGCACTGCACCAGTTCTTTCTCTTCGTTCTCTCTCAGTGCGGCGGTCAGGCGGTCGATGATGATCTCGGGGTCAGTCACTTTTCCCCATAAGAGATGGCGGCCCTCAAGCTCCATCTCCACGTCGGAGTAGACGAAGCCCTCCATGTCGCCGGAGATATTCCGTCTCGCTTCCGCCATCGCGCGGTCCGCGTCCTCTCTGGTCGCGACGAGGCCGATCTCCTCACCGTCCACCGTGACGGCGTACATATCGTTTTCTTCCGCATGAAAAAGCGTTGCCGCGGGCACCGACAGCATGCTCAGGTAGAGCACCGCGAGCGTCGTGACAACGAAGATCAGGCGGACTACTTTGGAATCATCTGCGTGATCGATCATAGATTACAATCCGGGGAAAAAGCTCATCAGCCTGCCGATCAGGCCGGTCACCTCGAGGATCTCGAGGGCAAGCGCGGCGATGGACGCCGCGAAAGTGAACAGCAGCAGCGGAGAACTGACCTTGTGGCGCTTCGCGGAGGCCTCCTCCTGCGCCTTCTTCAGTTCCGCTCTCGTCTGTTCCAGTTTGTTCGTGAGCGCGGTGATCTCAGCGTTCAATTCCTTCGTCTGCTTGCCGAGCTCCGTGATCATCGAGGCCTGTACGTTGCGGTACACGCGCACGCTGTCGCGGTGCGCCGCCTCGTCCGAGCGCGCCATCTGCGCAAAGATCTTCTCGCGCCCCTCGTCCACTGACGTGTAGAACTCTTCCATCGCGCTGCCGAAGCCGCCGATCGCGTCCTGCACGCCGAGCACCGCGGTGTGAACGTCCTGCACACCGCTCTGCACGTCGCCGACGCCGGCGGTCACGCTCTGCATTGCCGCCTGCACGTCCTGCACGCCGGCCTGTACGTTCTGTACGCCGCTCTGCACGTCCTGCACGCCGGCCTGTACATCCTGTACCGCCGTGTGCACTTCGCCGACGCTGCCGCCGAGCGAGTCCACGGAATCATGGATATCTTTATACAGCAGATCATTGACCTCGCGGATCTGCGTCAGAGACGCGTCGTTCTCCGCGATGATCTGCTTCAGTGCTTCTGTCTGAGCGGCTTCCGCCGCACCGTTTGCGAGGATCATCTCATCCGCGCTCATTCTGCCTGGAGCCTGCATGCCGTCCTCCGAAAAAGATCATATATTGTCTGAAGACAATATATTATACCATATCCGGTGTTTTAATACTGTTCCTTATTCCCTAGTTCCTGGATCTCGTTGTTCAGCTGCAGCATCTTGGCGTCCAGCGCGGACACCATCTTCGCGCAGTCAAGCAGTTCCTGCGTGATCGACTCCGGCACTTCCCCCTCGAACTTGTACTGGATCTTGTGCTCCAGGCTCGCCCAGAAGTCCATGGCGAT
>DJXE01000111.1:0-2463 GCA_002449595.1 Lachnospiraceae bacterium UBA7012
GGCGTGCACCCTTCGGAGTGCGGGCCGCTGACGGACGAGATCCTGTTTAACCTGGAAAAGCAGATCGCCGCGAATCGATATGCATCCGGCGCGGGAGATCTGGCCGCAGACGCCTCGCAGCCGGGGATGGCCGCAGACGCCCTGCATCCGGAAACGAACGCCGGCAAGGTCGTCGCCGTCGGCGAGATCGGCCTCGACTACTACTGGGACGACGTGGACCGGGAGACGCAGAAGAAGTGGTTCATCGCGCAGCTGGAGATGGCGAAGCGCCTGGACCTCCCTGTCGTCATCCATTCGCGTGAGGCGGCGGAAGATACTTTTCACATCATGAAGAAATATCACGCCGGGACGACGGGCGGCGTGATCCACTGCTACTCGTACAGCGCCGAGATGGCGAAGGAGTACGTGAAGCTCGGCTACTTCATCGGCGTCGGGGGCGTCCTGACGTTTAAGAATGCGCGCAAGCTCAAAGAGACTGTCGCGCAGATCCCGGCGGAGTCCATCGTGCTCGAGACGGACTGCCCGTACCTTGCGCCCGTCCCGCACCGCGGGGAGAGAAACTGCTCGGCTTACCTTCCGCTCGTCGTGAAGGCGGCCGCGGATCTGAAGGAACTGCCGGAAGAGGAGATCGAGAGGATCACCTGGGAAAACGCCAAACGGCTCTACCGCATGACGGACTGAGCTTTGCAAATTGGGAGGAACGGATTGAGATTAGCTGCCCCGCAGGAGACGCTGCGCATCATCGGCCGGTACGGCCTGCACCCTAAGAAAAAATACGGTCAGAACTTCCTGATCAGCGAGGACGTCGTGTATGGTATCCTCGACGCCGCCGGCGTGACGAAGGAGGACTGTGTCCTGGAGATCGGGCCCGGCATCGGGACGATGACCGGGTACCTCTCGGAGGCGGCGCGCGAGGTCGTCTGCGTCGAGATCGACCGGAGCCTCGCGAAGATCCACGAGGAGACGCTCGCCGACTGCCCGAATGTGACGGTGCGCTACGAGGACGTCCTGAAGACGGACCTGCAGGAGATCGCGGAGAGCGCGAACGGCGGGAAGCCGATGAAGGTCGTGGCGAACCTGCCGTACTACGTGACGACGCCGATCCTCATGGAGCTTCTGAAGAAGATCGAACTGTTTGAGAGCATCACCGTGATGGTGCAGAAGGAAGTCGCGGCGCGCGTCTGTGCGGCGCCCGGCTCGAAGGACTGCGGCGCGATCACGTACGCCGTGCAGTACTACGCCGAGCCGGAGGTCATGCTCCGGGTGCCTCCGTCCTCGTTCATCCCCCGTCCGGAGGTGGACAGCTGCGTGCTCCGCCTGACGGCTTACAAGGAGCCGCCGGTGAAGGCGGATGAGGAGCTGATGTTCGCCCTGATCCGGGCTGCGTTCAACCAGCGCAGGAAGACCCTCGCGAACGCTCTTGCGAACGGTCTGGACTATCACGGGAAAAAGATCTCCCGCGGCGCCGCAGCCGCCGCGATCACGTCGCTCGGATTGCCGGAAACAGTGCGCGGAGAGAGGCTTTCTCTCGCGGAATTTGCGGCTCTCGCGGACCGCGTCCGTTTTGACATCAATTAGGTCGTATGCTACACTAAATTGACATATTCAGGCGCTTTGTTCCGGCTGCGGATGGACGCAGGCGGGCGTTTCCTATGTTTTGAGAAACCGCGCCGGCACGTGCCTTGCGCGGGCGGTTTCAGAACGGGACAGGCGGGGCAGTAAAGAGGTATTTCGGGTGGATAAATACGAGTATAAAGTATGTCTTGAGGAGATCGACACACTCATTTCCGAGGGAGACTTCGGGCGCGCTGTAGAGATCGCGGACACGATCGACTGGAAGCGCGTCAAGAGCGTCAATACACTTTGCCAGATCAGCGACCTGTACAAGGTCAATCACCGCTTCGAAGAGAGCAGGGACATCCTGCTTCTCGCCTACGACAGATACCCTACAGGGCGGCAGATCGTCTCATCCTTGTGCGATCTGGAGCTCAGGCTCGGCGAGTACGTGCAGGCGCTCCAGTACTACAACGAATTCGTTCAGATCGCGCCGCGGGATCCCGGGCGCTACATCCTTCAGTACAAGATCTATAAAGCGCAGAGCGTGAGCCTTCCCGAGCAGATCGCGGTCCTGCAGAAGCTCAAGGCCGCGGATTACAGGGACCGGTGGGCGTATGAGCTCGCCCTCCTGTATTACAGGAACGGGGACAAGACCCTCTGCGTCAGCGAGTGCGACGAGCTGATTGCATTCTTCGGCGACGGCAGGTTTGTGGAAAACGCGAAAGCACTCAAGGCGGAAGCACTCGGCGTCGAGCAGCCGGCTCCCGCACCGCAGGCACCGGCACAGCCGGAACCCGCAGCGGAGGGCGCGCAGGATGCGGCCTATGCGGACCAGAATTACGATCCGAACGCCGGATACGCTGATCAGAACTATGACCCGAATGCGGGTTATGCGGACCAGAACTA
>DJXE01000111.1:2591-5907 GCA_002449595.1 Lachnospiraceae bacterium UBA7012
TATGCGGACCAGAACTATGATCCGAACGCGGGTTACGCAGATCAGAACTACGATCCGAACGCAGGTTACGCGGACCAGAACTATGATCCGAACGCAGGTTATGCGGATCAGAATTACGACCCGAATGCGGCTTATGCCGGCCAGGGTTATGACCCGAATGCTGGTTATGCCGATCAGAACTATGATCCGAATGCGGCTTATGGCGGCCAGGGTTACGACCCGAATACGGGTTATGCGGATCAGAACTACGATCCCAACGCAGGCTACGCGGACCAGGGCTATGCCCAGAACGCTTACGCCGCTGCTCCGTACGCTGCGCAGCAGGAGGATGACCTCCCGAAGGTTCCGGACGCGAGCTTCAACACGCAGGAACTGCGCGACCTGGTAGCATCCGGGCTGCAGGACCTCGAGAAACAGGAAGAGAGAGAGACGGCGTCGCAGCCGGTCCTGACGCAGGATCGCCCGGCTCCGGAAGCGGAGGAACCCGCGGCACCGCAGCCGCAGGAGAGCCCTGCCGCAGTAGAAGATGAAGACGCGGACATGAAGGTCGTGCCCGCACCGGAAGCACACGCTCCAGAAGCGGAGGCACCGGCACAGCCCGAGGCGGAAGCGCCGCAGGCAGCTGCCGCGCAGGAGAGACCGGCGCTCAGGGAATACACGCCGCAGCCGGCGAAGAAGGACCTCAGCCACAGGTATGACACCGTCCTCGCACAGGAGACGGACGGCCAGTACGCGATGGTGATGCCGGAAGCAAGGCCGGCCGAGAAGCAGATCACGGGCCAGATGGATCTCGAAGGGATCCTGAACGAGTGGGACCGGATCAAGACTGACAGCGAGAAGAGACGCAGCGAACAGATCCGCAGGAGATTCCTGGAGAACACGGGACCGATCCTGCAGGATTTTGACGAGAAGTCCAAGGACGGCGTCCTGGAGCACCTCGAGCGCGACATCGCGAGAGAAGAGAGACTCGCGGCCGCGGCGAGCGTGATTCCGGAAGGCGCGGACCTGCCGGACGGCTTTACGCCCGTCGAGCGGTACAAAGCGGTCGTCGCGCGCGGCGACGAGATGGGCAGCCGCGAGGAGATCAAAGAGCCCGCTTACAGGGACACACTGATCAAGAAGGACGGCGCGACCAGGATCTGGCGCCCGAAGGACGTGGAGGAAGCGGCGGAGGCCGCGGAAGCCGCCCGCTCGAGAGAGGCGGATCGCCCGGCATACGCGGAGGCGCGCAGGCCGGAGCACGCCGCACCGAGACATGAGGTACAGGAGCCCGCGTACGCGGAACCGCAGTACGAGGAGCAGGAGCCCGAGTACACAGCACCTGAGTATGAGGCGCAGGAGCCTGCATACGAGGAACCTGCGTACGAGGCGCAGGAGCCGGAACACGCGGCACCTGAGTACGAAGCACAGGAGCCGGAATACGCGGAACCTGAGTACGAAGCACAGGAACCGGAATACGCGGAACCTGAGTACGAGACGCAGGAACCGGAATACACAGAACCCGAGTACGAAGCACCGAAGAAGCAGGCACCGAAGTACGAAGCGGAAGAGGCGCAGGAGCCCGCAGACGAGGAGCCCGCGTACGAAGCCGGGGAACCCGCCGAGCCGGAATACGAGGCGCAGGAAGCGGAGCCCGAGGCGCAGGAAGCGCCTGCGGAAGAAGCTCCTGAGGAAGCGAAGGAACCCGAGGCGGAGGAAGCTCCCGCAGAGCCGGAGCGCCCGCACAGAAGGCACGCGCTTCGCGAAGACAGAATCAAAGCCCAGAGACCGCAGCACAGGAATCCGGAAGGACACCGGAGAGAGCGTGCGCAGCAGGAGGCGGCTCCCGCGGAAGATGCGCAGGAGGCGAGGCACGGTGCACCGGAAGGTGCGCACGCCGGCAGAAGGGGTCTCGGCATCGCCCGCAGGTCCCAGGAGAAGGCCGCCGTCAGGAAGCTGACGGAGGAAGAACAGAAGCTCTTCGGACAGTACATGACGTCCGCGGAGACGAGAAGACAGATCGTCCGGGCGATCGACGACATCAGCCTGGCGGCCTGCACCGGCAACGTCGTTCTGACGGGACAGAGTGGCACGGACACCGCGGGCCTCGCGAAGGCGCTGATCCGCGAGATCCGCGCGATCGACTCGAACTTCTCCGGCAAGGTGGCCAGGTCCAGCGGCCCGGTGATCAACCGGAAGGACCTTGCAAAAGCGCTCACGCAGATCGAGAACGGCGCGCTGATCATCGAGCAGGCATCCTCCCTCAGTGAAGAGAGCTGCATGCGCCTGCACCGCGAGCTGGAGCGCGAAGAGCGCGGCATGATCGTGATCCTGATCGACACCGCGAAAGCGATGGACCGCTTCATGCGGCACAACGAGGCATCGCTCGGCAGGAACTTCAACGTGCGCATCGACATCACGGCGCTCGACAACGACGCGCTCGTCGAAGTCGCGAAGAATTACGCAAAAGAGAAGAACTATTCCATAGATGAGTTCGGCATCCTTGCCCTGCACACCAGGATCTCATCTCTGCAGACGATCGATCACACCGTGACGGTCGATGAAGTGAAGGGGATCGTCGACGAGGCGATCGGCTATGCTGAGAAAAAGACACCGGGACACCTGATGGACGTCATCTTCCGCAAGCGCTACGACGAAGACGACATGGTGATCCTCAGGGAGAAGGACTTCCAGCACTACTAAAGACAGGCGAGGAGAGTTATGGAAAAAGTATTTATCTCCCAGGACGACTGCTATCTGTTCGGCCAGGGAACACACTATGAAATCTACAAAAAGCTCGGCGCCCATCCTTCCGAAGAGGACGGCGTAAAGGGCATGCATTTCGCGGTGTGGGCGCCCAATGCGGAGGCGGTCCACGTCGTCGGCACGTTCAACGGCTGGAACACCACGGATCATCCGATGACCAAAATCGGCGAGATCGGGATCTGGGAGCGCTTCATCCCCGGGATCGGAGAGGGCGAGCTTTACAAGTACCTGATCGACACGCAGCAGGGCACGCAGATCTACAAGGCGGACCCGTACGCAAACCGCGCGGAAATGCGTCCCGGAACAGCTTCCGTGACCGCGGACCTGAGCGGCTACACTTGGGGCGACAAGAAATGGATGTCCGAGCGCGACGGCGTCAACTACTACGCGGCTCCGATGTCTGTCTACGAGTGCCACATCGGTTCCTGGATGAAGCATCCGGACGGAACCGAAGACGGCTTCTATAACTACCGCGAGTTCGCGGACCGTCTCAGCGACTACCTGAAAAAGATGCAGTACACCCACATCGAGCTGATGGGGATCCTGGAGCATCCGTTCGACGGCTCCTGGG
>DJXE01000163.1:0-431 GCA_002449595.1 Lachnospiraceae bacterium UBA7012
GATGTGCTCCAGCATTTCCTTTTCATTCTCATCGAGGGACAGCCGGGCCAGGATCTCCTCGTCCCCCTCGATCAGCTTGCACGCCGCAAAGCGCACGGGCAGGTCCGCCCGCTTCGCGTGGTCCTCGATCAGGTGGACCACCGCGTGGATGCACCGGTGGACCGCGCCGCCGTGGTCGTTCTCGTCACAGAAGTCCTGCCGCAGCGGCTTCTCCCTGTACTTCGCGATGTGGACCGCGTGCTTCACGAGCTCGTCCACGCCCTCGTTCTTCGCAGCAGAGATCGGTACGACCGGGACACCGAGCAGCTGCTCCATCCCGTTGATGTCGACCGTGCCCCCGTTGCCGCGCAGCTCGTCCATCATGTTGAGCGCGACGACCATCGGCGTGCCCATCTCCAGGAGCTGCATCGTGAGATACAGGTTCCGCTCGA
>DJXE01000163.1:515-1059 GCA_002449595.1 Lachnospiraceae bacterium UBA7012
TCGCGTCGACGATGTTGATGATCGCGCAGGGCTTGTCGTCCAGGACGAACCGCCGGGAGACCAGCTCCTCGCTGCTGTACGGCGACATGGAATAGATGCCGGGAAGGTCCGTCACCCTCGTGTTCGGGAAGCCGCGGATGACGCCGTCCTTCCGGTCGACCGTGACGCCGGGGAAGTTCCCGACGTGCTGGTTCGCGCCGGTCAGCTGGTTGAACAGCGTCGTCTTGCCGCTGTTCTGGTTTCCGACCAGCGCATAAGTGAGGGTCGTGCCCTCCGGGACGGGATCCCCGTCCCCTTTCATATGGAATTTGCCTTCCTCGCCGAGTCCCGGGTGCGCCGTCCTGCTCAGCTTCTCGGCTGCCCAGTTCTCGTGGTTGTGTTCCTCGTCGCGGATCGGGCGGATCGCGATCTTCTCCGCCTCCGAGAGCCGCAGCGTCAGCTCATACCCGTGGATCTCGATCTCCATCGGGTCTCCCATCGGCGCCAGCTTCACGACCGTGAGCTCCGCCCCGGGAATCATGCCCATATCCAGAAAATGCTGCCG
>DJXE01000163.1:1116-8223 GCA_002449595.1 Lachnospiraceae bacterium UBA7012
TCCAGAAAATGCTGCCGCAGCGCGCCCTCGCCGCCGACAGTCTCAATGACGGCGCTCGCACCGACCGCCAGTTCCCTCAGTGTCATATTACAGATATTTCCCCTTTTATTACTCTTTGACTCAGCGGATGACGCGCAGCTCGAATGGCTGCAGCACATCCTCATCCCGCTCTTTCACGTTGGAGAAAAGCATCTCGCCGCCCCTCGCGAGCACCGCCTCCCGCAGCGTCTCCGGGACCGGCTTCGCCGCGCCGCTGAAATTGCAGATCACAAGGAACCCGTCCTGCGGTGCTTCCGGAAGCGCCCTCTCATAAGCGAACAGGTCCTCATCTTCCGGAAGAAGATCGCGGAACGCCCCGTAGACCGCCGCCTCATCCGTCTGCTTGAAGCGGATCAGCTGCCGGTAGAACGCGAGCACCGAGTCCGGGTCCTCCATCTGGCGCGCGACGTTGATGCTCTGATAGTTCGGATTGACCTTCTCCCACGGCTCACTGCCCATTGTGAAGCCGGCGAAGGCGCTGTCGTCCCACTGCATCGGAGTCCGCGCGTTGTCCCTGCCCTTTTTCAGGATCGACTGAAAAGCCTTTTCCGCCGCATCCCCGCCTTTCTTACACTCTTCGTTATAGAAGTTGATGCTCTCGATGTCCCTGAGATCCTCCGGCGACGCGAACGGCATGTTCAGCATGCCGATCTCCTCGCCCTGGAAGATATAGGAAGTCCCGCGCATGAGGTGCATCGCCGCGCCGAGCATCTTTGCCGCGCGGGTGCGGAGCGTCTCGAACGCCGCGGCGTAAGCCGCATCCTGTCCCTGCGCTCCCTCCGGCAGATTCGCGATGGCCGCCCTCGCCGCCGCGTCCAGATCCACGAACCGGGACAGCGGACGGGGCTGGTCATGGTTCGACCAGAACAGGCTCCCCCAGGTATTCTCCGCGACCTGCTGCCAGGTGCGGACTCTTCTCTTCCACTCCTTCAGGGAGAACGGGATCACGTTCCACTTGCCGCCCTCGCCGCTGTCGACTTCCATGAGCGCGTCCTGGAAGATCATGTCCAGTTCCCGGTTCTCCGGGTCCATGAGCCGGCTTCCCGTCTCGGGTGAGCTGAACGGCGTCTCGCCGACGCACATCGCGTCGCGCCCGTCAAAGCAGCGCCTGCGCATCTCCTGGAGGTGGTCATGAAGCTTTTCCTGATTTGCAAAGTGCTCGGGGCAGAACACATAGCCAGCGCCGGAAGATGCTCCGTCCGGCAGGCCCTCCTCCTTCGCGATCAGGTTGATGACGTCCATCCGGAAGCCGTCGATTCCCTTGTCCATCCACCAGTTCATCATCCGGTAGACTTCCTCGCGCAGCCGCGGGTTCTCCCAGTTGAGATCCGGCTGCTTCTGCGAGAACAGGTGGAGGTAGTACTCGTCGGTAGCCTCGTCGTAGGTCCAGGCGGACGGCGTGAAGAACGACGCCCAGTTGTTGGGCTCGTCTCCGGGTTCCTTCCCTTTTCCCTTTCTCCAGATATAGAAATCCCTGTATGGGTTGTCCTTCGACTTCCGCGCCTCCACAAACCAGGCGTGCTCGTCGGAGGTGTGGTTGACCACGAGGTCCATGATGATCCGGATCCCGCGCGCGTGCGCCGCGGCGAGGAGCTCGTCAAAGTCCGCCATGGTCCCGAACTCGTCCATGATGTCCCGGTAGTCGCTGATGTCGTAGCCCATGTCGTCGTTCGGCGACTTGTAGATGGGGTTCAGCCAGATCGCGCGAATGCCGAGCTGCTCCAGATAGTCCATCCGCTGCAGGATGCCGCGCAGGTCGCCGATCCCGTCGCCGTTCGAGTCCTGAAAGCTGCGCGGGTAGAGCTGGTAGATGACGCTCTCTTTCCACCACTTTCTGTCGTTATGCATATTGCCTCTCCTCTCCCGCGCCTGCCTTGCGTCCGGCGGGCGCGTCCGTCAGGAGCGGCCTGTGACCCGCTCCTGACGAGGTGCCGATGTCTGCTGCCGGGCGTTCGATCAGAACAGTCCGGTGATTCTCTCTCCGTCCACGACGTCGATGTCCATCGCCGCAGGGTGGCGCGGAAGGCCGGGCATCGCGACGATCTGTCCCGTCTGGACGACGACGAAGCCGGCGCCGGCCGAGATGTAGACTTCGCGGACCGTGAGCGTGAACCCGTCGGGGCGCCCGAGCTTCGCGGGGTCGTCCGACAGGGAATACTGCGTCTTTGCCATGCAGACCGGAAGCTGGCCGAAGCCGAGCTCTTCCAGCTGGCGGAGCTGCTTCTCCGCAGCCGCGGTGTAAGTGACGTCGCCTGCGCCGTAGATCTCCTTCGCGACCGTCTCGATCTTCTCGCGCAGGGACTTGTCCAGCGCGTAGATCGGATGATATTCGCTCGCCTTCGTCTCGATCGTCTGAAGGACCTTTTCCGCGAGCGCCGTGCCGCCGGCGCCGCCGTCCGCCCAGACGGTCGCCTTCGCGAACTCGCAGTCATGCTCCCTGCAGTACTCCTCGACGATCCGGCTCTCTTCTTCCGTGTCGGTGACGAAGGAGTTTAGGGCGACCACTGCGGGCACGCCGTACTTCCTGATGTTCTCGATGTGCTTGCCAAGGTTCACGATGCCCTTCTTCAGCGCCTCGATATTCTCCTGTTTCAGCTCCGCCTTCGGGACGCCGCCGTTGTACTTGAGCGCCTGGATGCTGGCGACGATGACGACCGCCGAAGGGTTCAGGCCCGCCATACGGCACTTGATGTCGAGGAACTTCTCCGCGCCGAGGTCGGCGCCGAAGCCCGCCTCCGTGACGACGTAGTCCGCCATCTTCAGCGCGGTCTTCGTCGCGCGGATGGAGTTGCAGCCGTGCGCGATGTTCGCGAACGGACCGCCGTGGACGAACGCCGGCGTGTGGCCGATCGTCTGCATGAGGTTCGGGCGGATCGCCTGGACCATGAGCGAAGCCATGGCGCCGACCGCGCCGAGCTGCTCCGCGCGGACCGGCTGTCCCGCGTAGTCATACGCGACGACGATGTTGCCGAAGCGCCTCTTCAGGTCTTCCATGTCCTCCGCGAGGCAGAGGATCGCCATGATCTCGGACGCCGCCGTGATGACGAAGTGGTCCTCGCGGACAGGGCCGTTGATCTTGCCGCCCATGCCGATCGCGATATCCCTCAGGGCGCGGTCATTCATGTCCATGCAGCGCTTCCAGACGACGCGCGTGGGATCGATGCCGAGCGCGTTGCCGAAGTGGATGTGGTTGTCGATCATCGCCGCGAGCAGGTTGTTCGCTGTCGTGATCGCGTGGAAGTCGCCGGTGAAGTGCAGGTTCAGATCCTCCATCGGGACGAGCTGCGCGTAGCCGCCGCCGGCCGCGCCGCCCTTGACGCCGAAGCAAGGACCGAGGGAGGGCTCCCGCAGCGCGAGCATTGCCTTCTTCCCGAGCAGGGACAGCGCGTCCGCAAGTCCGATGCTGATCGTGGTCTTGCCCTCGCCCGCGGGCGTCGGGTTGATCGCCGTGACGAGGATCAGCTTGCCGTCCGGATTCCCCTGCACGCTCTGCATGTATTCTTCCGTGACTTTTGCCTTATACTTTCCGTAGAGTTCGAGGTCGTCTTCCTTCACGCCGATCTGTTCGGCGATCTTTACGATCGGGAGCTTTTCCGCCTCCTGTGCGATCTCAATGTCCGTTTTGTAAGCCATTTTCCCCTGTCCTTTCTTATGAACGAGCAGTTACTGTATCTCTCCGTTTGATTAACGATTCACACTTGCTGTTTCAGCGGGCGGCATGCCGTATTCCGCCGCCGCTGCGTGACGTTACCTGGCGTACCACGCGCAGATCCTCTGCACAGCCGTGATCACGCTCTCCACGTCCTCGTCCGACATCCCGTGGTAGAACGGGATCGTCAGCATCTCGCTGTAGAGCTTCTCCGCCTCTGGGCACAGCCCCTGCCCGTAGCCGATCTCCTGGTAATACGGGAACGTGTAGATCGGGATGTAGTGCACGTTGCAGACGATATTCTCGGCGCCCATTGCCGCGAAAAACTCCGCCCGGTCGATCGAGATCTTCTCCGGATTCAGGCGCAGGATGTACAGGTGCCGCACGCTGTCCGACCCCTCCGTCTCCTTCTGCACGACGAGCTGCGGGATCTTGGAAAACGCCTCATCATAGCGCCTCCGGATCTCCTTCCTGCGCGCCGCGAACTGCGGAAGCTTCTTCAGCTGGCTCCCGATGAGGGCCGACTGCATGTCCGTGATGCGGTAGTTGGTCGAGAGCGCGACCTGCTCGTAGTACCACGGCCCGTCCGGCTCCTTCGACATCAGGGAAGGATCCCGCGTGATCCCGTGGGTGCGCATCACGAGAAGCTTCTTGTAATACTCCTCATTGTCGGTCAGGACCGCGCCGCCTTCGCCGCCGCAGATCGTCTTGACCGGGTGGAAGCTCATGACGGTCATGTCGGCGAACTGCCCGATCCGGCGCGTCTCGCCCTTCACAGGATCGGATTCCCTGTGAAAAGCCTTTTCCCCCGCCTCATCATCAAACCGGCCCTGCCAGGTGTAGGTCGTGCCGATCGAGTGGCACGCGTCCTCGATATAGACGAGCCCGTGCTTCCTCGCGATCCGCAGGAACGCCTCCTCATCGACGGCCTGCCCGCCGAAGTCGACCGGGATGATCGCCTTCGTCTTCTCCGTGATCTTCTCCTCCGCGCGCGCGGGGCTCAGCTGCCAGGTCTCCGGATCAATGTCCGCAAACACCGGCCGCGCGCCGCAGTACAGCGCGCAGTTCGCGGAGGCCGCAAACGTGATCGGGGTCGTGATGACCTCGTCCCCCGCGCCGACGCCCGCCGCGAGGCAGGCGATGTGCAGCGCCGCCGTGCCGCTGCTGCAGAGCACGGCGTACTTCGCGCCCGTCACCTCGCAGAGCCCCCGCTCCGCCGCATCGATCGCCGGCCCGCAGGTCAGGAAATCGCTGCGCATGACCTCCGCCACCGCGTCGATGTCCGACTGGTCGATCGACTGGTGCGCGTAGAAGATCTTTGAATCCCTGACCGGAGTGCCTCCGGCCGCCGCAGGTCTCACATCCATAACTCTTCTCCTTCCAAAACGATAGGTGCTGAATCATTACTAAGCGTAATATTCAGCACCCTCTCACCGGGATGCACTGCACCCCGTCCTTCGCTTCAAATCGTCTTTAAGATCCGCCTCAACAGACCGTCACCTCGCGCAGCCTCTCGCGGATCTCGTCGACGCTCATCCACTCTTTGTTGTTTCCGGAAGAATACGCGAACCCGTCCTCGACCTTTTTCCCCGACAGGTCCGGGACCTGGCGGTCATTGTAGGTGATCTGCGGATAGATCACGTAGTTCTTCTCAAATTCATACGTCGTCGCGGAATCTTCCGGCGTGATCATGACCTCATGGAGCTTCTCGCCGGGACGGATCCCGGTCTCCTTCGTCGTGCAGCCGGGAAGCATGGCCTCCGCGAGATCCTTCACGTAGAACGAAGGGATCTTGCTGATGAACGTCTCACCGCCCTTCGCCTCCGCGAGGGCCTTGATCACGAGCTCCACGCCCTGCTCCAGGCTGATCCAGAACCGCGTCATGCGGTAGTCCGTGATCGGGAGCGTCGTCTCGCCGCGCTCGATCAGGCTCCGGAAGAACGGGATGACGCTGCCGCGGCTTCCTGCGACGTTGCCGTAGCGGACGATCGAGAAGTTGATGTCCTTGCTGCCCGCGTACGCGTTCGCCGCGATGAAAAGCTTGTCAGAGACGAGCTTCGTGCCGCCGTAGAGGTTGACGGGGTTGACCGCCTTGTCCGTGGACAGGGCGACGACCTTCTTCACGCCGGTGTCCAGGCTCGCGTCGATGACGTTCTGCGCGCCGCCGACGTTGGTCTTGATCGCCTCCGCGGGATTGTACTCGCACGCCGGCACCTGCTTGAGCGCCGCCGCGTGAATGCAGTAGTCCGTGCCCTCGAGCGCCCTCTTCAACCTGTCGCAGTCGCGCACGTCGCCGATGAAATAGCGCATCTTGTCCGCGTGCGCCTTGAAGAACTCGTCGTTCGACATGACGAACTGTTTGTATTCGTCCCTCGAATAGACGATGATCTTCTTCGGCTCATAGTGCTCGAGCACATAGCGGGAAAAGCATTTCCCGAAGGATCCCGTGCCTCCTGTGATCAGTATTGTTTTGTCTTTTAAAAGATTTGCATCCGCCATAAAAACGTCTGTCCCCTATTGTTCCTTCATTTTCTTCTCGTAGTACGCATTCAGCTTCCGGTAGGTCTCCTCGCTGATGTCGTGCTCGATCTTGCAGGCCTCCTCCATCGCCTCTTCCTCGTCGATGCCGATCGCAACGAGGATGTTCGTGAGGAGCTGGTGCCGCTGGTAGATCCGGTGCGCGACTTCCGAGCCGCTCTCGGTCAGGGTGATGAGCCCGACTTCACTCATCTCGATGTAGCCGCTCTCACGGAGCTTCTTCATCGCTATGCTGATGCTCGGCTTGGAGTATCCCATCTCCGTCGCGATGTCGATGGAACGGACCTGTCCGTTGCGCTGTGTCAGCATCAGGATCTTCTCAAGATAGTCTTCTGCAGATTCATGTAAAACCATAATTCATACCACTTTCAAAACTGCAAAAGTGAAGATTGCGTCCCCGCCAGTCTTCCTTTTTTACTTATAGTGCCTTACTTTTTCCTGACCGTCTTTTTCTGTTCCGGCTTCTTCTGGCCTGCCTTTCCCTGTTCTGCTTTTTTCTGTTCCGTTTTTTTAACCTGCTTCTTTTCCGGTGCCTTCTGCTCCGGCTTCGCCTCCTCCGGCTGGATCTCGAAGATGAGGCCGCCGTACTTGGGCAGGTCAAACTCGATGTACTGGTCCCTGTAGTCGCAGAGGCCATCCTTGGACTTGAGTGTCTTCGGCATCGTCACGTCGCCGAAGCCGCCGAACTTCTCGTCGTCGCTGTTCAGGATCAGCTTGTACTTGCCCTTTGCGGGCACGCCGATCCGGAAGTTCTCGTACCGCATCGGTGTCATGTTCAGGATGAACATCAGCTGCTTCCCGTTCGAGCGGCCCTTGCGCACGAAGCTGTAGATGCTGCGCGACGTGTCGTCCGCGTTGATCCACTCGAAGCCCGCCCACTC
>DJXE01000052.1 GCA_002449595.1 Lachnospiraceae bacterium UBA7012
TGAATATTCTTCTTCGTGTTCCTGCTCCGGGAGGTCCGGCTGCAGATCAGAACCGGGCTGCATGGATCACTCCCCGGTCTTTCCGCCCTTCCCGAGGAAGGAGGAAAGGCTCAGGAACGAGAGCTCCTCGTCCTTGTAGACGACGATCAGAAGAATGGCCAGCAGGAACGTGCAGACGGTCACATAGATGTCCGCGACGTTGAAGATCGGGAAATTGATCAGGGAAAAGTAAATGAAATCGCGCACATAGCCGAAGCGGACGCGGTCGATCAGGTTGCCGACGGCGCCTGCCGCGAGAAAGACGAGGCAGATCCGGAACGGCAGAAACCGGCGGGTCGTCGGCGCCTTGCGCAGCACGACGGCGATCACCGCGAGCACAACGAGCGCGACCACGGTAAAAAAGATGCGCCCGTTCTGCATGATGCCGAAGGCGGCCCCGTGGTTTTCGAGATACCGGAGCTCCAGCACGCCGCGAATCAGAACGAACGGCGCCGTCCCTTTCAGAGACGCCGCCGCAATGATCTTGCTGTACTGGTCAATAGCGACCAGCAGAACGAAAAGCAGAATTCCTGTCAGTATCATAAACTATCAATTCTGAGCGAAAGGCATGTAGAGGGATGACTGCGAGTCATCGCCGACGCCGAGCGCTGCGGAGATGTCACCGGAGATATCGACGCTCTCCGGGGTGACGACGAAGATATAATGAGAGATCTTCATAAGGTTTCCGCGGATCGCGTAGCAGGAACCGGAAGTGAAATCGATGATCCTCTGCGCGATGTCGACGTTCAGTCCTTCCAGGTTCAGGACGACGGTGCGGTTGGAAAGCAAGGTGTCCGTGAGTTCGCGGGCTTCTTCCACCGTGGTGGGCTTAATGACGCACACTTCCATTCCGGGTGCGATCCCGCGGCGCTGCTGCGGCTTCTGGACGACGCTCACCTGCCGCTCGGGCGCTGCCTGGCGCCGCATGGGGAGCTGCTGAGGCTCGTCGTCATACTCTTCTTCTTCCTGCTGCCTTCTTCTGCCAAAGCCTCTGAAACGGGAACCGGTCTCTTCTGGCTCTACGTCGTAGTCGTCATCATAGTAGCCGTCATCGTCTCCGTTCACTTTCATCGCATTGATCAGTCGATCCAAAGCACTCATGAAGTTTACCCCTTATTCAATATGATAATTACGCTCTCCAAAGATACCTGTTCCGACACGCACAAAAGTCGCGCCTTCTTCGATAGCGACCTCAAAGTCACCGGTCATACCCATAGAAAGCACATGCATAAATAAATTATCTGAGTATTTTCCGTTTATGTCAACCGATAATTTTCGCAGTCCGCGAAAATAAACCCTGTTTTCTTCTGGGGTTTCCGTGTACGGCGCGATCGTCATCAGCCCTTCGATCTTTATGCCCGGCAGAGGGAGGATCGCGCCGACGAAATCCATCGCGTCCTCCGGACGGATCCCGTATTTGCTCTCTTCCGCCGCCATGTTGACCTCGATGAGGACCGGCATGACGATCCCGGCCTTCACGGCTTCTTTGCTGACGGTCTCCGCGAGGCGGACGCTGTCGATGCCGTGGATCATCGCGGCGTGTCCGATCACCTGCTTCACCTTGTTGGTCTGCAGGTGGCCGATCATGTGCCACTGAATGTCCTCAGGCAGCACAGGCGCCTTCTCCCGGATCTCCTGCACCTTGTTCTCGCCAAAGAGCTTTTCTCCCGCGTGATAGGCCTCCAGGACCGCCTCCGCAGGCTTCGTCTTGGATACGCAGATGAGGCCGACTTCGGACGGATCCCTGCCTGCTCTGGCACAGGCTGCCTCGATGCGCGCGTGGATCTCGGCGAGGTTGTTTTTGATGATGCTTTCCGCCATGGTTTCCTCCGGACAGTCCCTGTGAAGCACACAGCTGCAGCAGTTCTGTAAGTACGCTCCGGCAGCCGTGAAAAGGGTTTGTCGCTGTCACTCATAGATGAACTGGTCGGGCGAGATATTCTGCGCGTCCAGCACGATGTAATCATATTCCGACAGGCCGTACGTGGTGTTCGGGTCGACGATCGAGTACTCGTCGCCGGAGTACAGGATGTCGATGATTCTGAAGTCCGCGTAGCCCTTGTTGATGTTGTAGACGCCGACCAGCTTGTCCTGGCGGCTCAGCGTGTAGGTGTCCGTCGAATCCGGCTTCACGAGGACGTCGCCGGCCTTCAGGACGCTCTCGTCCAGGTAGTACTCCCCTTCCGCCTCGCTGTACGGCGGCGCGGAGATGAAGGAGGTGCTCATGGAGCCGTCCTCTGCGTAGGTCTGCTTCAGGACGCCCATGACGCCGCCTCTGCCGGTCGTGACGAACTCCTCCGGAACAAGGAAAAAATAGCTCTCAATGATCGCGGTGTTCGGGACCTTCAGGCCCTGGCGGTCAGAGGTGATCAGCTCGATGTCGATGAAGCGGTCGGCGCAGAACGTCACCATTGAATTCGTGAAGCTTAAGGACACGAAGACGTTGCCCTGCTCGTCCGTGCGGCTGCGCACCTTCGCCCAGGACTCGTCCTGGTTCTTCAGGAAGCGGACGCGCACGTAGTCCATCTCGACCAGCTCGTCGGCCTCCTCCTGCCCCTCCGCGAGGAACACGATGCTCCAGTTCTCGTCGGTCGAGATCCGGCAGACAGGGTCGCCCTGCGAGACGAGCTGCCCGTTTCCGATCTGGTTCTTCTCGTATGCGGCGCGGTCGAAGTCGGCGATGCTCAGGCCCTCGAACGTCTTGTCCTCGTAGCCGTCCGTCGCGTAGACCACGTCGCCGGTCACGGGCGCATAGCAGTAATGGATCGAGGCGGACAGGCCGGAGGTATCCATGTTGCGGATGCTCTCCAGGATGCTGCTGCTCGAGAGGTTCTGCGTCTTGCTCATGATCGTGCTGCGGAAGTCGTAGACGCCGCCGAAGCTCCTGGCGTCGAAGTCGGACGTGAAGGAAGTGATCTCCCCGCGCAGCTCCGCGAGCTCCGACTTGCTGAACGTGACGTCGCCCGTATTCTGCGCGTTGATGTAGTCGATGATCTGGCCGGACTCGTCGATCGTGTAGGCGAGGTTGCCCTTGCCCAGGCGGTCGCCCTCCTCGCTGTAGAAATTGATGTAGCCGGAGTACTCGCTCTGGACGATGTGCTCCGAGCGGAGCGCGATGCCGTGGTAGACGCGGTTGGCGGACAGCGACCCGGTCTTGACCTCATAGCCGACGACCTTCTCGGAAGTGGCATAGGTAAAGACGCTGATCAGCGTGTAGATCAGGATGACCGCGAATATGATCAGGCCTACGTTGATGTTGAGCGGCCTGCGGTATTTCGTGACTTTGTTTGAAGCCATAAGTTCCCGCGTTCGTAGTTGCGGGCCTCACCGGAAGCGCCGGCGGACCCTGTAACAAATAGACATGCCTGCGCCGGCAGGCATGTCTATGTACTCAGTTGCCATTAAGCGACGGGTCAGTTCCCATGAAGGACGCGATCAAAGAGAGATCGCGACCATGGACTTCAGGTCTTCCGGAAGATCCGACTCATCGAGGGCGATGCTCAGAACGAAGTCCACATGGAACACTTCGCTGAGCTTCTTCAGTTTCATAACGACAGGCGTGATATCCTGGCCGCGCAGATGCGCGATGTCCAGAAAGCTGTCAAAATACATCTGCTCCAGATCATGATCCTGCGAGATGATACCGCTGACAAAACCAACGAACTCATCCGCGTCCGAAATGAAGTAGTCCGGAACGCTGATCAGACGGATCTTGTTGTTCAGTTCATACATGTGCTTGGTGCTTTTGTCCAGATAGCAGATCGAGCCGAGGATATTTTTGATTTCAGAATTGACTTTGTCCAGCAGGTACCTGGTTTTCCCTTTTCCCTTATCGCCGACAATTAACTGAACCATTGGCCATGCCCTCCTGATTTCTAAGATATAGATGCGTATCAATTTGTCAGAATTGATACAAATATTTAACCGTATTATAGTCGATGCGGGGGTGAAAAACAACTCATTTCGGCTCCGCCACGAGGTCCTGGAGATCGTTCATGTAACTGTACAGGACCTGCTGGTCGGGGGCGCCGAGAACCACGCAGATGTAGGGATTTCCCGACGTGTCCTTGGCCAGGATCGTCAGGCAGTGCCCCGCCGCGCTGGTCGTCCCCGTCTTGCCGCCGATGACCGTCATGCCCGTCGGTGCGTCAACGATGCTGCGCAGATACAGGTTCGTCGAGTTCACGCTGACGTTCTTCTCCGCGCCCTGCGCGTCGCGGTAGACCGTCGAGTAGGACGGCATGTTGATGATCTCCTGGATGACCGGGTAATTCAAGGCCTCGTTGAAGATCAGGTACATGTCGTACGCGGTCGTGTAATGATTCCCGTCGTGCAGTCCGCTCGGGTTCATGAAATGCGTGTTCGTCGCGCCGATCATCTGCGCTTCCTTGTTCATCTCGTCCACGAACGCGCTCACGCTTCCGCCCACGTTCTCCGCGATCATCACGGCGGCATCGTTCGCCGAGTTGATGAGGAGCAGGTGGAGCGCCTGGTCCAGCGTCATGGTATCGCCCTCCGCGATGCCGCAGGTCTGCGCGCCGGCTTCCAGGTTCGTCACGTCCGCCGAGGCGGTGAGTTTGGTGTCAAGGGAGGAATTCTTGAGCGCGACGAGCGCGGTCATGAGCTTCGTGAGGCTCGCCGGATACATCTGCTCGTGGACGCTCTTTGCGTACAGGAATTCCAGGTTGGCGGTGTCCGCGATGAGCGCGGTCGTGCCCGCCTCGATGCTGATGCCCGGAGGTATGACGTTGCCTTCTGTCACACAGAGGTCGGCAGCGAAGCCCTCCGCCTGTCCGCTGTCTGTCGACTGGCCGGACAGAAATGTGAATGCCTTCATGTACTCGTGGTCGGTGTAGGGGCTGACGAGATTGGATCCGCAGGCACACAAAAGCGCGCAGCACAGAAGGAGCGCTGCTGCGCGCGACGCCTTTTTCACGGTTGCCCCGGCATGGGCCTTTTTGATGACTGATAAGTTGTGGTGAACTGCAAAACGGAACATGTTACTTGTACATCTCTCTCCACTCCAGATCGCCTCTGTCAAGGGATTTGATCAGGAGTTC
>DJXE01000161.1 GCA_002449595.1 Lachnospiraceae bacterium UBA7012
AAGATCCAGGCGAACATGAACAAGGCGCACCGCGACAGGATCGCGTTCATGCGCATCTGCTCCGGAAGATATGACGCCGAAGCCGAAGTGAAGCACGTCCAGAGCGGACGGACGCAGCGGCTCTCGCAGCCGCAGCAGCTCATGGCGCAGGACAGAAAGGTCATCACCGAGGCGTACGCGGGCGACATCATCGGCGTCTTCGATCCCGGCCTGTACTCGATCGGCGACACGTTCATCGCGAAGGGATTGCCGGAGTTCCGCTATGAGGGCATCCCGACCTTCGCGCCCGAGCACTTCGCGCGGGTCCGCCAGGTCGACACGATGAAGAGAGACCAGTTCGTGAAGGGGATCCGCCAGATCGCACAGGAAGGCGCCATCCAGATCTTCCAGGAGTTCAACACCGGCATGGAGGAGATCATCGCGGGCGTCGTCGGCATGCTGCAGTTCGACGTCCTGAAGTTCCGCCTGAGCAGCGAGTACGGCGTCGAGGTCAATCTGGAAGTTCTGCCGTATGAGCACATCCGCTGGGTGACGAGCCCGGACACCGATATCATGCGCATCACCGGGACCTCTGACATGAAGCGCGTGCGCGACATGAAGGGAAATCCGCTCCTTCTGTTCGTCAATCCCTGGTCGGTCGGGATGGTGCTCGACAGGAACAAAGGGCTGGAGCTGGCGGAGTTCTCGAGAAATTAAGTATGAGACGTGCGGGTCCGGGATCCCCGAGGGATCCCGGACCCGGGGCATTCGCCCTATGCAGCCGGCAGCGTCGAGCTGCGCCCGGATGAGTAAACTCCTCCGGACGCATCCCGCCACTTCCGTCTGCGCACGCCTCAAGGATATGGTATAATTAATACTCTGTAAGAACCATTACAGACGGAGGTGTACGATGGAACAGAATCTTGAGAATACAGTCACGGAGATCACAGAGAAGCAGGACGTCGGCACCGTGAAGATCGCGGACGACGTGGTCGCGCTGATCGCGGCATTCGCGGCGGTCGAGGTGGAGGGCGTTCACTCGCTCGCCGGCGGCATCACGCTCGATATCCTGAACAAGGGCGGCACGAAGAAGCTCGGCAAGGGCGTGCGCGTCGACGTGACGGAGAACTCGGTCAACACGCAGGTCTCTGTCATCCTTGACTTCGGATACAACATCCCCGTGACAAGCAGCAACATCCAGAAGCGCGTCAAGAGCTCTCTGGAGAGCATGACGGGACTCACCGTCACGGACGTCAACGTCCGGATCGTCGGCGTGGAGATGCCGAAGGAAGAAGAATAATACTGCATGAAAAGACGAGGAATCAGGGAACAGCTGTTTAAGCTTCTGTTCCGTGTGGAGTTTAATACGCCGGAGCAGATGCCGGAGCAGACGAAGCTCTATTTTGACAGCGGCGATCTGACCGTGACGGAACAGGACCAGGCCTATCTTGAGTCGAGGCTCGCGGACATCATGGACAAGCTCCCGCAGATCGACGAGCAGCTTTCGAACAAGATCGAGGGCTGGAAACTGACGCGCGTCGGCAAGGTGGAGCTCGCGCTCCTTCGGATCGCCGTCTACGAGATCCTGTATGACGACGAAGTTCCCACCGGCGTCGCGATCAGCGAGGCGGTCGAGCTCTCGAAGAAATACGGACCGGACAATGCCGCGTCCTTTGTCAACGGCGTGCTGGCTAAATTTGCATGACAAAGAATATCTACTCGGTAGGCCAGATCAACACCTACATAAAAAACATGTTCCGGCAGGATTTTCTGCTTCAGCAGGTCCTGGTGCGCGGGGAGGTCAGCAACTGTAAGTACCACTCGTCCGGACACATATATTTCACGCTGAAGGATGCCTCGGGAACGCTGTCCTGCATCATGTTTGCAGGCCGTCGAAGAGGTCTTTCTTTTCTGATGAAGGAAGGCGATCAGGTCGTCGTCCAGGGCGCGGTCGACGTCTATGAGAGAGACGGCCGCTACCAGCTCTACGCCGACCGCATCGTGCGCGACGGCGTGGGACTCCTGAACGAGCGGTACGAGCTGTTAAAGAAAAAGCTCGAAGAGCAGGGCATGTTCGACGAGAGCTACAAGCAGCCGATCCCGCGCTATATAAGGACGCTCGGCGTCGTCACGGCTCCGACCGGGGCGGCGGTCCAGGACATCATCAACATCGCGAGACGGCGCAATCCCTACATCCGGATCCTGCTGTTTCCGGCGATCGTCCAGGGCGACCAGGCGAAGTACAGCATCATCCGCGGCCTTCAGGTGCTGGAGTCCGCAGGCGCGGACACGATCATCATCGGCCGCGGGGGCGGATCGCTCGAGGACCTCTGGGCGTTCAACGAGGAGGAAGTCGCGCAGGCGGTCTTTGACTGCGTCGTGCCGGTGATCTCCGCGGTGGGACACGAGACGGACACGGTCATCACGGACTATGTGGCGGATCTGCGGGCGCCGACTCCCTCGGCGGCGGCGGAACTCGCCGTTTTTGACTTCTCCCGCTTCGAGGAGGATCTGCTCGGATACGACGGGGCGCTAAGGCGCCAGATGCGGCAGAGCCTCTGGGAGGCCAGAGAGAAGTGCGGGCGCCTGCGCAGAGAACTGGAACACGCGTCGCCCGCGGCGAGGATCCGCGAGCAGCGCATGTACACGGTGCAGGCCGCGGAGCGGCTGCAGCAGCGGATGGAGCGCAGGCTCGAGGACGCGCGGCACCGGATGCAGATGAGCGCGGCGCGCCTCGAAGGGCTCTCCCCGTTAAAGAGACTGTCCGGCGGTTTTGTCTACGCATCGGATGAAGAAGGGAAAGCAATCAAATCTGTAGACCAGGTCAGGGAACACGAGAAGATCCGGCTGCGTCTCTCCGACGGCGGGATCACGGCAGGTGTGGAGGAGATATGGAAGAACTGAAGATCGAAGAGGCGTTCTCGAAGCTGGAAGCGCTGCTTGCGAAGATGGAGTCACCTGAGATCACGCTGGAAGAATCTTTTGCCTGCTATGAAGAGGGCATGAAGCTTGTGAAGCACTGCAGCGACACGATCGACCGCGTCGAGAAGCAGGTCCAGGTCATTGCTGCCGACGGCAGCCTGTCGGAGCTGAAGACCTTCGGCGGCCGGCCGGAAGCCGGAATGGAGTGACCGCGGCGCATCATAGAGCGCGGTCGGAAGCCGGAATGAGTGACCGCGGCGCATCAGAGAATGCTGCCGGCGGGACAGCAGAGGGCGGAAATGGATAAAAAAGAGTGGTTTGAGAAGGAACTGGCGGAGCGCACTTTGTACTGCGAGGAGGTGCTCGAGAAGTACCTGCCCGCGGAGCAGGGCGCCGCGAAGACCGTGATCGAGGCAATGAACTACAGCGTGCGCGCGGGAGGAAAGCGCCTGCGCCCGATGTTCATCGCGCAGGTCTGCATGATGTACGGCGGAAGAAGAGAGCTGGCGGAGCCGTTCATGGCGGCGCTCGAGATGATCCACACCTATTCGCTCGTGCACGATGACCTTCCCTGCATGGACAACGACGAGTACCGCCGCGGGAGAAAGACGACGCACGCCGTTTATGGCGAGGGCATGGCCGTGCTCGCGGGAGACGGGCTCCTGAACTACGCCTATGAGACGGCGCTGAGAGCCTTTACGCAGGCAAAGAACGAGCAGGAGACACAGGCCGTCGTCAGCGCGATGGAGATCCTCGCGGGAGGCGCCGGCATCTATGGCATGGTTGGCGGGCAGTGCGCGGACATCGAGGCGGAGGAGCAGCCGCAGCGCGTGAGCGCGGCGCTGCTGGATTACATCCATGAGCACAAGACCGCGTGCATGATCGAGAGCGGCTTCATGATCGGGGCCGTGCTCGCTGGCGCGCCGGGCAAGGACGTCGAGCTGCTGCGCGGGATCGCGTCGGACATCGGCGTCGCCTTCCAGATCAGGGACGACATCCTTGACGTGACGGGCGACGAGGCGGTGCTCGGCAAGCCGATCGGAAGCGATGCCGCGGAGGGAAAAAGAACTTACGTGGACATCCACGGGATGGAAAAGGCGCAGAAAGATGTCGAGGAGCTTTCGAACCGCGCGCTGGAGAGGCTCGCCTCCCTGTCCGCATCGGACGAGTTCCTGACCGCGCTCATTCAGAGCCTGATCGACCGGGAGAAATAACATGACCAAATTGTTGGACCAGATACAGAAGACAAACGATATCAGGAAGATCCCCGCAGAGGACCTGCCGGAGCTCGCGGAGGAGATCCGGGAGTTCCTCGTGAACAAGGTCAGCGTGACCGGAGGGCATCTCGCGAGCAACCTCGGCACCGTCGAGCTGACGATGGCGCTGCACCTAACGCTGGACCTCCCGAAGGACAAGATCATCTGGGACGTGGGACACCAGTCGTACACGCACAAGATCCTGACGGGGAGAAAAGACGGATTCGAGAACCTCCGCCAGTTCGGCGGCATGAGCGGGTTCCCGAAGCGCGCGGAGAGCGACTGCGACGCCTTCGACACCGGGCACAGCTCGACGTCGATCTCGGCGGCGCTCGGCATGGTGCACGCCAGGCAGCTGCGCGGCGAGAACAACACGATCGTCGCGGTGATCGGCGACGGCTCGATCACGGGCGGCCTCGCCTACGAGGCGATGAACAACGTCTCCAAGCTGACGAGCAATCTGATCATCATCCTGAATGACAACAATATGTCGATTTCTGAGAACGTCGGCGGCATCTCCACCTACTTAAACGACATCCGGACTTCCTCCGGCTACATCCACCTGCGCGACAAGGTCTACTATTCGATCAACGACAATCTGCCGGGCGTGGTGCGCGGGATCCGAAAGACGAAGAACTCGCTGAAGCAGCTCATGGTGCCCGGCATGTACTTCGAGCAGATGGGCATCACCTACCTCGGCCCCGTGGACGGGCACAACATCCGTGCGATGCAGCGCGCGATCGAGCGGGCGAAGCACGTCAACAAGGCGGTCCTCATCCACGTCTGCACCAAGAAGGGCAAGGGATACACGCCCGCGGAAAAGCATCCTTCCCGCTTCCACGGCACTTCCCCCTTTGAGATCGAGACGGGACTGCCCAAGAATCCCAAGAAAAAAGCGGCGTACACGGACGTCTTCTCGACAGTCATGATCAAGCTGGCGCAGCGCGACCCGAAGATCGTCGCGATCACCGCGGCGATGGCGGACGGCGTCGGCTTAAAGCGCTACCGCAACATCTACCCGGACCGCTTCTTCGACGTCGGCATCGCCGAGGGACACGCGGTGACGTTTGCCGCGGGCCTTGCGGCGGGCGGCATGAAGCCGGTCGTCGCGATCTACTCGACGTTCCTGCAGCGCGCCTACGACCAGATCGTGCATGACGTCTGCATGCAGAACCTGCCGGTGATCTTTGCCATTGACAGGGCGGGCCTCGTCGGCGAGGACGGAGAGACCCACCAGGGCGTCTTCGACCTGTCGTATCTCTCGACGATCCCGAACCTGACCGTCATGGCCCCCAAGAACAAGTGGGAGCTGTCCGATATGCTCAAATTCGCGGTCGCGCAGGGAACGCCGTGTGCGATCCGCTATCCCCGCGGAGAGGCCTACGACGGGCTCCGTGAGTACCGGGAGAAGATCGCGCTCGGCCAGGCGGAGGTCATCTTTGAAGAGAGCGGCATCCTTCTGTACGCGATCGGCTCCATGGTGAAGACTGCAGAGGAAGTACACGCGCGCCTGGCAGAACTCGGCATTCCGAGCTCCCTCGTGAACGCGCGGTTCGTCACGCCGGACGAGGCGCTGCTGGACCGCATGCTTCCTGCGCACAGCCTCCTCGTCACGATGGAGGAGAACGTCTTCTCCGGCGGTTTTGGAGAGCACGTCATCGCCTGTGCACAGAGAAACGACTGGAAATGCGACATTCTGCCGGTGGCGGTCCCGGACCGCTTCATCGAGCACGGTGCACCGGCAAAACTGAAGGAAAAATACGGGATCGACGCGGAGCACATCGCCGCGAAGATCCTTGAGAGGACGGGACGCGCATGAAACAGCGGCTGGACGTGCTCCTCACGGAGAACGGCTTCGCGCCGTCAAGAGAAAAGGCAAAGCTCCTCATCATGGAGGGACTCGTCTACGTCGGCGGAAACAAGGAAGACAAGCCAGGCGCGCAGTTCGACCCGTTAAAGGCGAAGATCGAAGTGCGCGGCAAGCCGCTGCCGTACGTGAGCCGCGGCGGGTTAAAGCTGGAGAAGGCGCTGAAGGTCTTCCCCATCACGCTCACCGGCCGGACCTGCCTCGACATCGGGGCCTCGACCGGCGGCTTCACGGACTGCATGCTGCAGGGCGGCGCGCAGCTCGTCTACGCGGTGGACGTCGGCTACGGCCAGCTCGACTGGAAGCTGCGCGAGGACCCGCGGGTCGTCTGCATGGAGAAGACGAACTTCCGCTATCTCACCCGCGAAGAGCTCACGGCAGCAGGCAAGGGGAGAGCCGGCAGCGACGCGGCGGACGCCGGTCCGGTCCCGGACTTCGCCTCCTGCGACGTCTCCTTCATCTCCCTCTCGAAGATCCTGCCTCCCGCGTTCGGGATCCTGCAGGATAGCGGCGAGATGGTGACGCTCATCAAACCGCAGTTTGAGGCGGG
>DJXE01000081.1 GCA_002449595.1 Lachnospiraceae bacterium UBA7012
AGAAGGCACTGAAGGAGATCCGCCGCATCCTCGACATCCTCGACGATGACGACGACGTCCAGGCGGTCTACCACAACTGGGATGAAGTTGAGTGATCCCGGCGCGGGACCGCAGGAGGTCCCCGGGGAGATCCGCAACCCGCTCCCCCTTCCGAAGAAGCGGAAGCATGAAGTGATCGGCTTCGATCTGCCGGACAGGGAGGACGACGATTTCGACCTCCCCGTCCCGGAAGACGACGATTTTGATATCTGACAGGAGAAACATGGCATCTAATACTGGCAGAACCGGTACGCGCTCCAGCGCTGCCGGTTCCCGTTCTGCAACAGGAAACAGAACCGGCGCGAGGGCATCCGGGACGAGATCGTCCGGAAGCTCTTCTTCGCGCGCGGGAAGCAGCCGGTCCGGGAGCGGATCGAAGTCTTCCTCCACGCGCACGAGGTCGACGTCGGGATCCCGCACGACCGGGTCAAGGAGCACGGCTTCCGGGACGAGGCGATCTGATTCATCTACCAGAAGTTCCTCGACCAGGGCGAGGACTTCCCCGCGCACGTCTTCTACGAGGCGCAGAAGTTCCTACAGAGAGGACACCTCGGACCGCATCGCGCGGGACCTGCAGGGGATCCTCCTGTTTGCGCTGTGCCTGTTCATGTTTCTCTCGTGCATCGGCCTGATGGGCAAGGCCGGCGGTTTCGTCGGCGGCGCGCTCTTTGGGCTTCTCGGCCTGCCCGCATATGTGTTCCCGTTCCTTCTGTTCGGGTTCTTCATGTTTGCGGAGCGCATTCTGGAACAGGATGACGGCATCTCCAAGATGATTGGCGGCATCCTTTTGATCCTCGCGATCGGGCTGATCTGCGAGATGTCATCGGCGGACCTCCACGAAGGGGCTTCGCTCAGCATCAAGGAGATCTACACCCGCTGCAGCGAGGGGAAAAACGGCGGCGGCATCATCGCGGGCCTCATCACCTTCGCGCTTTATTCCCTGCTTCGTACGCCCGGGACGATCCTTGTGATCATCGTCCTGATCCTCGTCGGCGTGACGCTGATCTCGAGGCGGTCGATCAGTGCTTTTCTCGAGTCGCAAGCGGCGACGCAGCGCCAGCATCTCCATGAGATGGCGGAGCAGCGCCGGATCCGTCGCGAGGAGCGTGCTCTCTATGAAGATGAGTACGACGACTACGACGATTATCCGGAGCAGGACGACGCCGGAGCGTATTACGAAGACGATTACAGCGACTACGAGGAGTATCCCTCGGATACCGGAAAAGGCGACCAGTACTACGACGACGCGGCGGCCTATGAGGAGCCTTATCCCCAGAAGCGCCGTGCGGAACAGCCTGCGCGGAAAGAGACCGCCAAGGACCGCTTCCGCCGTCTGCAGGAGGAGAGCCGCCAGCGCCGCTTAAAGAAGCAGGAAGAAGAGGCGCTCCGCGCCGAAGAGCTCGAGAACCAGCAGATCCTGCGCCGCGACCAGCACTACAGCGGCGTGACGCTGGACACGAAGCTCCCGAATCCGGATGAAGAACAGCAGGCGTACGCCGAGGGCGGCGTGCCCGGTGTTTCCGGTGATATGGAAGGGGCTGAGGTGCAGCCCGGCACTGAAGGCTACGAAGAGCAGGCCGCTTACTACGACGATCTCCACGAAGTGATCGCGCACGAAGAGGTCGAGCCGGACGTCGAGGAAGTGCCGGTGCCTGTCTACCACGATCCCGATGCCAAGGGTGCGCATTCGATCAACTATTTCACAGGGCCGATCCAGGCGGAAGCGCAACAGTCGGACGTTCCCTCGCCGGAAGCAGAAGAGCAGGGAGCCGTTCCTTATGCCTCTGTGCCGCAGAATCTGCCGAAGTATGAAGCCTCCGGCTGGTACCGCGATGCGCGGCAGGGCTACGCGAGTGATTATGAGCCGGCGCAGCAGCCTTGGCAGTACAATGCAGGCCAGCAGACACCTTCCTTGCAGGAGCAGATGAATCATCAGTCGCAGCTCGCGCAGGACTGGCAGCATTACTCGGAGCCGCAGGCGCCCGTGCAGGAGCTGCAGAGCGTGGCATATGCTCCGCAGCCTGAACCTGAAGTACAACCCGCACAGACTTGGCAGCCTCCCGTACAGGAGCTGCAGAGTTCTGCATATTCTCAGGCACCGGTGGTGGAACCCGAGCCGCAGCCCGTGCAGCCTGAGCCTGTTGTTCAGCCCGAGCCTGTACAGCCTGAACCTGAGCCGCAGCCCACGCCTACGCCCGTTCCGGCAGCCCCCGTGCAGCCGGCGCCCGCGCCGGTCGTCGCTCCGAAGCCGGCATTATCTCCGGAGGCGCAGAACATCCAGGTCAACCGCGAGGACAACAAGGTCATTCCCGAGACGGACCGCAATCTGGACAGCTACGGCGACCAGACACAGCGCGGCGAAGTCCCGGTGAAGCCCGCCCCGACCCTGATTCAGAGGGCGGCGGACGTGATCATGAAGCAGCCGAAAAGCTATATGTATCCGCCGGTCACATTGCTGAAGCGCGGCGAGAAGCCGCCGGAAGGCGAATCCGAGCGCGAACTCAGGGAGACCGCGGCGGAGCTGCAGGAGACGCTCCGCACCTTCGGCGTCAACGTCACGATCACGGATATCAGCCAGGGCCCGAGCGTCACGCGCTACGAGCTGCTTCCTGACCAGGGCGTCAAGGTCAGCCGCATCGTCTCGCTCCAGGACGACATCAAGATGCACCTGGCGGCGACCGACATCCGTATTGAAGCCCCGATCCCGGGCAAATCCGCGATCGGTATCGAAGTCCCGAACAAGGTCAACACCGTGGTCGGCCTCCGCGACATCCTGGAGACCGAAGAGTACCGGAACTTCAAGAGCAAACTGGCATTCCCTGTCGGCAAGGACATCGCCGGCAAGCCGATCATCTTCGATATCGCCAAGATGCCGCACGTCCTGATCGCCGGCTCCACCGGATCGGGCAAATCGGTCTGCATCAACACGATCATCATGGGCATCCTCTTCAAGGCGAAGCCGGAGGAGGTCAAGCTCATCATGGTCGACCCCAAGATCGTCGAGCTGAGCGTCTACAACGGCATTCCGCACCTGATGACCCCGGTCGTCACAGATCCGAAGAAGGCCTCCGCGGCCCTGAACTGGGCGGTCGCCGAGATGACGGAGCGCTACAAGAAGTTTGCTGACGCGCGCGTCCGCGACCTGAAGGGCTACAACGAGAAGCTCCGCGAGCGGATCGCCGCGGGCGAAGAAGTGGATGAGAAGCCGATGCCGCAGCTCGTCATCATCGTCGATGAGCTGGCCGACCTGATGATGGTCTCGGCGAAGGAAGTGGAAGAGTCGATCTGCCG
>DJXE01000190.1:0-1248 GCA_002449595.1 Lachnospiraceae bacterium UBA7012
CCGGCGATCTTGCCGATCGCAGCCTCATGCACGAGCGCCGCGTCGACGCTGTTTGCCTCGAGGCCCGGGACCGCGAGGATCCGGCCGTTGTCCATGATGATCGAGTCGCACTCGGTATGGCCGCTGCAGGCGGCGCTGCCGACCAGCTTCGCTTCGAACTTCTGGTAGGAGTTGTCTCTCGCGACCGATCTGGACACGACGTCGGCGCTGCAGCCCTCGCCGTCAAGATCGACGGTGTAGGTGCTGATCGCATGCTGGTTGCCGTGGGTCATGAGGCGCTCGCGGACGACGAGCTTCGCGCCCGCCTCGAGCTTGGCGATCGTCTTGCGGTCCGTGTCGTCGACGCCCTTGATCTGGACCATCTCCATCTCCACGGTGCTGTTCTCTTTCATGTAGACTTCCGTGACCGGATTCAGAATGCGCTTGCCGGCGCCGTCGCCGGAGCCGTAGTGCTTTTCTACGTATTTGATCTTCGCGCCCTTCTCCACAAAGAAGCGGTGGATGCCGTCGTGCTGTGAGTCCTGCATGCCGCAGTTGTCGATGCCGCAGCCCGCGACGATCACGACGTCCGCGTCCTCGCCGATGTAGAAGTCGTTGTAGACGACTTCCGTGAGGCCGCTCTGCGTCATGACGACCGGAATGTGCACGCTCTCGTTCTTCGTGCCGGGCTTTATGCGGATGTCCAGGCCGCTGCCGCCTTCCTTCGGAATGATCTCGATGTTGGCGGTCGAGGACCGGCCCGCGGACTCACCGTTCGCGCGGATATTGAAGGCGCCTTCCGGCACCGAGTGCAGGTCTGCGACTTCCATCAGAAGGCGCTTCTGTATCTCATCCAATGGTTTGATCTTCAGCATGTTTTTATTCTCCGCAGCGCTGACGCGCTGTCTTCCTGTCTCTGTCTTAACGTCTGCTTTCTGTGCGGCGCATGCTCTGTATCATGCTCAGTTGCTCCGGGCCGCCTTTCATGCACAGACTTTGTTCCTGCGATTCGCGTCTTCGCGCGTTACGCCTGCGCTGCCTGCATCCGGACTTCGCCCGCCTTGCAGGAAGGCACGGCCGAGGCTGTGCCGATCAGTTCGGGCAGCACCTCGTCCCTCTTTCCCGTCTTCGCGATCTGTCCGTCCTTTAGGACCACGACTTCGTCCGCGATGCTCAGGATCCGCTCCTGATGTGAGATGATCAGGATCGAGCTCCCCTTGATATTTCTGCGCATGCCCTCGAACACCTCGATCAGGTTCTGGAAGCTCC
>DJXE01000190.1:1314-2927 GCA_002449595.1 Lachnospiraceae bacterium UBA7012
TCTGGAAGCTCCAGAGGTCGATGCCCGCCTCGGGCTCGTCGAAGACGGCGAGTTTCGGCGCCTTCGCGAGGATCGTCGCGATCTCGATCCTCTTCAGCTCACCGCCGGACAGGCTGCTGTTGACCTCGCGGTCGATGTAGTCCCGCGCGCACAGGCCGACCGCTGCAAGGTATTCGCACGCGTCGGCTGCGGAGATCTTCCTGCCTGTCGCAAGGCGGATCAGGTCAAATACCTGGATCCCCTTGAACCGCACCGGCTGCTGGAACGCGAAGCCGATGCCCGCCTTCGCGCGGTCGGTGACGGACATCTCCGTGATATCTTTTCCGTTAAAAATGATTTGGCCTTCATCCGGTCTCTCGATCCCCGCAATGAGGCGCGCGAGCGTCGACTTGCCGCCGCCGTTGGGACCGGTGATCACCACGAGCCGGTCGTCCGGGATCGTGAGGCTGACGTTCCGGATGATCTCCTTCTGCTGCCCCTCGTCCTCGACGCCGAATGAAACGTTCTTGATCTCCAGCATCTTTCTCTCCTGTATACGTGAAATTCCCGCGGCAGGTCTTATCATGATCCGCCGCCCGTTAGTTCTGACAATCCGCGACTATAGTAACATAGCGGCAAACTCGCGGCAAGTTTGCGGGTGCGCATATGCCGTATACGCCAGCCTGCCCGCCGCATCGCCGTGCGAAAAGAAACCCGCCGCGTCGTGCGGCGGGATCTCAGATTTACGCTTATTTCTTCTCAGCCCAGCCCGTTGATGTACCTGCAGGCCGCGAGCGCCGCGACCGCGCCGTCCGCGACCGCCGTGGTCATCTGACGGATGTATTTGCTGCGGCAGTCGCCGGCGACGAAGACGCCCGGCGTCTTCGTGAGGCACTGCTCGTCCGTGTCGAAGTAGCCGTAGCTGTTCAGGTCGCAGAGATCCTTGAACGGCTCGTTCTCCGGGATCAGGCCGATCGCGACGAACAGGCCGTCGCAGCTGATGTCCGACTTCTCTCCCGTCTGCCGGTCCGAGATGGAGACGCCCTTCAGCTCTCCGTTCTCCGTGATGAGGCCCTCGATCTTCACCTGGGTCAGCGCCTTCACGTTATCCCGCGCGAACAGGACGTCCTGCAGCCTTGACTCGCCCGTGAACTGCGGAAGATCCTGCAGCATCACGACTTCGCTGCACTTCTCCGCGAGGAGGATCGCCTCCTGCAGCGCGGAGTTGCCGCCGCCCGCGACACAGACCTTTTTCCCTGCATAGAAATCGCCGTCACATACTGCGCAGAAGGAGATGCCCTCTCCGACGAGATCGTCCTCTCCGGGCAGCCCGAGCATTCTGTGCTTCACGCCCGTCGCGATGATCACGGTGCGGCCTTCGTATTCCGAACCTTCTTCGGTGATGACGATCTTGCGGTCCTCTTCCGAGCGGACCTCGGTCACCGTCTCGATCTCGATCTCCGCGCCCTGCGCGAGGATCTGGTCCAGCGCCTTGTCCGCGAACTCGTTGCCGCTCATCGAGAGCGTGCCGGGGAAGTTCTCCACCTTGGGAGAATGCGTGATCTGTCCGCCGAAGCCGTTTTTCTCGATCACAAGTGCGCTCTTTCCATTGCGCAGCGCGTACAGCGCCGCCG
>DJXE01000070.1 GCA_002449595.1 Lachnospiraceae bacterium UBA7012
CCCAGAAGGACATTAAGGATCAAACGAAGGAACAGAGCTCGGAGATCAAACTGATCTGCAAGGTCGTACTGAGCGCAGCCCTCATGATGCTCCTCCGCCACAACGGGATGTATGCATGGATCGTTTTTGCAGTTCTGTTTGCATTGACGATTTTGTTAAAAGCTATATATTATAAAAAACACAATGCTAATTCTAATCAGTTCACTCCTCATCTGACGCGTGCCATCGTTTTCATTCTTCCCCTGGTCATCTACATGGTCGTGACGAGCGGACTGACAGCGGCGGTCCATGCAACGGGAGGAGAGCACCAGGAGATCCTCTCCGTACCGATCCAGCAGCTGGCCAGAGTCTACAAGTATGAGACTGACGAGTTCCGACCGGACCAGAAGGACCTGATGCTGCGTCTTATGACCGATGAGAACTGGAGATCATACGAGCCGAAATTGTCGGATAATGTCAAAATGACATTTAATAATGCTGTTTATGAGCAAAACAAAGCACAATTCTTCCAAATGTGGATCAACGTAGGAATTCGCAATCCGATCGCATACGCGAAAGCCTGGCTCCTGACTTCCTATGAGAACTGGTATCCGTTTGCAATCATCGACTGCTACACAGGACATAGTGTTTATGATTTTACCTACGGCGAGAGCTCCTATTTCGAGTTCCATGCACAGCCGCCCGCTGAGACAAAGCCAGTCATTCCTGCTTTATATGAACTGTTCCGGCAGTTCTCTCTTGAGACGTGGCCGCAGAGGACACCGTTCTTCCATTTCTTCTTCTCGCCTGCGTCGCTGTTCTGGTTCTTCATCTTCACGATGATGTACAGCTGGTACAGAAGAAGATACAGGCTGCTTCTGGTCGGCCTTCTGCCGCTCCTCGTCTGGATGACGGTCCTGCTTGGTCCCTGCACACTGGTCAGATACGTGCTGATCTTATGGTTCGCGTGGCCGCTGTTTCTTGCAATGCTGCTCGACGGATCCAAGTTTTCCCACGACTGAGTCTGCACGTATATACGCGAGCTAATAGAAGTTTTCCTGCGATTGAGTCTCCACGCATATAGGTGAGCTTCACATATAGTTTTCATATCTTTTCCCACTCATAAGTTTTCTTCTGATAAGGAAAACCACCGCCGTTTATGGGATAATGAACCTGCAGAAGCATAGAAGATAAGCCACAGTAAGAAAAAGGAGCGTTTACCATGCAAGACCTCAGTTTCAGATCCGTAAACCAGATCTTCAAACTCGGCAGCTACGAATTCTATATTACGGTTCATTCATTTCAGAACGTCTACACCCTGGACCCGGAGAAGACGGAAGTGATCGCAAACAGCGCTGACGCGGGCCAGGAAGGCGGACCTTCGCACCTGTCTGCAACTTGCAGCCGTCTACTCTGGGCAGGCGGGCAGGAAGAGGCGGAAGGCGAAGTCAGCGTCCAGGCAGTGCAGACGGAGGCAGGAAAGCTGCTCGTCGACATCTCTGCATACGTCCGCAGCACGGAGGAGATGATCCGCTGCGTGAAGCTGGCAGTGCGCCATATTCCGACTGGCGAACTGATCAACCTGATCGACCCGCAGCCGAAAAAGATCCCTCCGCTCGGCCACGTCGTTCACTACCCGGAAGCGTGGCGGGAAGCTGGCACGCCGCTCGTGATCCTGCGGCCGTATGGTGCCGCGGACGAGACATTCGAAGCATCTAACGAGACATCCGCAGTGACCGCAGCATCCGTCACAACCGCAGCAACCGCAGCATCCGCCGCGGCAGACGAGGCACCGGAAGCCGCCCCCGCACTTTATTACTTCCGTTCACATGACACGAGGGTGCGGTGCAAACGCTTTGCCTTCGTGCCGGAAGCCGGCATGGCGGGCGGCCTCTACGAGGAGAGGAGCGCAGCCGAAGTGCCGCATGGAACCGCGTGGGATACGGAGAATGGCCTTCTGACCGTCGAGATGATCTTTGAGGAGGACGCGAGCCGCATGACGAACCGCGTCAAGGTGCCGACGTGGGAAGTCGGGACCGGCGCGAGCGTGGCGGAAATTTACAAGCCGCACCAGGCAGCCGTCGAGAAGGCGTACGGCCTTAAGACGTGGGAAGAGCGGAGCGACGTACCCGCGTGGATGCGCGAGATCTCGCTGATTGTACAGATTCACGGACAGCACTGGACAGGACATATCTTCCATGATTATGATGCAATGCTGGAGGACATCCGGAGGCTGTCGGAGATGATCGATCCGAAGCGCATTCTGGCGTTCCTGCCCGGCTGGGAGGGAAGATATTACTGGAAGTACGGCAACTTCAACCCGGACGAGCGCATGGGCGGCGAGGAAGGATTCCACAGGCTCTGCGACGGTGCAAAGAAGCTGGGCGTCCGCCTGATGCCGATGTTCGGCGCAAACAACGGCGGCACGAACCTCGTGGGCTACATGGACTGGGGCAGGCCGAGCGAAGTGTACTCCCCGTCCGGCAACCAGACCGGCATCAGCGTCGACTGGGACGGCTCGCGGCACTTCGACCACAGCTGCAACCGGCAGATGAACCCCGGCGCGCCGAAGTGGCAGAACCGGATGGTCACACAGCTCGCGGACCTCGTGGATCGCTACGGGTTTGACGGCATTTTCCTGGATATTTCCGCGGGATGGCACAATGACGCCAACTTCCCTGTCTACGACGGCATCAAGGAGATGATCCGCCGCCTGAAGGAAGGCCGCCCGGACCTCCTGATCGCGGGCGAGGCCTGGTACGACGGCATCGGCGCCTTCTTCCCGGTCAACCAGTGCGGCGAGACGGCGGGCCACCTCAACTGGCACGACGAGGCCTACATTCCGATGGTCGGCGACTACTGCCGCCTGTTCGGGCATCTTTCGCTCGGCGACGCGGCCTTCGGGAGCAGCGGCGTCCACGAACTCGGCTACAATCCGCAGTGGAACGTCCCTCTTAGGAAAAGCGTTATCCCGACCCTCTCGCTCGTCGACGGCACGCTGGATGCGGCGCCGGAAGCGGTGCAGGAGATCATCCGGCAGGCGGAGGAGTACGCCGAGAAGTTTCTCTAATAAAAAACGTAAATATTAATTGATAACGGGTATAATCCTAAAATGAAAAAATTCTTTGCTATTTTCGTTCCAATTGCAATCGCGGTGATCTATATTGGTATTTCTGTTTTATTTATGAACAGATTTCCGATGAGGACCACGCTGAACGGAGTCGACGTCTCCGGCAAGAAGTCCGCTGACGCACAGGCTGCGCTGCTGAAGGACATCATGAAGCAGTCGGTCACTTTAATAGGTAAAGACGGGACAGAGACAGTCCTCACAGCAGAGGACATGAAGCTCTCTGCGCCGCGGGGAGAACTGATCGACGAACTCGCGCACAGGAAAAACGGGTTTGCGTGGCCGGTATCGCTTTTCAAAAAGACGGAATATGAACTGGACGGCGTGCCGGTGTTCCGCCAGGAGGAGATCCTGAAGGCGGTCGAGGCGCTGCCGATCTTCGACGCGGAGAACGCGGTCCCGCCGACGGACGCGTATTACGAGTTCCGGGACGACCGGTACGTGATCGTGCCGGAGACGGACGGCTCGCTGCCCGTCGCCGAGAAGGTGACGGAGGCGGTCATGAAGGCCCTCATCGAGGACAGGCGCGAAGTCGACCTCGGCCTCGCGCAGTGCTATGAGACGGCGGCGGTGACGGCGGACGATCCGGACCTGAACATGACGGTGACATTCCTCAACAATTTCGCGTCGGCGCGGCTGGAGTTCCACTTCGGGGACAAGACGGAAGTGCTCGACGGCGATACGATCAAGACGTGGATCATGTCGGATACGCCGGAGGGTGGCACGGCAGGAAATGAGGAGGGCGGCGAAGGCGCGGCAGCTGACAGCGCGGCTTCCGGCAGCCCGGACGCGGGCGACTACTTTGATGAGGTGCAGCTCAGATCCTTTGTTGCGGATCTGTCGAAGAAATACGACACGTACGGCAGGCACCGCTCCTTCACGAAGCACGACGGCTCGACCATGACGATCACCGCCGGCACGTACGGCTGGTGGATGGATCAGAACTCGACCGCGCAGGCGATCAAGGAGGCGGTGAGTCAGGGGTACCAGGGCGATTTCGAGCCGGTCTACTTCCAGAAGGCGGCGTCCTACGGCACGCCCGACTACGGCAACAGCTACGTCGAGGTCGACCTGGATCAGCAGCATGTTTATGTTTATCAGAACGGAAGCCTTGTGACGGACACGGACTGCGTCTCCGGCAAGGCGATCACCGGCAACGGCACGCCGGGCGGCATCTACGCGCTTACATATAAGGAAAAGGACGCGACGCTCGTCGGCGAGGGCTACACCTCCCCGGTCGGATACTGGATGCCGTTCAACGGCAACGTCGGCCTGCACGACGCCTCGTGGAGAAACGAGTTCGGCGGCAAGATCTACGTCGAGAGCGGCTCGCACGGCTGCGTCAATCTGCCGGTCGCTGCGGCAGGCGCCATCTTCAATACCATAGAAAAGGGTGAAGCAGTCATCGTGTACGGCGGAATGACCCAGGGTCAGGCGCAGGAGTACAAGACGCAGCGCGAAGCGGACGAGGCGCTGCTGAAGCAGCTCGAAGAGGCGGGCGTTTCACTGGAGAGCCTCGGCATGACGCTGGAGGAATACAAGGCAGGCCTTCTCGCCGGCACAGTCCAGCCGCCGCAGCCGGCAGCGGAAACAGCCCCGGCTCAGGATCAGGGTGCAGGCTCGGAAGCGATCTTCCAGGGCGCACGGCAGGAGAGCATTCCGATCTCCAGCATTCCGCAGGTCACGGAAGAGAATGCGGCACAGAATGCGGAGAGCAGTCCGCAGCAGTAACTATTTCCACTCGTCGAAAGCGTTAATAGAATAGCGGTTCCACTGATATTTAGAGAGGTCGACGACACCATCCGGACAGGGGATGCCGTCGGCCTCTAATAATTCAATCTGGCGGTTGCCGCCGCCAAAGGCGAAGGCGCTCGAGACTTCTCCCTTGCGGTTGACGACGCGGTAGCACGGGATCCCGTCCGGATCCGGATTGACGTGCAGGGCAAAGCCAACGACCCGCGACCAGCGCTTGTTGCCGGCGAGTGCGGCGATCTGGCCGTACGTCGCGACTTTGCCGCGCGGGATCTGACGCACGACGTTATAGATCAGCTCAAAAGAATTATTCTTTTCCGGGGCGTGTTCCCTGTAGCCTTCAACTGACATGTCTTATGATTCCCCTTTTTCTTCCATCGAACGCATCACTGCGCGGATCGCGTCAAACAGGTAGGGCTTGAGCTGCGCCGCGGTCAGCGGCTCGCCGTAGAGGATCGCGCTGTAGCAGGTTGAGCCGAGCAGTTCGATGATCATGTAGATCATGACTTCCGGGTCGCGGTACTTGACGGGCGAAGCGTCGATCGCCTCGTGGAAGATCGACGCGAAGTCGACGTCTTCCGGGTCGCGCGACTCGATCAGTTCGTTTTTGAAGATTCCCCAGCTCAGGTTTTTGGAAATGAAGCGAAGCAGCGACGGATCCTCCTGCAGCTGCGAGATGATGTTGTCTGAGAGCAGGATGATCTTGTCTTCGAGAGAGAAGTCGGACGGATTGATGCCGCCTTCCTTCGCCACGTTCTGCGCCTCGATCTCTGCCTTGGCGCGGCGGAAGATCGCCGACGCCTTGTGGGCGATCAGGTGCCGGTGAATGTCATATTTATCTTTGAAATAGAGGTAGAAGGTCCCCTTCGCAACACTCGCGCGCTCCGCGATCCCCGCGATCGAGGTGTCCGTAACTCCATTAATTGAGAAAAGCTCAAACGCCGCATTCAGCAGCGCTTCCCGCTTCTGTTTTTTCTTTTCCAGCGCTTTTTCTGCCATATCTTTCTCCCTTCCGCGATAGATCACTCATGATGATGCAAATCATGGCGGTTCATTTCGCGGTGCCCCACTACAGGGCAGCTGTCTCCGATCTCCGGCTGTTCATGATAATCATACCAAGATTCAGGCGGATTGTGTGGAGTTGATTTTAAATATTGACCAACGGTCATTTATGTGATATAAGATTACATGAAAAATGACTGATGGTCAATATTTAACCAGAACGAAGGGAACCATGAAAAAAATCGCAAAAGCAATCGTCACAATGCGCATCCCGATCCTGATCCTGTCGCTGGTCCTGCTGGTTCCGGCGGCGGCCGGCTACTTCGGCACGAAGGTCAACTACGACATGCTGGTCTACCTGCCGCGGGAGATCGACACGATGAAGGGCCAGGACATCCTGAAAGAGGAGTTCGGGACCGGCGCGTTCTCCATGTTCGTCACGGAGGGAATGGAAGAGAAGGACAACGCGCGCCTGAAGAAAGCAATCGAGCAGGTGCCGCACGTGCAGAAGGTCCTCTGGTACGACTCGATCCTGGACCTGTCCGTCCCGATGGAGCTCCTGCCGCAGGACATCTACGAGGCCTTCAACGCGGACGGCGCCACGATGATGATCATCATCTTCGATCAGACGACCTCCGAGGACGGCACCGTTGAGGCAGTCAGAGAGATCCGTGAGCTGACGGAAGCGGAGAATCTGAAGATCCTCGCTTCTGCTACGGAAAGTTCTGAAGTTCAGAACAAAGATGAAGCATCCGCCGCTTCAAAGAATGCAGCGGACAGCGCGGAAACCACCGATGCACAGAACAACGCATCCCCGAAAACCTGGCTCGCCGGTATGACCGCGATCCTGGTCGACACGGAGGACCTGTCCGCGAAGGAAGCGCCGGTGTACGTCGCACTCGCAGTTGCGCTCTGCGCGCTGGTGCTGTCGCTTTCCATGGACTCGTACCTGATCCCGTTCGTGTTCCTCGCGAGTATCGGCATCGCGATCGTCTACAACATGGGAACCAACGTTTTCCTCGGGAGCATTTCCTATCTGACGAAAGCGCTGGCAGCAGTCCTGCAGCTCGGCGTCACGCTCGACTACTCGATCTTCCTGTGGCACAGCTACGAGGAAGAGCTGGACAAGATCTCCGGCGAAGCAGCTGCTACGACAGGCATCCCCTCGGAGCAGAAGAGTGACACGGACAAGGCCTCGAAGACCTCCGCACAGAAGAGCGGCGAATACACCCTCGCCCAGAAGAAGGAAGCCATGGCGAACGCCATCGTCGCCACCTTCTCCTCGATCGTCGGCAGTTCCGTAACCACGATCGCCGGGTTCATAGCGCTTTGCTTCATGAGCTTTACGCTTGGACTGGATATCGGCATCGTCATGGCGAAGGGCGTCCTGATCGGCGTCATCTCCTGCGTGACGATCCTGCCGTCCATGATCCTGGTCTTCGACAACGCCCTCGAAAAGACCCGCCACCGCCCGCTGCTCCCCGATTTCCGCGGCCTCGGCAGGCATGTGCTGAAGCGGAAGTGGATCTCCGTCATCGTCTTCCTGGCGATGCTGGTGCCGGCATTTTACGGCTACCGCCACGCGCCGGTCTACTACGAACTCGACACGTCGCTGCCGGAGACGCTGGCCAGCGTGCAGTCCAACGAAAAGCTGAAGGACACCTTCAACATGAACTCGACGCACGTCCTGATGCTGCCCGCGTCCCTCGAGGCGCGCGAAGTGCAGGAACTCTCCAAGGAGCTGAAGTCCGTCGACGGCGTCAAGTGGGTGCTCGGCCTCGAGACCCTGAAGGGCAGCGCGATCCCGGACGACTTCGTCCCCGCAAAACTCGAGGAAGCGACTAAGGATGATCGGTGGCAATTGCTTTTCATAGGATCGGAGTATAAAGCGGCCAGCGACGAAGTGAACGCGCAGTGCGAGCAGCTCGAGGCGATCGCGAAGCGGCACGCGCAGGACAGCATGCTGATCGGCGAGGCGCCGGCGACCCGCGACCTGATTCAGATCACGGACCGCGACTTCAGCAAGGTCAACACGGTCTCGATCGGCGTGATCTTCCTCATCATCCTGCTGGTGTTCCGCTCGGTCTCGGTCCCGGTCGTGCTCGTCGCCGTCATCGAATTCGGCATCTTCATCAACCTCGGGATCCCGTATTACACGGGCACGGTGCTGCCGTTCATCGCGTCGATCATCGTCGGCACGATCCAGCTGGGCTCCACCGTCGACTACGGCATTCTCGAGACGACACGGTACCTTCGCGAGCGCACTTCCGGCTCGGAGAAAAGCGCTGCCGCCGCAGCCGCGGTTGATGCCAGCGCGAAGTCTGTGTTTGTCAGTGCGGCGTCGTTCTTTGCAGCGACGTTCGGTGTCGGGCTTTACTCCAACATCGACATGGTCAGCTCGCTCTGCACGCTCATGGCGCGCGGCGCCCTGATCAGCATGGCTTGCGTGATCTTCCTTCTGCCGGCGTTCCTGACGCTGTTTGACGGAATCATCATGAAGACGACCATGAAGCCCAAGGGCTGAAACGTAATAAACAGTTTGACGCAGAAGGCGAAAAACGTAATGAACAGTTCGACGCGAAAGGCGAAGAACGAAAAATATAAATAGTAAAAACAGTCATAAAGATCTGCTGGGGCGCGCATGAATGTGATGTCGGATCATCGCGTGAGCCGCTCCGGAATGGAGAGAAGAAATGAAAAGATGGAATCTGGTAGTCGGAAAATCAGCGAAGGTGCTGAGCGTGCTGCTGTCGGTGTCGATGGTGTGCAGCATGACGGCGGCCTGCGGGAAGAAGAGTGAAGGTGCCGAGCCTTCCGCCGTGATCGAGAGGCTGACGGGTGCCGCCGAAGACGGTGAAGCTGAGAGCGGCGAAACGGAAGGTACCGAATCGAAAGACGGCGGGGCCGAAGCGAACGACGCCGGCACAGACGAGACCGGCGAGTCGGCGGACACCGCCTCCACGGATGCCACCGTCGCGCTGCTCGAAAACGCGATGTACGGAGAGGGTTCGATGAAGCACCACAGCGCGGAGTCCGGCAAGTCCGAGACGGTCTACGTCCTGTCGGACGCGGACGGCGCACCGCACGAGGTCATCGTCAGCGACTGGCTCCGGAACAAGGACGGCGCGGCACAGCTGAAAGACGAATCCGGCCTGAAGGACATCAAGAATGTCAGCGGCTACGAGACGTTTGAGCAGAGCGGCGACAGCCTGGTCTGGCAGGCGGACGGCAGCGACATCCACTATCAGGGCACGACGGACCGGCCGCTGCCCGTGGACGTGAAGATCTCCTACAAGCTGGACGGCAAGCCGATCTCGCCCGAAGAGCTGGCCGGAAAGAGCGGGCGCGTGACGATCCGCTTCGACTACGAAAACAAAGAAAAGCGCACCATCACCGTGGATGGCGCTCAGGAGCAGGTCAGCGTCCCGTTCGCGATGATGAGCGGCATGATCCTGCCGGAGGACACCTTCACAAATATTGAAGTGAAGAACGGCAAGGTCATTTCGGAAGGAAAGAACAGCATCGTCATCGGCATGGCCGTCCCCGGCCTCAGGGAGAGCCTGAACATCGAGGACCTGAAGAGCCACATCGATGACGAAGATATGAAAAAGAGCATCGACGAGATCGAGATCCCGGATTACGTCGAGGTTACTGCGGATACGGAAAACTTTGCGCTGGATATGACCATGACGGTCGCCATGACGGATATCCTGAACGAGAACGGCGACCTTGACATCGACCTGGACAGCGTCGACGAGAGCATGCACGATCTGCAGGACGGCATGGACGAGCTGATCAGCGGCAGCCGGCAGCTGAAGGACGGTACCTCCGAACTTGCGGACGGCACGAAGAAACTTTACGACGGTACCGGCGATCTGAAGGACGGCACCTCCGAACTTCTGGACGGCGCGAAGGAATTGAAGGATGGTACCAAGGAACTCTACACCGGCAGCGGTACGCTGGCGAGCGGCGCCAACGATCTGAAGAGCGGAGCGCTCGATTTGAGCCACGGCACGATCGCGCTGCGCGACGGCGCGCGCACACTGGCTGACGGCACCGGCGCCGTGAACGACGGAGCGCAGAAGCTGAACGCCGGCGCGAGCCAGCTCGCAGCGGGCTCAAATCAGCTGGCTGGCGGCGCCGCGGAACTTGACACAGGCATCGGTTCGCTTCAGGCGGGCACAAAACAGCTGGCTGACGGAACGGCCGCACTCGGCGCCGGCAGCGACAGGCTGCTGACCGGCCTGAAGGCGCTGCAGACGCAAGGTACCGCGCCGCTTTCTCTCGGCCTGGGACGGCTGAACCAGAGCATGGGCGGCCTCGGGCAGCTCAAGGGCTCCCTCGGACAGATCGACCAGATGAACCAAGGTCTTGAGGCGATGAAAAATGCTTTTCAGGTGGCGAAAGGTCCTGACGGCAACTACATGCCGGGCATCATGCCGGGCATGCACGCCATCCAGCAGGCCTCGGCGCAGATGAAAGCCCTGTACGGCGAGTACGACCCGTCCTCGATGCAGGGGCTGGTCAACCAGGCACAGTCGATCTACGGAACGATCAGCGCGATGCAGGGCGACAAGGCGATCAGCGACCTGATCATGAACCAGGCGGACCTCATCAAATATGTGCAGCAGTCGATCGCGTGGCTGCAGGGCGAGATCAGCACCCTGGATTCGCAGATCGGCGCGGCGGAGAGCCGGCTCGCTTCGGCGCAGGACAAGCTCAACAAGACCGTCGCGGCAGCTTCCCGGAGCAGCGAAAAGAATGATTCGAATGCGATCGTCGTGGAAGAGCCGGAGGAAGAGCTGATCGAAGAAGAACTGGTCGAAGAAGAGACGGATGATGCGTCGGATGTTTCCGCGGAGACTGCGCAGGGCGGTTCCAATGCGGGCAGCAGCTCGAACGCCGGGGAAGGCAACGATGCGGAGAGCAGCGCGGATAATGGCGGAAACGCAGGCGCGGAAAGCACTTCGAATGCCGGTGGAGACGCCAGTGCGACGAATGGCTCGAATGCAGGTGGAGATGCGAGCGCGGAGAGCAGCTCAGATAATAGTGGAAGCGCCAGTGCGGAGAACAGTTCGGATAATGGCGGAAGCGCCAGCACGGAGAGCAGCTCAAACGCCGCTAACGACGCCAGCGCAGCGAACAGCTCAGACGCCAGCGCATCACAGCCCGAAGCCGAGAGCACACCTGCCCAAGAGCAGGAGAGCAGCGCGGAAGAACCCGCGGACAGCGGCTCGGATGACGCCGCGCAGGACGACGCAGGAAGCACGGCGGGAGGCCCGGTCGAAGGCCTGCTCCGCTTCCCGGCGCAGACCTATCACCTGCGCGCAAACTGGCGCACGCTGGGCGCGAATATTGCCCGCGACAATTCCGACGCCCTGACGGATGCTATCAATGAATATGTAGAAGCGAAGGAACAGCTGGCGGCGCTGAAGGCGAAGAGGGACGCCTACGAGAGCCAGCTCGAAAAACTGCAGCAGATGGTCACCGGCATGAGCACCGGTGAGGGTTCCTCCGCGGACGCAGCTGCCGCGATCCAGACGATCGCAGACCTGCAGAAATATTCGAAGTCACTCTACGAGGGGCTGGCTGCTGAAAAGGCCTACACAGACCAGGTGAACGAAGCGATCCCGGCGATCCTCGCAGGACTGGGACAGATCGAAGGCGGGATCACGCAGATGTACGACAAGACGTCTGAAATTGATACGGCCGCGATCAGCAAGCAGATGGATGACCTGACGAAGGCGGTCGGACAGCTCTCCGCGGGCGCGCAGCAGGTCGACAAGAACCTGTCGGGCCCGATCATCACCGGCGCCGGCGAACTGGCGGCAGGGACCGGATCTCTTGCAGGCGGCGTCAGTGACCTTCAGAAAGGCGAAGAGAAACTGAAGGCCGGCAGCAGTGCCCTGAGCAGCGGCGCGGCGGACCTGAATAAGGGCGCAGGCGAACTTGCAGGCGGCACGAAAGAACTCGCGGGCGGCACGAAAGAACTGAACGACGGCGCGGGCAAGCTGGCCGGCGGCGCGAGCGACCTGAAGGACGGTGCCGGCAAGCTTTATAACGGTACCGAGCAGCTGGCGGACGGCGCGTACACACTGGCCGGCGGCGCGAAGGAGCTCGACGAGGGCACAGGTGAACTCCTGGACGGCGTGAAGGAACTGGACGACGGCGCATCCGACCTGCGCGACGGCGCGAAGGAACTGGACGACGGCGCTCACGAGCTGAACGACGGCATGGGTGAACTGCTGGACGGCGTCATCAGCATGAACGACGAAGGCATCTCGAAGATCACGCAGCTCTTCTCTGAAGACCTGGGCGGCGTGAAGGAGCGCTTCGAAGGCATCCGCGACGCGGGCCGCAGCTACCGCAGCTTCTCCGGCAGCGGCGAAGGAGAGAACGACAGCGTGAAGTTCATCTACCGCACGGACGCCATCAAGGCGGAATGAGCCGGTACAGACAACAGAAGAACATGCAGATCTGAAAAGTAGCGGACCGAAACCAGGCCGCCGCCCATCTCCCCGGAACACTTCGGGAGGATCGGACGGCGGTCTTTTCTTGATTCTTCAATCTGAAGGCTTCCTTTGCTATAATAATTAATCACGCCCCACAACATCACTGAGATAACGTCGACAGAAACACCAAGATAAACCCACATGACCAGAAATTCCTCAAAAAAGCGCGAAGAGCGCAAACCGGACACCAGGCCGGAGAAGAGCAGAGACAGAGAGCAGTTCCCCGACAACCGGGCGATGCTGTTTTATTTCCTGCGCGGGAGCAAAGCATTTTTCGCCTGCAGCATCCTGTTTGCGGCGCTGTCGTCCGTCTTTGACCTGCTCGGGCCGAAGGTGGTCGGCTTCACCGTGGACAGCATCATCGGCAGCAAGGAAGTGAGCCTGCCGGGCGCACTGCAGACCCTCTACCAGAATATGGGCGGCACGTCCTATTTCCGGCAGCACATCGGGACGCTGTCCCTGATCGTGACGCTGCTGGCGGTTCTGTGCGCCGTCTTCCGCTATCTGTTCCGCGTGTTCAACTCGAAAGGCACCGAGCGGTTCGTGAAGACGATCCGGGACGATGTGTTCCGGCACATCGAGCGGCTGCCGTTCACCTGGTACTCGGAAAACCACACCGGCGACATCATCCAGCGCTGCACCTCGGACGTGGAGACGCTGAGCCGGTTCCTCTCGGAACAGCTGACCGGACTTGCGAGAACGAGCCTCCTGCTCGCGCTCGCGATCTACTTCATGTCCGGGATCAGCGGCCGGCTGACGCTGTATGCGGCGGCGTTCGTGCCTGTGATCATTGCGTATTCGCTTTTCTTCCATGGGAAGATCGGACGAGGGTTCCTTATCGTCGACGAGGAGGAGAGCCGGCTGTCCGCGGTCGCGCAGGAGAACCTCACCGGCGTCCGCGTCATTCGCGCGTTCGGCCGCGAGATGCACGAGCGGGAGCGCTTCGAGGCACAGAATGAAGTGCAGTCGGAGGCGAGCCGTAAGCTGTCGCTCCTCATGAGCGCGTTCTGGTGCACCGGCGATTTCATTTCCGGCCTGCAGACGCTGACGATCATGGTCGTCGGCGCGCTGTTCGCGATGCGCGGGACGATCTCGGTCGGCGATTATATCGCTTTTGTGACGTACAATTCGATGCTCGTGTGGCCGATCAGGAGCCTCGGCCGCGTCATCTCCGAGATGAGCAAGGCGGGCGTCTCGATCACGCGTATCCGCGAGATCATGAACGCGAAGGAGGAGCAGGACCGCACTGAAACGAGAAAAGCGGATATGCGCGGCGACATCGTTTTCGACCGCGTGTCGTTCCGTTACGCGAAGGACCTGCCGCAGGTGCTGGACCGCGTGAGCTTCACGATTCCGGGCGGCTCGACCTTCGGCATCCTCGGGAGCACCGGCTCCGGCAAGTCGACGCTGATGGCGCTTTTGGACAGGCTTTACGTGCTGCCGTCGGACCAGGGGAGGATCCTCGTGGGCGGCGTCGATATCGCGGATATGAAGGCACAGGAACTTCGGGGGCAGATAGGCATGGTTCTGCAGGAGCCGTACCTTTTCTCGCGCACGATTGCGGAAAACATCGCGATCACGCAGCCATCCGTCAACATGGATGACGTGAAGGCCGCCGCAAAGGACGCTGCACTCGACGAAGCGGTGGAAAAGTTCACCGCCGGATACGACACGATGGTCGGCGAGCGGGGCGTGACACTCTCGGGCGGACAGAAGCAGCGCACCGCGATCGCGCAGACACTGATCCGCGACACGCCGGTCATGATCTTCGACGACTCGCTGTCGGCGGTCGACGCGGAGACGGACGCGAAGATCCGCACCGCGCTCCTGAAGAAGGCGCAGCGCGCGACGACGATCCTGATCTCGCACCGCATCACGACGCTGATGCAGGCGGACCGGATCCTCGTGCTGCATCACGGGAAGGTCGCCGAGATCGGGACGCACGAAGAGCTGCTCGAGAAGGGCGGCATCTACCGCAGGATCTGCAGGATCCAAGGAATTGTAGAGTAGGACCTGAAAGCAGCGAGAGAAGCATACAGGCTGCAGTGCAGTGCCACGGTGCATCAGGATCGGGGCAGCAAGGCAAGGCAGCATAGCATAGAAGAGTAATCACACGAAATGGCAGACAGCAAGAATCAATCTACAAATGAATACCCCCACCTGAAGTGGTTCGGCATCCCGCAGATCCTTCCCTACGCGAAACCGTACCGGAAGATGATCGTCGTGATGGTGCTGACAGGGCTTTTCAGCTCGCTGGAAGACACGCTCTATCCGCTGTTCAACCGCTACGCGCTCGATCATTTCATCGGCGAGCACACGACGGACACGCTTCCTGTCTTCTTAGCACTGTACCTTGCGATGATGCTCGCGCAGACGCTCGTGAACATTCTCGGCGTCTACCTGTGCAGTAAGGTCGAGATCTACGTCTCGCGCGACCTGAAGAACCTGAGCTTCAACCACCTGCAGACGCTGTCGTTTTCGTATTTCAACACGAATAACGTCGGCTACATCCACGCGCGCGTCATGAGCGACACGGCCCGCATCGGCAACGTCCTGTCCTGGCAGATCATGGACTTCGTCTGGGACTTTTCCTACGTCCTGTTCGCGTTCATCGTGATGCTGTTCATTGACTGGAAGATGGCAGGGCTTCTGCTGCTTCTCGTGCCGATCGTCGTGGTCCTCGTCGCCCACTTCCAGAAAAAGCTCGTCGCCCTGAACCGCCGTATCCGCGAGATCAACTCCAAGATAACGGGCAACTTCAACGAGGGCATCACGGGCGCCCGCACGATCCGGACGCTGGTCGTCGCGGACCGCATCCAGGAAGACTTCGAGAAGGACACGGACGATATGCAGCGGACGAGCGTGCGCGCGACGCACAACGGCGCGCTGTTTACTTCCGGCGTCACGATGATGTCGATGGTCGCGCTCTCGATCGTGCTCTGGTACGGCGGCAGCCTCACGATGCAGAACATGATGCGGATCGGCACGATCTCCGTCTTCATGTCTTACGCGCTCGGCATGATGGAGCCGATCCAGTTTGTCGTGCAGACATTTTCCGTCGTCATCAACGCGCAGGTCAACATCGAGCGCCTGATGCGGCTGATCGGGACGGAGTCCGACGTCAAGGATTCGCCGGAAGTCGTTGAGAAGTATGGAGATACTTTTCACCCGAAAAAAGAAAACTGGGAAGAGCTCCACGGTGACATCGAGTTCCGCGACGTCTCCTTCCACTACCCGGACGGCGAGGAGATGGTGCTCGAGCACTTCAATCTCAAGGTACCGCAGGGAACGAACGTCGCGATCGTCGGCGAGACCGGCGCTGGCAAATCCACGCTCGTAAACCTCGTCTGCCGCTTCTTCGAACCGACCGGCGGCCAGG
>DJXE01000066.1 GCA_002449595.1 Lachnospiraceae bacterium UBA7012
ACGCGCCTGCAGCAGCTCTCCGCCGCGGACAGCCTGCTCTCCATCCTGCGCTCGCAGCACATCGTGATCGGGCTCCTGCTCGTCCTGTCGCTGTCGATCGTCTTCCTGACGACCTTCCTGCTGATCCGGCCGCTCAGCAGCTGCGTCGGGCACATCCGCCAGAAGCAGCCGCTGCCGATGGACGGCGCCTACGAGCTGCGCTTCCTCGCGCAGACCTACAACACGATGTTTGACCAGGTGATGCGCACGCAGGACGCACTCTCGTACGAGGCCAGCCATGACGCGCTGACCGGGCTTTTCAATCGGAGCTTCTTCGACAGCATCCGGAAGAAGATGGATGAGAGCAGTATCGCCATGATCCTCATAGATGTGGACAAGTTCAAGACGGTGAACGACACATACGGCCACAGCACCGGCGACCACGTGCTGATCAGCGTGGCGGAGATCCTGCGCGGCAGCTTCCGCACGGAGGACTACGTCTGCCGAATCGGCGGCGACGAGTTCGCGGTCATCATGGTCCACGCGGACTCGAACCTGCGCGGGCTCCTGATGTCTAAGATCGCCGCAGCCAACGCGAAGCTCGCCCATCCCGCGGACGGCCTGCCGGTCGTCTCTCTCAGCGTCGGCGTCGCGTTCGGCGACCGCGAGAATCCCGGCGAGGACATCTTCAAGGACGCGGACAAGGCGCTCTACCGCGTGAAGGAAGGCGGGCGCTGCGGGATCGACTTCTACTGAAACCTGACTGAAAAACAAGACGAAAGGAACGGGCTGCGGCACCAAGTTCGGTACCGCAGCCCTCTTTGATTTGGTCTCACACTCCAAAAGTACGATTACTTCCGGCGACCCGATCATACGATATTGCGTCCGCCGCTCAGGCGTCCGTGTCCTTCCACGGCTCCGGGTCACTGAACTCTTCCGGGCTCCCGTCCGCGGTCATCGCGCTCTCCATCAGGTGGATCATCTCCCAGATCGAGCGGAACGTGAGGGTCTTGTCCTGGTCGGCCCAGGTGATCCTCCCCTGCCAGGTGCTGTTCTGCCTGTGCTGCACGCGGACGATGAATGTCTCCTGGTAGCCGTGCTGGCTGAGCAGTTCGTGATCCGACATAACCTTCTCCTTTTCCTCTCTCCGGCCCGATCTGCGCCGGGATCCCTCCTCCGCAAACGTGCGCATGTTGGTCGCCACATGCGGAAAGTCCAGTTCGTCAAACAGTTTTTCCATGTAGTGGATCATCCCTCCCATGCCGCGGAAGGGGATCGGCTCCCTGCTGTATTTGTGATATAGCCTGCCGCCGAAGTCGCCGTCCCCCGCCTCGTCGATGCAGATGACGACGCCGTTCGGGGTGCCGATGTAGAGCTGTGAACCTTCCATAGAAAACCTCAATTCATTTTAATCAGTATCCGTGTCCGCAGGCAAGTCTTCCGCAGGATCGAAATGCTGCCGCGCCTCATCCGCACCGGGCCGGCGCTACACCAGGAGCTGCACGTCGTCTGCCGCGTAGATAACGCTGTTGACGTAGTACTGAATGCCCATGCGCCTGCTGCCCGCGAGGAAGTGATAATTGATCCTCTTCTGGACGACGTCGCAGTCCTCACGGCTCGTGTTGATCAGGAGCACGAGGTACTGTCCGGTCCCGTAACGGCAGAGTGCGTCCGCATGGCGGATGCTGTGGCAGATCGCGTCGCCGAGCTTCTGCGTCAGCGTCTCGAGCTTTTCGCTCTCCGGCATGACACGTCCCTCCCGGTTGACGATCGTGCAGAGCATCAGGTATACGGAGATGCCTCCGCGGCTCGTCATGCGCTCGATCAGCCGGTAGACGCCCTGGAAGACCGGATAAGTGCAGATATAGCCGCCGGGCGCGATGTCCCGCGTGCCGGTCAGGGCGAGCTGGATCTCGTCCAGCATCGCGTGCGTGTGCTGCATCTGTGCGCCGAGCCTTTCCAGCAGGTTCATCGTGCTGAAGTTCGGGCGGAATCCCAGCGCCTCCATGTACTCGTCGACAGCCTCCTCGTAGAGTGTCCTGGCCTCCTCCTGCCGTCCGGTCGCGATCAGCGCCTCCATCGTCAGCGGCTCCCACTCGGAGAGCGGCTGCACGCGGCTCGCGTAGCGCCCGAGGGCCTCGAGCTGCATATAGTCTTTATTCATGCGCATGAGCGCCGCCGCGTTGTTCACGCAGCTGCAGAACATGTCCCGGTACTTGCGGTCCTCCTGCGCGACCCAGATGACGCGCGTCTGGTCCGGGAGGAACTCCCCCGTGCAGCGGTGACACGCCTCGACATAGAGCTGCATCCTCGTGTCGGGATCCTTCTCGTTCTCCGCCTCGTCGTAGAGGCGTTCGAACTCCGCCGCGTCCTCCTCGACCGGCACCTCGTCCGTCCATCGCACGATCCCGTTCTCACTGATGAAGTACTCAACATCCGGGAGTCCGGCTTTTCTCAGCTTCTGCTTGGCGTTGTAGACGACGATGCGCATCGTGTGCTGCGCGTCGCTCAGGTCCCTGTCCTCGAACAGGATGTCCTGGAGCTGCTTGCGTCCGATGCCCTTGCGGCCGCTGTGCAGGACCGCCTCCATGAAGTTGGTGAAGTAGGAGTCCCTCGTTTTCACGCCCCCGAGCAGCTGTCTGTCCTGCCACTCGAGCGAGAATCCGCCGAATGTCTTCACTTTCAGGGTATCCGGCGCCCTGTTTGCCCCTGTCACGCCTGCCATATCCGCCTCTTTTCCCCGCACGGTCCCGCCGCGGTTTCTCCGGTCCGTCAATTGATCGCCTGCGCGCGGGAGAGCATCCCGGCGGAGGTATCGTCCCCGTAGCAGGAGACCATGAGCTGTGCGACGTAGCCGTCCTTCTCAAGGAAGATGATCCTCTGGTGTATCCGCGTGTCATAGATCGGGCACTCCACAGAGATCGCCGGCCGCTCCTCCCCGAGGAAATCAATGGTCGTGTTCTCGATCACAGCGTCTCTAAGCCCGTTATTCTCAAAGTAATTGGTGATGTTCTTGAAGCTCAGGTCCTGCACGCGGGCGATCATGTCGGCCGCCGTGATGCTCTTTCTCTCATCGTCGCTCAGACCGGCGATGACGTTCGTGCATACGATATCGAAAAGCTTCGTCTCGTCGCCGTTCGTCGCCTCTACAAGAACATAGCTCCTGCCTCCCGAGAGAAGGCGGTCCAGCTCCTCATCGAAACTTTCGCCCTCGTCGCGCATGCCGTTTTCGCGGCGCAGCTGCGCCTCGGTCAGGTAGATCATGTCACTGTCGACCGTGTAAGTGAGGCCGTAAAATGCGTTCGTGTAGACGCCGCTCTCCACGGTACCCGCTGTGAAGGTCTGAGTCTCCTCCGCTTCTTCCTCCTCCGCCGTGTCAGCCTCCTGCGGCGCCTCCGCGGAGTCTTTCGCGGGCTCCTCAGCCGCGGGTTCCGGCAGGTCCGCCTTTTCCACAAGGGAGGGAATCGGGCTGCCGCCGCCGCACGCGGTAATCGATATCGCCAGCATCAGTGCTGACAGGACCGCTGCCGACTTTCCGGATGTTATTCTCATAGATCCGTTTCTCCATTCTCCTGTTTTCGGATGAAATACTGCTCCGGCTGCCGGATGTCTCCGCGGCGTTTACTCCGCCCGCACGAACTCGCAGCTGACGATGAGCCGGCGTCCGCCGCTCTTCTCGACCATGAGCTGCAGGTCGCCCGTCCCGGGCTCTCCCTCGGGCACGGTCTGGATGTTGGTCGTCATGTAGCTGTATCTGTGGCCGCAGACGTCCGTGAAGACGACTTCCTCGCTCATGCCGAGCTTCGACAGCACGTCAAACTGCCAGCTGCGCTCCGCGCCCTCGATGACCATCGAGTAGCGGTCCAGGAGGCGCGGCAGGACCTTCGGATCCTCGCGCACGTCGCCGACCGGCATCGTGAGTCCCCGCGCCGGGAAGCTCAGCGTACCGACGATCGAGTGAGCACCGTCCGCCCCCGCGCTCAGGAGCGAGGCGCCGCTGAGATCGGAGCTCCCCGCCCCGAGCGGCAGCGCATCCCCGACGGCGTCCGCCGGGATCGCGGCCTCGGCCGTCGCGCTGATGCTGTCGTAGACCGCGCGGTCCGCCGCTTCCGTCCGCGACTGCCCGCGCAGTATCGTCGCGGCGTATCCTGCCAGGCAGACCCCCGCGGCCAGTAATATGCATCCTATGATAAGACTTGTCCGTTTCTTCATTCCGATGGCTGTTCTGACTGCTTAGTGAATCAGGGATCCGGGCGGCGCCGGCACCGCGCGGGCTTCCTGCTCCCGCATGCCGCCGGTTCCCGGATCTCTCTACGGAAAAGGACCGTCACGGAGATGCTGCATCCCGCGACGGTCCCGTGTCTTCGTTACTGTGGATCTGCTGATTCGCGCTTCTTCAGGATCATGTAGAGCCCGAAGCCGATCAGGGCCGCGCCCGAGCCGGCGAAGACGATCAGCGGCAGAGACGACGTGCTGTCACCCGTTCTGGTGGCGCCGAGGACGCCGCGCGTCGCTCCGAGGACTCCCTGCGCAATGTCCAGCCTGCGCTGGGCGCCGAGGACCTGTCCGCCGGGCGGTGTCGGCGTCGGAGGTGTCGGCGTCGGCGGTGTCGGCGGCGGAGGTGTCGGCGGCGTGTAGGTGTTGGTGACGACGAATGTCGCGCCGGAACGCGTCACGGACATCTCGTAATTCTGCGGTATGTTGATCTCGGTTACTTCAAATCTCACTGGCTGGGACGGGTTGCCGTTCCACTTGTATGACCAGCTGCGGGTCCAGTTGTTCGAGCTGTTCAGGGTCACGGTATCGAACGTGTTCCCGTTCAGAAGGATCCGGATCTGTACGGAAGAAGGCCTGACGCCGGCATTGTCGCCGTTCCATACCTTCCGGACGGAGTAGTTCACCTCATTCTCCGTCAGCTCCGTCATCTCGCCTTTGGCGAAATAGTCGAGGTCATAAGCCCATGCGGTATTCTCACTGTCGAAAGACGGCATCGCAAACAATGTGGAGTAAGGCGTGTACGTCTTCTCCGTCGTCGTTTTTACGCCGTCCTTCGTCTCCGTATCCTGTACAACGATCGGATCGCCGACGAGGAGATACAGGCCCCGCCCGAGACCGCCGATCTTCACGGCGCCCTTGTAATCGTCGATGTCCTTATCACTTCCGACGATGGAGTACGCTCCCTTGGCACCGGATTCGGCTGTCTTTCCGGTACCGGCCGGCGCGGCTTTGATCGATCCCGCCTGGATCTGTTTTTTCAGGTCCTCGGCGAGCGTGCCGGCTTTTCTTCCGCCGACGGATGCACCGCTCATGTCCCAGATCGTGCCCTTCTCGATCTTCTCAAGGTTCTCGACCTGTGCGCCCTTGAAGGCATCCGTGAGTGTGAACTCCCCGGTCTCCGCATAGTCCGCCACCTTGTAGACCGTGAAGGTCGTCCCCGGAGCAAAATGGACCGTGATCGCCCCGCTCTCCTCCGCGGCCGCGGCGCCCTGCAGCGGCGCAAGCGCCGAGACGACCGCCAGGGCGGCGGTCATAACGGCTGTAAAGATTTTTTTCCTAAGATTTTTTCCCGTCATAATCAGTCACTTCCTGTTAATCAGAACAGTGTTTCCTGGGTTCCTCAATAACCGAATTCCTGTGCCCAGTACCACGCGCCCGACGGCGTCTGATAGGCCGCGACGCCCATGGTCCGGAAACCGCCGAGGATGTTCGCCGCATGCGTCGGAGATGCCATCCATGCGGAGCAGACGCTGCCGCAGTCGAAGTAGTTCCACGCGAGGTTCTCGCCGTACATCAGCGCGCTGTTGACGGTCCACCAGTCGGTGCCGTTCGGTCTCGTGTGGGAGAACGCATGCTCGCACTCCTGTGCGCGGACCTGTGCCGCCGCCGCGAGGCCGTCACTCCAGACGAGCTGGCTCAGGCCTGCGTTCGCGCGGATCGAATTGACCTGTGCGAGGACCGCGATTGCCTCACCCGCAGTGTTCGTCGATGCCGCTTCCCCCGCCATCGCGATGGCGCCGTCATCGATGTAGTGAATCTCGCCCTCTTCCTCTTCTCCGCGGGCGACTGCGGTGTCGTCGATCTCACCCTTCTTCGCGATGCTGTTCACGTGGCTGATCCCGATGACACTGAGGACGATGAGACCGAGAAGCGCTGCGATCAGATAATATCTCTTTGTTTTTTCCATGTTTGTCACCTCGTTGGGGCAAATTCCGCGAAGGCGGTTTTGCTGAATACTGCGCCCGGTGCTTTAGCACCGACGGCTCGGTTTGAAAGGACTGCATCAGCAGGATTTTCAAACCTTTACTCTTTGTCCGGACCTTCGGGAAATGACGTTTTCAGTGTATCATACCGCTCTCGGAGGGGCAAGACTATCGGTGTTCCGGACACTTCCCTGTCGGTCAATCGTATGATATCAGTTCTTCCGTCACGAAAAGCGTCATCAAATCACAAATATTGTGAAAAACTTCAATGTTTTGTTGATGTCGTTCCGGGACTGCGATCCGGGCACAGCATACTACGATGCAATCGTATGTCATCGTGCAGAACAAATCCGTAACAATCCTTTCCTTTTCATATGGTAGAATGAACATATACGCCGGCAGGCGGAAGTCAGTTCTGCCGGCCTTCCCGCATACAGAACGGCTCCTGCGCCGCGGGTGAGGCCATCTCCGGATCATATGCGGCTGAAGAACATCATTTGGTCGTGCAATGAATGCATTCCGAACTTCCATTATATTGTGCGTGCGAAAAACCTTTTCCCAACTTCATATAAAACAGGCTCCCTGTACCTGACGCTCCTGCTCGTCTGCGCCATGCTCCTCACCGGCTGCTCCGCCGGCAGTCAAAAGACCCGCGGCGGCGCCCAGCAGGAGGAAGTGGATTACAGCGTCAAGGGGTCCCGTCCCAGCACGCCGAACGTTCTCATCCCCAGACAGAGCGGGAAGAACGTGATCGGCAGCGATGAGGTCGAGGTCGATATCTCGAACCTGCAGGACGGGTATCTCAGCGTGCGCTGGCTCAGCGATCCCTCCAAGGTCAAGCTCCAGCTCACCTCGGACGACGAGGTGACGTACACGTATGACCTGCCGTCGGACGGCAGCTGGACGGTCTTCCCCCTCTCCTCCGGGAGCGGGCGGTACCTGCTCGGGATCTACAACAACATCGAGGCGACGATGTACGCCGAGAGCTTCAGCACGGATCTCGACGTGGAGCTCACCGATGAGTTCGGCCCGTTCCTGTATCCCAACCAGTACTGCTGGTTCACCGGCAGCACGAAGGCGATCGCCGAGGGACAGCGGATCTGCGGGCCTGCCAACAGCGATGTGGACGCCGTCGGCCTCATCTACAACTATCTCGTCTCCCATGTGACCTACGACTACGAGGAGGCGGAGACGGTACAGAGCGGCTACCTGCCGGACGTCGACGAGGTGCTCTCGACCGGCCGGGGGATCTGCCTCGACTACGCGTCGCTGATGTCGGCGATGCTGCGCTCGCAGGGCATCCCGACCCGCATGGAGATCGGCTACGCCGGCACGGCTTACCACGCCTGGATCTCCTGCTTCGTGGATGACATCGGCTGGGTCAACGGCATTATCGAGTTCGACGGCGAGACGTGGAAGCTCATGGATCCGACATTTGCCTCGACGCAGGGGCAGAAGAAGCTCCAGAAGTTCGTGGGGGACGGGGACAACTACCGCAGAGTATATCTCTATTGACAAAAGAAAGTGACAGGTGAAGGCGATGTCGGATAACAGTTGCGGGACAACCAGAAATACGGAGAGGAAGCAGCGCATGCTGACGAACGCGCAGATCTTCCAGTTCTTTGAACAGCTGCGCACGCTGATCGCCGCAGGCATCACGCCGCACGCGGCGCTGGAGATCATGCAGAAGGACGGCAGCAACGCGAAGATCCTGCCGCTGCTGACCTGGATGTCAGACCAGCTGGAGACGGGGCGGCATCTCTCGGATGTGGTCCGGGACGCCGGCGTCTTCCCCTCCTATGTCTGCGAGCTGCTCGTGATCGGCGAGCAGACCGGCAATGTGGAAAACGTCTGCGGCGCCCTCGCGCAGTACTACGCCGACGAGGACGAGCTGCGCGACGCGGTGCGGAGCGCGGTCAGCTACCCGCTCGTCATGATCGTCATGATGTTCATCGTGATCATCGTGCTGGTCTCCCGCGTCATGCCGGTCTTCGCACAGGTCTTCGCCCAGCTCGGCACGTCGGTGACCGGCGTCACGCAGATGCTGATGCGCCTCTCCGACACGCTCTCGAAGTACAACCTGGTGATGATCGTGCTGTTCGCGGTGCTGGCAGTGCTTTTCCTCTACTTCTATGCGACGGAGCGCGGCCAGAAGCAGTTCTCCGTTTTCCTCGCGAAGTTCCCGCCCACGCGGCGGCTGTCGGAGGACATGGCGCTCACGCGGTTCGCGAGCGGCATGAAGATGACGTCCGCGGCGGGCCTCGACGCATTTACGAGCCTCGACCTGACCTCCCGCATCGTGGAAAATGAAAACGTGCGCGCGAAGATCGACCGCTGCCGCGAGCTGCTGCTCTCCGGCGAGAGTTTCTCGGAGGCGATCGCCAAAACGGGGCTGTTCGACAAGTTCTACTCGGGCATGATCACCGTGTTCGCGAAGACGGGCAGCGTCGACCGCGCGATGGAATTCATCGCGAAGCAGTACAAGAAGGAGACGGACAAGAAGATCAGCCGCGCCCTCGGCGCGATCGAGCCCACCATGGTCGCTGTGCTCTCGCTCATCGTCGGGATGATCCTGCTGTCCGTGATCCTGCCGCTGATGGGGATCATGGCAAACATCGGGTGACGAAAGCTTGCATGGCGGGGCTTATACGGCCTCATCGGGAGACATCCCATGCAGCGGCCCCGTGCAGTTCACGGAAATCATGAGCACGGAAACCTGCTCATAAAGGAATCGGAATAAAGGGTCCCTCATGAAGATCAGCAGAAAATCAATCATCTTCATATTGAGCGTGGCGCTCAGCTTCGCGGTGCTGGCTGCGGTATCGGCGGGGGCAAGGCGCATGCAGCGGCAGCATCTCGAGGAACAGCGCGAATCCCTGGAAAAGGGTATCGAGCGCTGTATCACGAGCTGCTACGCCCTGGAGGGATGCTTCCCGCCGACGCTGGAGTACATGGAGGAGCACTACGGACTGCACTACGACGAGTCGGTGTTCTTCGTCGATTACCGGCCGGTCGCGGCAAACATCCGCCCGGAGTACTTCATCATCGCCCTGGAGGGAGAGTCCGGCGGCGCATTCTACGAGAGCCACTCGCACATGCCGCGGGAGGCGGAGTTTATGTACTGAGGCAAGCGCATCTGCCGGCAGTACAAGGTATCTATAACATGCCTCAGAAGCGGAGTTTTAATATTTATCCACGCGTATGGCTCCCGGCGGTAGCGCAGGATATCGGCCGTTCATATAGGGCATCGGCATTCATTCAAGGCAATTGAGTTTTTTGTCATCGATATGGAAGAGAGACGGCATTCGACAGATCTCATATTTGTATTACTGGTCTTCGCGGCGTTCGTGATCACGGCGCTTATGGTGATCGCCATGGGCACCGGCGAGTACCGCCGGATCGTGGCGCGCTCTCAGGAGAATGACGACATCCGCATCGCCACGGCCTACATCACGCAGAAGGTCCGGCAGGGGCGCTCCGCGGGGGCCGTCGGCACGGGAGAGCTGGACGGCATCCCGGCGCTGACCGTGCGCGAGGAGCGCGGCGGCAGAGAGTTTGTCACCTATCTCTATGTCTGTGAGGGATATCTGCGCGAGCTGATGACGGCCGCCGGCAACGAGATCCACGTCATCCCGCGCTCCGGCACGGCGATCCTGCCGATGGATTCGCTGGAATTTGAGGAGATCGGCGCCGCGGGTGTTCCTGCGGGAGCGGCAGCGGAAGGCGCCGTCGGAGCCGCGGAGACCACTGCGGAAGGCTCTGAGGGCGTCGCTGCGGAAGGCGCCGCCGGAGCCACAGGTGCCACTGCGGAAGGTGCGGCGGGCGGAACCGCCGGCACTCCCGCAGCGCTGCGCATCGCCGTCGCCACGCCGGACGGAGAGACGAACACATTCGTCGTGACGACCGCACCGTAGCGGCGTGACCAGCAGCGGGGAAAGCTGCTGGGACGATTGATAAAGTGAAGTCAGAAGTCAGGAGTCAGATTCATTGAAGCACAGTTCCGGATCCAAAACATCGCTCTTCCTGATCGAGCTGATCATAACGATCTTTTTCTTCTCCGTCGCGAGCGTCGTGTGCGTGCGGCTGTTCCTGTACAGCCATCGCATGAGCACCGAGGCCTACGACCGGACGCATGCGGTCGCGATCGCGCAGAGTGCGGCGGAGAGCTTCCTCGCCGCAGGTAAGATGCTGCGCTTGGAAGCTGCCGCAGCTGCTGATCCGGACGCCCGTTCTGGCACCGGTACTGCAGCCGAATCGCCCGATACCGCGTCAGGGCCAGGGAAGATGGAGACCCGCTTCCACGAGATCTTCGACGATGCGCTGGCGGACGAAGACCTCGCACGCTTCCGCGTGGAGACAGAGATCACCGCACCGACAGAAGATGGCCTTTGCCGCCTCCTCGTGCGTGTGTCGGACCTGGAAGGCGAGGAGATCTACTCTCTCGAAGTGCTGGACCACAGCCCGGGATCACAGAACTGATATGAGCCGTTCCGCCGGCAATGGCCGTAACAGCGGGTTTACTGACAGGCGCGGCCGCTCCGGTATGAAGGAATTCCCCAGATGGACAACGGAAAGAACCATTATTACACCATAAACGGAGGCATCTCCCTCATCCTGCTCACATTCGTCATTCTGAGCCTCGTGAGCTTCGCGGCGCTGTCGGTGACGACTGCGCAGGCGGATCTGCGCCTCGCGGACCGCTATGAGGCACAGGCGGATGCCTATTACCACGCGCACAACGAAGCGCAGAAGTTCCTCGCATCACTCCGCTCAACTGCAGAAGCCGGATCCTCGGATTCCGCGGATGATTCTTCGACTGCCGGCGCTCTCCCGGCCTCCGCTGCCGACCCCCCGGATACCGGTGCTGCATCCCGGCTCGACCTTCTGTCCGCCGTACTGCCCGAAGGCTGCAGGCTGGACGCGGATGCAGGCACCATCATCGCG
>DJXE01000186.1 GCA_002449595.1 Lachnospiraceae bacterium UBA7012
GGCATATTCTGACCTGTTCTGCGGCGAGAGCGGGACGACGCTCCGCTTTCTTCTGCCGCTGGCGGGAGCGCTTGGGAAAAAGGTGCTCTTTCACCCGGAAGGGCTGCTCTCGAAGCGGCCGATGGGGCCGCTCGTGGAGGAGCTGGAGAAGCACGGCGTGCGCGTCCGCCAGGAAGACGGGCGGATCGCGTCGGAAGGACAGCTGCAGCCCGGCGAGTACGTCCTGCCGGGCAACGTCTCATCCCAGTTCATTTCGGGACTTCTGATCTCGCTGCCGCTTCTTGCGGGCGACAGCCGGCTCATCATCACAGGGAAGATCGAATCTGAGGCTTATATCACCATGACGGAGCAGGTCCTCGCGCAGGCGGGCGTGCTTTTGGAGAAGCAGGGCGCCGAGTACCGGATTCGAGGGGGACAGAAATACAGGTTCCCTGCGACGGTCAGCGTCGAGAGCGACTGGTCGGGTGCGGCGGCCTTCTTATGTATAGGCGCATTGTCCGAGAAGGGAATCACGATCCCAGGTATGCATCTGCATTCCTGCCAGGCGGACGAGGCGGTCCTCGACGTCCTCAGGGAATTCGGCGCGGAAGTCACCGCGGAGGACGGGATCGTCACAGTGCGGAAGGGGGAAACGAAGCCGTTTGTCATGGATGCGTCCGGCGCGCCGGACCTCGTTCCGGTCGTGAGCGCCATGGCGTGCGCGGCGGACGGAGAGACCAGGATCATCCGCGCGGAGCGGCTCCGCCTCAAGGAATCCGACCGTCTCCAGACGACAGCCGACCTGATCCGCGCGCTGGGAGGCGAGGCTTCGGTGACGGAGGACGGCCTTCTGATCCGCGGAAGCGGGAGACTGCACGGCGGGCCGGCCGATCCCGCGAATGACCACCGGATCGCGATGGCGGCGGCGGTCGCGGCGTCGGTCTGCGAGGGCGCCGTACAAATCACGGACAGCGAGTGCGTCGGGAAATCCTATCCTCGTTTCTTTGAAGATCTCGGGAAACTGGACAGATAGCAGCCACCATCTTTGCACAAAGCTTAACCGGACAGGTAACAGACAGCGCCTTTGTATAAGGTTTAACCGGACTGGCATACGACGGAAGCAAGTGGAGTAAACATGGACAGCACATACGGTGAAAACTTGAAACTGACGATCTTCGGGGCGTCTCATGCGCCGGAGATCGGGATGACGCTGGAAGGCGTTCCGGCGGGGGAGCGCGTCGACCTGGACGCGCTGCAGCAGTTCCTCTCGAGGAGGGCGCCCGGGCGAAACGCGTTTTCCACGAGCAGGAGAGAGGCGGACGAGCCGCAGTTCCTCTCCGGGCTCAATGACAGTGTGACGGACGGCGGGCTGATCAAGGCCGTCATCCGCAACACGAACACGCGCTCCAGGGACTACGACGAGCTCAAGTACGTCCCGCGGCCGGGCCACGCGGATTACACGGCGGCGGTGAAGTATTTCGGGACGCTTGACATGGCGGGTGGCGGGCCCTTTTCGGGACGAATGACCGCGCCGCTGTGCATCGCGGGCGGGATCCTGAAGCAGCTGCTGGAGAAGAAGGGCATCTATATTTCAGCCAGGATCGCCGCAATCGCGGGAATTAAAGATGGCGGAAACCTCGAAGAAGCGCTGCGAAGCGGCGACACAGCTTTTCTAAAAGCTCTCGCAGAAAAGGACTTCCCGGTCCTCGACGACGCCCAGGGCGAAAAGATGAAGGAAGCGATCCTCAAGGCAAAGGAGGACGGAGACTCGGTCGGCGGCATCGTCGAGTGCGCGGTCTTCGGGCTTCCCGCGGGCCTCGGCGGCCCGCTGTTCGACGGCATGGAGGGACAGATCGCGAAGATCGTCTTCGGCGTCCCGGCCGTGAAAGGCGTCGAGTTCGGCGCGGGCTTCTCCGTCGCCGGAATGAGAGGATCCGAGAACAACGATCCTTTCGCCGTATCGGGCGGCGCCGCCTGTACGCTGACGAACCACGCCGGCGGGATCCTTGGCGGCATCACGAACGGCATGCCGCTCGTGTTCCGCGCGGCGTTCAAGCCGACGCCGTCGATCGCGAAAGAGCAGCAGAGCATTGACCTCAGGACGATGCAGGAGACGAGCCTGAGGATCCGGGGACGGCACGACCCGTGCATCGTACAGCGCGCGGTCCCCGTCGTGGAGGCAGCGGCGGCGGTCGCCGTGTACGACGCGCTGCTTTCGAGAGAGAAGGAAACGCGCGCATACGCGCAGCGACCTGATAAAACAGAATCATGCGGAGACTGAAGGAGGGACAGATGAGTTTGCAGGACTACAGGGACAGGATCGCGCAGATCGATGATCAGATGCTGGAGCTTTTCTCGGAGCGGATGGAGACCGCTGCGAAGATCGGCGCCTACAAGAAGGAGAACGGGCTTCCGGTGCACGTGCCGGAGGTCGAGAAAAAGAAGATCCTCAAGGTGATCGAGGAATCGCCGGAGCAGCTGAAGGAGTATTCGCCGCTTCTTTTCTCGCTTCTTTTTGAGCTGAGCCGCAGCTACCAGAACAGGTTAAGCGGCAGCAGCAGCGAGCTGACAGAAAAGATTCAGAATGCGGTTGAGGGGACGAAAAAGCTTTTTCCCGACAGTCCCACTGTTGCCTGCCAGGGCGTGCCCGGCGCGTACTCCCAGGCCGCGTGCGAGCGGCTGTTCCGCTACCCGAAGACCATGTTCGTCTCTTCCTTCGAGGCGGTCTTCTCGGCGATCGAGGCGGGGCTGTGCGAATACGGCGTCCTGCCGATCGAGAACAGCAGCGCGGGTTCCGTCCAGAACGTCTATGACCTGATGATGAAGCACAAGTTCTACATCGTGCGGAGCTGCCGCGTCAAAGTCAGCCACAACCTGCTTGTGAAGCCCGGCACGAAGATGGAGAACATCAAGGAGATCTACTCGCACGAGCAGGCCATCAGCCAGTGCTCGCACTACCTGGCCAGCCTCTCCGGCGTCAGCGTGATCCCATGCGAGAATACGGCCGTCGCGGCGAAAAAGGTCGCGGACTCGGACCGCACGGACATCGCCGCCCTGGCGTCCGACCAGTGCATCGCGCTGTACGGGCTCGAGTGCCTGCAGCCTTCGGTCCAGAACACGGGCAACAACTACACGCGCTTCATCTGCATCTCGAAGAACCTGAAGATCTTCCCCGGGGCGGACAGGACGAGCCTCATGATGACGCTGCCGCACGTGCAGGGGTCGCTCTACCGGACGCTGTCCCGGTTCTACGCGCTCGGCCTGAACCTGAACAAGCTGGAGAGCCGGCCGATCCCGGACCGCGAGTTCGAGTTCATGTTCTACTTTGACCTCGACACGCCGGTCTACTCGCCGAACCTGATCCAGCTGATCGGCGAGCTGCCCTCGGTCTGCGACACGTTCCAGTATCTCGGAAGTTACAGTGAGGTGATCTGATGCTTACATGCGGACTGCTCGGAAGACATCTGAGGCACAGCTACTCGCCCGAGATCCACGCAATGCTGTACCCCTACAGCTACGTGCTGTTTGAGAAGGATCCGGAGGAAGTCGGTGATTTCCTCCGCACAGGAGACTGGGACGGCTTAAACGTCACGATCCCGTACAAGAAGGACGCCTACGCGGCGATGGACGTGCTCGGGGACGACGCGCTGCACGCGAAGAGCGTCAACACGATCGTGCACCTCCCGGACGGGCGCCTGTTCGGCGACTCGACGGACGTGTACGGATTCAAGATGATGGTGAAGCACTCGGGGATCAATGTTTCCGGAGAAAAGGTTCTCATCCTGGGAACCGGCGGCGCATCCTACGCGGTCATTGCCGCGCTCCGCGACCTTGGTGCCGGCGAGATCATCGCTGTCAGCAGGGATCCGGGGAAAGTGAAAGATGCTGATTCAGACCCGGCGGCGGGAAAAGCCCCGACCGTGCAGGGCGTGCGCGTCTGCAGCTACGAGGAGCTCACGGAGCACAGGGACGCCGCGGTGGTCGTCAACGCGACTCCGGTCGGCATGTACCCGGACAATGGCAAGTCGCCGCTGGACCTCTCGCCGTTCCCGGCGCTGAAAGGCGTGTTTGACCTGATCTACAACCCTTCCAGAACGGCGATCCTTCTGCAGGCGGAGGCGATGGGCATCCCTTACAGCAACGGCCTCTACATGCTCGTCGCGCAGGCAAAGCGGAGCGCGGAGATCTTCACGGGAGAAGATCTGGATGACGGCCTGATCGACGTGATCCATGCAAAGCTCCGGGACAAGCTCGGGAACATCGCGCTGATCGGCATGCCGGGCGTCGGGAAGACGACCGCGGCGGAGAAGATCGCGAGGGCGACGGGACGCACCTTTTTCGACACAGATGAAGAGATCCGAAAGAGGTACGGAGAGACACCGGCGCAGCTGATCTGGTCGAGAGGAGAAAAGGAGTTTCGCAGGATCGAGACGGAAGTACTGGCGGACGTCTCGAGACAGTCGCACGCGGTCATCGCCACCGGAGGCGGGAGCGTGACGCGGGAGGAAAACTATCCCCTGCTGCACCAGAACAGCCGGATCGTATGGCTCAGGAGAGATATCTCGCAGCTGAGCACGGAAGGACGGCCGCTATCACAGGCGGGTGCTCTGGAAGAGATGTATAAGGTCAGGAAGCCCATGTACGAGGCCTTCGCGGATGAGGCGGCGGACCTCGGCCCGGTGGATACGTTCCTGGGACTTGAGAAATACATGGAGAAGGAAGAGAAAGGGGGACGGCGATGAAGATCCTTGTCATCAACGGACCGAACATCAACATGCTCGGCATCAGGGAACCGGATATCTACGGCTCCCGGAACTATGAGGCGCTGCTCGCGTACATCCGCGGATCCGCAGCCGAAGCGGGCGTCGACGTCGACTGCTTCCAGTCAAATCACGAAGGCGCGATCGTGGACGTGATCCAGGACGCCCTCGGCAAGTACGACGGCATCGTCATCAACCCTGCCGCCTACACGCACACGAGCGTCGCGATCCTGGACGCCCTGAAGGCGGTCCGGATCCCTGCCGTCGAGGTGCACATTTCCGACGTCGACGCGAGAGAGCCGTTCCGGCAGATATCGTACGCGGGAATGGCCTGTGCGCAGAAATATGCCGGATACGGGTTCGAGGGCTACAAGCTGGCGATCCTGTGGCTGAAAGAAAACGTGAATAATTAAGGCGGGCAGGACCTGCCCGGGGGCCGCATGATTATGCGCGTAGCTTTGAGCCATGCGCGAACAGGATGGCAGACGTACATCGGGAGCCTGCTCCCGGATGGGAGTCTGACAGCCTGCGAGCATACGGCGAATGCCGTGACAGTTCGCATCCGAAGGATGCGAACTGTCTGCATGGCGTAAACGATAGAATATATCCCTCAAAATACAGGTGATATCAGAAAATATGAAACATAGGATCGGCAGTGGGGAGCGGCATCCGCTCCGGGCGCTTTACAATGAGGCAGGACTTCCGCAGGACATCCGGAGGAGCCTCAATTTTATTTTGTTTGGGAATCTCTGCGGCAATCTCTGGGGCATCATCTGCGGCGGCGGAACGACGGCCATGGTCGGACTCGCGACTTCGCTCGGCGCGGACGACTTCACCTTTGCCGTTCTGAACGCGATCCCGCAGATCGCGGCGCTGACGCAGATTCCGTTCTCCATGCGCGTCAACCGGACGCATAAGAGGAAGAAATACCTTCTGACGTACGGCATCTTTTCGCGCGCGCTCTGGCTCCTGTTTGGCCTGATCCCGATCATCGTGCCGGAGGGGAGATACAACTACCGGCTCTGGACGCTGATCTTTTTGCTAGGCATCTCGTCGTTCTACTCCTCGATGATCAACGTCTGCTGGTTCCCCTGGCTGTCCGACATCGCGCCGGCGGAGATCCGCAGCCGCTGGCTGTCCGTGCGCGATATGATCCTGAACGTGACCAATATCGCCGCCGGCTTCGGGATCGCCTGGCTTCTGGACAACCTGCCGCCGCAGACCCGCTATGTGATCATCTTCATGCTGGGCGGCGCGGTCGGCATCCTGGATATGCTCGGCTTCGCGTTCTGCAAGGAAGTGTATACGACGCCTCCGAAGAAGCTCGGCTACCGCGAGATGTTTGGAGACATCTTTTCCAACAAGCCGTTCATGCGCTTCATGATCTTCTGGACCGCGTGGTGCTTCACCGCGAACATGTCCGGCACCTACATGAGCCCGTATTCCATGAACGTGATGGGGCTGACCTTCACGCAGATCATGGTGTTCGCGACGGTCGCGTCCTGCGTCGGCGCGATCCTGACCGTGCGCCTGTGGGGCAGCGCGGCGTACGGCTACGGCTCGGCGAACGTGATGTTCCTGGCCTGCATCGGCGCCTCGCTGACACCGCTGTTCTACCTGTTCTCAAGCCCCGGCAACGTCTGGCCGACGCTCCTGCACAACTTGATCGGCGCGATGTTCTGGTGCGGCAGCAACCTCGCCTGCAACGCCATCCAGCTGTCCGCGTCGAGAGAGGAGACGAGGCCCTCGTACATTGCCGTGTTCTCCTGCGTCACGGCACTCATGGGCACGGCGCTCGGCTCGCTTTCCGCCGGTGCGCTGCTCAAGTTCTTCAGCAGGAACGGAATGTTTACCGGCACGTTCGACCGGTACAAAGTGCTTTTCGTCATCGCTACCGTACTCCGCCTGGGGTGCGTCCTCCTTCTCGTTCCGGGGATGGAGAACGACCGCCCCGCCACGATGCGGGATATGCTGCGCGCCATTCGGAGATTTCCCGGACGCTGAGCTTCATGGAAAAGTGAAGTGCCGTATAGTATACTTTAGTGCAATCGGAAAACTGTGGCGGGCAGGCATTCTGCCGCGCCGCAAAAGGATTTGAGCACTGCAAGGCAGCGGGAGAAACAGCATGAGGATTTCAGAACTTCTTAAAAACGACAGGATCACGATCTCGTTCGAGGTCTTTCCTCCCAAGACGAGCGACAAATTTGATACGGTGCTGGACACGGCGCGCGCGATCGCGGGGCTGCACCCGGATTTCATGAGCGTCACGTACGGCGCGGGCGGCGGCACGAGCGCGTTCACCGCGGACATCGCCGCGGACCTGCAGAAGACGTACGACGTGCCGATGCTGGCGCACCTGACCTGCGTGTCCTCCACGAAGGACTACGTCGCGAAGACGGTGGAGTCCTATAAGGAAAAGGGGATCGAAAACATCATGGCGCTCCGCGGCGACATCCCGAAGGAGGGACGGATCGCGGAGGACTACCACCACGCCTGCGAGCTGATCTATGACCTGAAGGAAAAGGGCGACTTCTGCATCGGCGGCGCCTGCTACCCGGAGGGGCACGTCGAGTGCGAGCACAAGAAGGACGACATCCGCTACCTGAAGGAGAAGGTGGACGCCGGCTGCGACTTCCTGACTTCCCAGATGTTCTTTGACAACAACATCTTCTACAACTTCCTCTACCGGGCGAGAGAAGCGGGGATCCTTGTCCCGATCCTTCCCGGCATCATGCCGATCACCGCGAAGAAGCAGCTGTCGCGCTCGGTCGCGATGTCGGGGACGAACGTGCCCGCGCGCTTTTCCGCGATCGTCGACCGCTTCGGAGATGATCCAGCGGCGATGAAGCAGGTGGGCATCGTCTACGCCACGGACCAGATCATCGACCTCATCGCGAACGGCGTGAACCACATCCACGTCTATTCCATGAACAAGCCGGACGTCGCGAAGGGCATTCTCGACAATCTCTCCGCGGTTCTTGCAGGGCAGGCACAGTGAGTGCGCCCGGATTGACTGGCGGCGTGAGTGTGATCTCCGGTGCGGCAATCGAGCCGGACCGGAGAGAGATCGCGCGTTATCTCGGGTACCGCGGCGCGGTGCCGGATGAGAAGGTATCCAATGCGATCGAGCGCTGCGTCGAACAGCTCAAGGAGGCCTGCCGGCCGCAGGAAGTTCACGCGGTGTTCCGCCTGGACGAAGCGCCGGAGAGAGGAGATAAAACACTGGAGAATTCGGGCGGCGCTGATCTCATCCGTTTTGCGGGCGTGGAGTGGCACAGCAGGAACCTGTCGCGGAACCTGCGCGGCTGCGCGCAGATCATTCTCTTTGCGGCGACGCTCGGCCCCGGGCCGGACCAGCTGATCCGCCGCGCCTCCATCATCAAAGTCAGTGACATGGTGATCTATCAGGCGGCGTCCGCGGCCATGATCGAGGCATACTGCGACCGGCTCAACACGGAATTGAAAGCCGCAGCGGCGCAGGACGGCCTGTTCCTCCGGCCGCGCTATTCGCCCGGCTACGGCAATCTGGCGCTCGAGTCACAGAAGGACCTCATCCGCCTGCTCGATGCGCCGCGCGCGATCGGCGTCACCCTGACGGAGTCGCTTTTGATGGCGCCTTCTAAGTCCGTGACCGCGGTCATCGGAGTCTCTGAAGAGGAAAAACCGTGTCCTTTGAGCGGATGTGAGGCCTGCAATATGAAGAACTGCGCATTCCGAAGGGATACGTAAAAACACCGGATCCCCCGAACGACCGGATCCGAAACTATGAACAAATACGCATCGGGAGCGATCGAAATGGACAACAGCACAAACAGCAAAACACAGCCGATCAATACGAAGCAGCAGGAGTTCCTCGCGCGCCTCGGGAGAGAGCGTCTCTTCTGGGACGGCGGCACAGGCTCCCTCCTCCAGGAGAGAGGCCTGAAGGCGGGCGAGCTTCCGGAGACCTGGAACCTCACGCACCCGGAGGACGTCACCGCCGTGGCGGAGGGCTACTTCCGCGCGGGGAGCGACATCGTCAACACGAACACGTTCGGCGCGAACGCGCTGAAATACCAGAACAGCGACGAGCACCCGGAATATCTGCGGGAGATCATCGAGGCTGGTGTAAAACACGTGAAGGAAGCAAGGCGCCGCGCAGGCCGCGAGAATGATGCGTACGTCGCGCTGGACATCGGCCCCAGCGGGAAGCTGCTCGCGCCGATGGGCGACCTGCCGTTCGAGCGGGCGGTGGAACTGTTCGGCGAGGTGGCGCGGATCGGCACGGAAGCCGGCGCGGACCTCATCCTCATCGAGACGATGAGCGACAGCTACGAGGCGAAGGCAGCGGTCCTCGGCGCGATGGAAAACAGCGACCTCCCGGTCCTCGTGACCCTGGTGTACGACGGCAGCGGCAAGCTCCTGACCGGCGGCACGGTCGTCTCCACGACCGCGATGCTGGAGGGCCTCGGCGTCACGGCGCTCGGCGTGAACTGCGGCCTCGGCCCCGACCAGATGCTCCCGCTCGCGCAGGACCTCATGAAGTACTCGTCGCTTCCCGTCATCGTCAACCCGAACGCGGGCCTTCCGCGCTCCGAGAACGGCGTCACGGTCTACGACGTCGGCCCGGAGGAGTTCGCCGCGAGCATGCGGAAGATCGCGGAGTGCGGCGTCCACGTCCTCGGCGGCTGCTGCGGCACGACGCCCGCGCACATCGAGGCGATGATCAGAACCTGCCGCAAGATCCCCATAACTCCGCCGACGAAAAAGGAAGATACGTTTGTGACGTCCTTTTCCCAGGCGGTAGAGATCGGGAAGAAGCCGGTCATGATCGGCGAGCGTATCAACCCGACCGGCAAGAAGCGCTTCCAGCAGGCGCTGCGCGACGCGGATATCGACTACATCCTGACCCAGGCGATCGAGCAGGAGGACTCCGGTGCGCAGATCCTCGACGTCAACGTCGGCCTGCCCGGCATCAATGAGCCGGAGATGATGAAAAACGTCGTCACCCGGATCCAGGGCATCACCGGCCTGCCGCTGCAGATCGACGCCTCCGACCCGGCGGCGCTCGAGGCAGGCCTGAGGTACTACAACGGCAAGCCGATGGTCAACTCGGTCAGCGGCAAGAAGGAGAGCATCGAGGCGGTCATGCCCCTCGTGAAGAAATACGGCGGCGTCCTCGTCGGCCTCGCGCTGGACGAGGAGGGCATCCCGGACACCGCGGAGGGAAGGCTCCGCGTCGCGGACCGGATCTACGAGGCGGCGGAACGCTACGGCATTCCCCGCAAGGACGTCGTGATCGACGGCCTCGCGATGACGGTCTCGTCGGACAGCCGCAGCGCGCTCACGACGCTGGAGACGATCGGCAGGATCCGCCGGGAGAGAAACGGCCACACGATCCTCGGCGTGTCAAATATTTCGTTCGGCCTGCCGCGCCGCGAGATCGTGAACAGCACGTTCCTCGCGATGGCGCTCCAGGAGGGCCTGTCCTGCGCGATCATCAACCCGAACAACGAGGCGATGATGCGGGCGTATCTGTCGTTCCTTGCGCTCTCGGACATGGATCCGCAGTGCATGGGATACATCGAGGCCTACAGCGGGACGAGCGACGACCTGACTTCCCGGAAGGCGGGACGGAAGGACGCGGCCGGCACAAACGGCGCAGCGATGACGCTCGCGGAGAGCGTGGAGCGCGGCATGCCGGAGCGCGCGGCGGAAGCAGTCAGGGAGGCGCTGAAGACGCGCGAAGCCATGGCGATCGTCGAAGAAGACCTGATTCCGGCGCTCGACCGCGTCGGCAAGGGTTACGAAAAGGGCACGCTTTATCTGCCGCAGCTCCTCATGAGCGCGGAAGCGGCGCAGGCGGCCTTCGCGGTGATCCGCGACAGCATGAGCGGGAAGAGCGCAGCCGTCAAGGGCCGCGTGATCCTCGCCACAGTGAAGAATGACATCCACGACATCGGCAAGAACATCGTGAAGGTGATGCTCGAGAATTACGGCTACGACGTGATCGATTTGGGAAAAGACGTACCGCCGGAGATCATCGTCGACGCTGCCATCGAGAATGACATCCGGCTCGTCGGCCTCTCCGCGCTGATGACGACGACGGTCGTCAGCATGGAAGAGACGATCAGGCTGATGCGCGAGAAGAAACCGGACACGAAGATCGTGGTCGGCGGCGCGGTCATGACTGCGGAGTACGCCGCGGCGATCGGTGCGGACGCCTACGCGAAGGACGCGATGGAGACGGTCCGCTACGCGGATTCCGTGTTCGGAGCCTGAGTACGGGAAGCCCGGAACAGGCAAATGCAGGGCCGCGGCTCAGACAAACCGGCAGATGTGTGGCGGTGCGGATGCACCGCAATATGATAGAATAGAACGGAAGATTGACAGCCGGCGCGCTTATAAGTACTGTTGCACACCGGTAAATCACAGGATTCAGACAGCTGAGTGCTGGCAGAAAGGAACGGATCATGCAGGAAATATATGAATTCTTAAAGAAGGCAGGCACATATTATCTGGCGACAGTCGACGGCGACCAGCCGCGCGTGCGCCCGTTCGGAACGGTCAATATCTTTGACGGGAAGCTCTACATCCAGACCGGCAAGGTGAAGGACGTCTCGAAGCAGCTCTACGCGAACCCGAAGGCGGAAGTCTGCGCTTTCGTCGATGGCGTGTGGCTGCGCGTCGCGGGCAAGCTGATCCCCGATGAGAGATACGAGGCGAAGAAGAGCATGCTCGACGCGTATCCGAGCCTCCAGGGGATGTATTCGGCGGATGACGACAACACGATCGTCTTTTATTTCGAGGATGCGACGGCGACGTTTTCTTCGTTCACGGCGGCCCCGAGGACTGTTACGTTCTGACAGGCAGATATGATCGAGACAATAAAACTGTATGACGAAGACGCGTACGCGGCGGAATTTACCGCGCGCGTCGTGTCTTCGGAAGAGACAAAGAGCGGGTGGAACGTCGTCCTCGACAGGACGCTGTTCTTTCCCGAAGAAGGCGGCCAGAGTCCCGACAGCGGGGTGCTGGCCGGCCTTCGTGTGACAGACGTGCAGATCCGGAAGGGGATCATCACGCACACGCTGGAGCGGCCGGCAGTTGAGAGCGCCGGCGCCGCGGACGGCACAGGCCGGGCGGCGCAGAGTGCGGCGGGACCCGCAGTCGGCACGGAAGTCACAGGTGTGGTTGACTGGGACAAACGGTTTTCCAATATGCAGAACCACACTGGAGAGCACATTATCTCCGGGCTGATGCACAAGCACTACGGGTTCGACAACGTCGGATTCCGGCTGAGCCCGCGCACACCGGTCACGGTCGACGTGAACGGGTTCCTGGATGAGGAGCAGCTTGAGGCGTTGGAGAAAGAGGCCAACGAGGTCGTCCGCCGCAACGTGAACGTGCGTGCGGAGTACCCGCCGGAGGAGGTCCTGAAGGCGACGGAGTACCGGAGCAAGATCGAGCTGACCGGCGCGGTGCGGCTCGTCACGGTCGAGGGCGTCGACACCTGCGCGTGCTGCGCGCCCCACGTGAGAAGGACGGGCGAGATCGGCCTCATCCGGATCCTGGATGCGCAGAAGACCGGCGGCGGAATGCGAATCTTTATTCTGTGCGGGGAGAGAGCGCTGGAGGATCTTCAGAAGAAGAGCGCGGTCCTGCGCGAGATCTCGAGGCTGACCTCCAAGAAGCAGGAGGAGGCGGACGAGGGCGTCCGGCACCTGCTCGAAGAGAACGCGGCGCTGAAGGCGCAGGCGGCCGAGATCCAGGCGGAGCTTGTTGCTTTGAAGGCGGAGCGCGTGCCGAAGGAGCTGCGCAGCGTCCTGCTGTTTGAGGGACCGATGGACCCGAAGGCGCAGAGGGACTATGTGAATCTGCTCACGGCGGCGCATGAGGGGCTCTGCGGCGTGTTTTCCGGCACGGAGGAAGCGGGATACCGGTTTGTCATCGGGAGCGGCACGGGCAAAGAGAACGCGAAGGAAGCCGCGGACCTGCTGCGGGGGAACTTAAGCGCCAGGGGCGGCGGCTCGCCGCAGATGGTGCAGGGGTCTGTCGAGGCGGAAGAGAGAGCAATTCGAGAGTGCCTTTCCGGCCTGTTTTGAGCAGGCAGGGAGGCGGAAACTGAGAGGTTTAGAGGTTCATGGTATTTATGGTCAAACTGCTGATCATCATGATCGTGATGCAGCTTACGGGAGTCACCGGGGCAATCGTGGAGACGGTGGCCAGTGAGGCACAGGGATTAAACGGCGCGGTGGTCACAAACCTTACGCATGGCGCGGGGAATGCCGCGAAGGAAGAGACGGAGAATCCGGAGCACCTCGGCGGGGCAGGAGACGACGACTTCGAGGAAGATGAGGACGAGATCCGGAGGTTTGATGCTTTTCTCGAAGAATATACGATAGAGATCCTCGAGGATGACTACCTCACGATGCACTACAAGTACGAGGATCCGGAGGCAGCCGGCATCGACAGGAAGAGCGTCGAGGTGACGTTCGGCGACGTCGTGACGGACCGCGAGGAGGCGCTCGAGGACTCGGCGGAGCTGAAGGAGGATCTCGCGTCGTTCGACTATCACGCCCTGAACCAGGTGCAGCGCGGCATCTACGACGATCTCGCGCTCAGCGCGGACCTCACCGAGAAGCTCGTCGACGAGAAGTTTGACTACCTCGACAACCTGTGGAGCAGCTCCGGCGGCGTCCACCAGGTCTTCATCCAGGTCTTCTCCGAGTACAACCTCTACTGCGAGCAGGACGTGGCCGACATGATCACGCTCCTTGAGGACGTCCCGCGGTTTGTGGACGAGTCGCTCGAGTACACGAAGGAACAGGCGGAGAGAGGCGTGCTGTGCTTTGACTACGACGCTGTCATGGAAGTGCTGGACGACGTGCTCGGCGCGAAGAACGACAGCGCTGTCATCAAGTCGCTCGAAAAGAGCATCGACGCTGTGGAGGAGCTCTCGGACGAGCAGAAGGAATCCTATAAGGAGGAGATGCGGACCGCGGTGAACGAGTGCCTGTATCCTTCTTATGAGAAGATGAAGAAGGAGCTCCGCAAGCTGAAGAAGCAGGTGCTGCCGATCCAGGGGCTCGCGAAGCTTCCGGAGGGCGGGGAGTACTACGAGCTGCTGCTGCAGGACACGATCGGGAGCACGGACTCCGTGGAGGACGTCCGGCAGACGCTCGAATACGGCCTGAGCAGGAGCCAGAACATGCTCGCGCAGCTGATAAAGGAGGACCCGACGCTGGAGGAGCTCGACCTGTATTCGCTCCAGAGCGGCATGGATTCCATCGAGGAGATCCTGAAGAAGAACCTGCGGGAGTACCGCTACGAGTTCCCGGAGGTCGGGGAGATGGACTACGAGCTGGACGGCATCAACGATGAGAGAGCGGGCGACTTCTCTGCGTTCTTCATCATTCCGACGCTCGACAGCACGATCCCTTACCAGATCCGCTACAACATCCGCTCGCTCGGCGAGGAGGTCGGAACGCTGGACATGTACAACACGATCTCGCACGAGGGCATCCCGGGGCACATGTACCAGGCGCAGTTCAACAAGGAGAACCTGACGTACCCGATCCAGTTCCTGTCGGACAACCAGGCGTTCACGGAAGGGTGGGCGGTCTACGCGGCGAACGTCGCGATGGACTACATCAAGACGAAGGATTTCCGCGCGGTGATGTTCTACGACGAGTACATCAACTTCCTGAACACGCTGGCCGCGCTGTGGGAGCTCGAGATCAACTACGACGGCCTCACGGAGGACGA
>DJXE01000164.1 GCA_002449595.1 Lachnospiraceae bacterium UBA7012
TTGACTCTCTATTGAAAAAAGCCTGGCCTGGTTCAATAGCGTGTCAAAAGAAGACTTGTTTTTGACTCTCTATTGAAAAACACGAGCCCTAGGGCAATGGCTTGTCAAAAATAGACTTGTTTTTGACTTTCTATTGAAAAGCCGCCGACCAGATTTGAATGGGGCTTCAATCAGGTGGAATCAAGCGGAAATGCCCAAGGATTTCCCCATACTTGGACAGCCTGTCTTCTTCAAAAGACAGCTGAAAAGGATTTGCATGATGCAGAATCAGGCAGACACCGTCACGGTTCCGCCTGTCAGAGACGATAGCAATGTGATTGTCAAAGATGACGATGTCGCCACCTTGCCAGGATTTGATTTCCTGCGGATCGCAGGAGAGAGACATGCAGGCGAGCGCACCGCCGTCATCCCCACTCATATGCTGAAAAAAGACCAGAAGATTCCGCACGCGCCGGAAGTCAATGTTCGGATCCGGCGCTTCGTCAGCGTACCCGTCGTGGTTCGCGCGAATGTCCGCGTCGACCAGCGCCTGCAAGTCGTAGCCGGCCCCGCGCAGCGCAAACGCAACAACATCCGTGCAGACCCCGTATTCGTCATCGGGGTAGCCCGTCAAGTAGTAGCGGCTCTCGTACTTCGGATTCGTGGCCAGATAATCGCGCGCACTCTGAAGCACATCCGTCTGATCGTCGACGCCGTCGCCATCCGCATCAAACGGACTGACCCACGTATCAAGCCCAAAATCCTCATTAGAAAAGGTCTCCCCCGTCGCCACGGCCGGCACCTTCCTGAAGTGAAAGTACAGCACGCCCGACAGAAGCAGCATCACAGCCGCGAAAAGCACTACCCCAACGATCTTCAGAATCCGCCCCTCGCGGCTGTCGGCAGTAATCTTCATCTTACATACCTGTTGTTTTTCTTAACTTCTCAAATACCGTCGATCTCGTGAACTTCTCAAATATCGGCGATTTCCTGAACTTCTCAAATACCCGCCGATTTCCTGAACTTCTTCGCCTGATAATAGAAACGCGACGGCGTCATCCCGCAAGCTTTCGCAGCCTCGGCGATCGTCGTCTTGCCCTTGCGCCATTTCTGATACTCATGAAAATAATTGTCCGGCAGCGCCTTGGACGGCCGCCCGAAGCGGATTCCCTTGTCGCGCGCCTCCGCGATGCCCTCCGCCTGCTGCTTCCGCCGGAACGTCCGCTCCGCACCGACAACTTCCCGAAGGACTTGCAGAATGAAGTCGCTCTTCAGCAGCGCATCTTTCTCGTTACTAAGAGGCATTTCAGGAGTTATATCTTCGGTCGCGTCACGATTAGAATCAATATGATTGCCTGAGCTTGAATGCATCTCAGAAGCCACATCTTTTTCCAACGACAGCACCCGAATAACCGCCTCGTTCTCCGCACAGATCTGCTCCAAACTGGAAAGAATCTGCGCTGCACTGCATCCAAGATCATTCAACCCACAGATGATAACAGTATCTCCGGGCTCAAGCCGATTCAGAAGCCCGCGAAACGCGCGGAGCTCCCCGGAAGCTGGAGAGCCATTCGCCATAGGATAAACATGCCCCGGAATTGCCGGCTCCGCTGCGCCTTCCCGCACTTTAATATCCGCAAAAACATCTCCGGCAGGAACGCCCGCCTCCGTCAGACAATCCGCTTTCTTTGTAATCTCCGAGGCCTTGGCCCCCCGAAGATACCCGTAAATTCTTCCGCTCATTTTCCTTCAAAAAACGGCAGCGAGCGCCGCGCCCCCAGGCATGGCATCCGCCGCCGTGAATCAAATCTACTGAAATTTAGAGAAGAGCGACCGCGTCACTCCGCCCCCAACCTCCTCAGCACAAGCCGATAAAAGTACTCCGCGCCATACTTCATCGCTTCCTCATCGAGCTTGTAGAGCGCGTTGTGATGCGGCACGTCCGCGTGGATCTCCGGATTGCCGGCGCCGCACCAGAGGAAGTAGCCCGGCGCCTTGGCCAGGAACGCCGAGAAATCCTCACTTCCCATGAACGGCTTGACGTCGATCGCCGCATCCTCGCCGAAAACATCACAGATCAGCTTCTTCACATCCGCCGTTATCTGCTTGTCATTGATGACGTAATCGTAGCCGAACAGGTAATTCATCTTGTAGCTGCCGCCCGCGGATTCGGTGATGCCCTTCAGGATCGCCTCGATGCGCCCCGGCATCGCGCTGCGAACTTCCTCGCTGAACGTGCGGATCGAAGCCGTCATGCGCACCTCGTCCGGAATGACGTTGTAGGAAGAGCTGACCGCATTCAGAATGCACACAGAAATAACCGCGGAATCAAGCGCCGAGATCCTGCGCGAAACGATCGTCTGCAGCGCAAGAATGATCTGCGCGCTCATGACGATGGGATCCACCGTGATCTCAGGCGTGGAAGAGTGCCCGCCCTTGCCGAAAACACTGATATCCACCCGGTCCACCGCACTCGTGACGGCGCCCTCGCGGATGCACATCTTGCCCGTCGGATACGAAGAAGTGTAGTGCAGCCCGAAAACCTCATCCACACCATCCATCGCGCTGGCCTCCACCATCGGCTTCGCGCCTCCCGGCGGCTGCTCCTCGCCAAACTGGAAGATCAGCCGAACATCGCCGTGAAGCGATTCCTTCTTATCATAAAGGAGCTTCGCCAGCGTCAGCATCGTCGCCGCATGCGCATCGTGGCCGCACGCGTGCATGACGCCCGGATTCTCCGACCGGAACGGGACGTCCGTCTCCTCCGTGATCGGCAGCGCGTCAATGTCCGCGCGGAGCGCAATGCGCTTGCCGGGATGTCCCCCCTTCAGGTCCGCGATGAGCCCGGTCTTCGTGATCCGCTTGATCTCATAACCGCCGATTTCCTTGAGCCGATTCTCAATATACGCCGTCGTCTCAAACTCCTCGAAAGAAAGCTCCGGGTGCTGATGAATATACCTGCGGCGCGAGACCATGTCCTCCGCGACCGCCAGAACTTCAGGTGAAAACTGCATCTGCTGTCACTCCTTTCCGTCAAAATTTGCGCTTTTCAGCGGCTTTTCACCGCTTTCCCAATTATATCACACAGCATTCTCTGGAAAAGCATTTCCCGCCAGATCAACACGGACGCTCCCTCAGGTGCCAGAACACATACATTTTCCAAGTAAGATATAGTAAACTAAGTTATGAATCCTCATCACAGCCCGAAGCACTCGCTGCTGAGGGCGTACGAAAACGTACAGGGGTGAGCATCCCGCCCTTTTGCGCAGCAAAATCGGAATGGGCGGGATGCGTATCTGTTCGGAACCGGAGGTTCTGAACAGATACACTAAGGTAACAAAGCTGAATACTAAGGGGTAAGGAGGGCCCACCACCATATGAACAAAGAGATCTGGAAAGACCCGCAGGCATACACCGAGCTGGAAGAGGCGGAAGTGCCGCTCTGGTTCTGGAACGACAAGCTGGAGACCGACGAGCTGAACCGTCAGATGGATCTCATGGCGTCCGTCGGCGTCACGGCGTCCAACCCGCACGCGAGAAGAAACGGCGGCGAGGGCTACATCGGCGACTACCTCGGCGAGGGCTGGTTCCGCGACATGAAGACCGTCGTCGACTACAAGAAGGCGCACAATGAGAAATTGTGGCTCTACGACGAGATCGACTGGCCGGCCGGCACGCGCGACCAGACCATCCCGCGCGACGAAAACTACCGCGAACAGTTCGTCACGATCGAGAAAGTTGTGATTCCGGCGGGAGAACTTTTTCACGGACAGACGAGGAGATTCGAGGGAGAAACGCCGACGTCCGGCATCATGCTGGATCCGACGACGGATCTTGCGGCGAAGGATGCGCCAGCGCTGAACATCACGATCGTCGACAGCGAGACGCTTGAGGAGATCGACCTCTCGAAGTATGTGAAGTACACGATGTTCGGGCCGGAAATTGTTTTTCAGGCGGAGAGGGAGTGCACGGCGTATCTGTACCGCGTGAACGCCGACCTCTACGAGTACGACGGCAACGAGCAGGTCAGCTACATCAATGCCGAGGCGACGCGCGCGTTCCTGAAGTCCACGTATGACCTGTATTATGAGCATTTCGCGGATTCGTTCGGCAAGGAGATCACGACTGTCTTCAACGACGAGACGAGAATGTGCCACGCGATCGTGTGGAGCCGCGATTTTGCGCGCACGTTTGAGGAGCGCTGGGGATACGACGTCCGCAAGAAGATGTACTGCCTGATGCTGCCCGGCGAGGCGAAGGGCGGCGAGGCCGGCCGCGTGAAGATGCACTATCTCGACACGGTCGCGTACATGTACCAGCAGAATTATTTCGGCGAGCTTTACAAGTGGTGCAAGGCGCATGATCTGAAGTTTTTCGCGCATCTGCTCGGTGAGGAGACGCTCATGGGCCACGCGCGCTACAGTGGCGACTACCTGCGGCAGTACCGCATGATGGACGTCGGCGGCGCCGACCACCTCGGCAAGGGCATCGGCAGCCTGAACATCAAGTTCACCTCGGCCGCCGCGCATTCCTACGGCCTTCCGCAGACGGCGGTCGAAGTTTTCGCGGGCTGCGGCTGGGACATGACGTTCGACGAGTACACGCGCATCTGCACCTGGATGTTCCAGCAGGGCATGCAGACGATCATCAACCACGGCTTCTTCTACAGCGACCGCGGCGCGCGCAAAAACGACTGGCCGCCGTCACAGTTCTTCCAGTGGCAGGGCTGGCCGCGCCAGAAGGACGGCAACGCGATGATCCGCCGCCTGCACTACGCGATGACCGGCGGCATCAACGAGGAAAACGTCCTCGTCTACCTGCCGATCGAGAGCTTCTGGCGGCACTACATCCCGGATCCGCAGTTCACGCACGCGTTCGGCTACGGCGCGCTGACGAAGGACGCGCGGGCGGCCGAAATCGACCGCGAGACGCAGCTCCTGCTGAACCACCTGCAGTCCGAGAACATCAGCTACGACATGATCCATCAGGATGCGACGGAGAATTTCGCGGTCTGCAAGACGACCTATCCTTATGAAAAGGATTTCCGCCCGGCATCCGGCATTTCTCCCGCGGAAGACGGCGCGGCCCCGATCATTCTGAACAAGAAGTCCGGACAGCAGTTCTCCGCGCTGATCCTGCCTTTCTGCGAGGTGCTTCCGCTCGAGGCGGCGCAGCTCGCCCGCGATTTCGCACAGGCCGGCGGCAAAGTCATCGTGATCGACGCAATGCCGCAGTTTGGCATGCGTGCGGAGGAAGATGCGGCGGTCCGCGAGTGCATGACGCAGATCAATAAGAGCGGCCATCTCGTGGCGCTCGTCCCGGAGGAGAAGGACGCGCTCGACATGACGCTCCGCGAGACGATCCCGCAGCCGGTCCGCATTACGCAAGGTACCGCGCGGACGACCAACAACCATCCGTGCTACCCGGACTACCTGATCGACCCGTACCTGCACGATGGCGAGGACCTGAGCGGCGTGCTGTTTACAAGGTACCTGAAAGATGGCGAGCGGAATACGCTTTTCATGAATTATGGCAGTGAGCCGGAGACGATCCATGCGTTCATCGCGACGGAAGGCGGCGTGCCGGAAGTCTGCGACACCATGACGGGCGAGGTCCGCGAGGCGCAGGTCATCCGCAGGCAGGAAGCCGGCGAAAACGGCCAGCAGGCCGGATACGAGATCGAGCTCACGCTGCCGTGCAATTATGGCATTCTTGTGGTGAGTAAGGCGTGAAATGATAACTGCCCGGGTCGGGCGGCGAGGTGGGAAGGTACCTTGCCGCCCGCCGGGCACAGACAGGAGGAGAGATTGCAGACAGAAAACAAGAACCAGCCGTTTGTAGAGATCGTCCGCGAGTGGAACCCGGCGGACTACAAGATCCGGTACGCGCTGTTTGACTTCGACGGAACGGTCAGCCTGATCCGCGAAGGGTGGCAGGGCATCATGATCCCGTATTTTACGCAGGTGCTCGAGGAAGTCGCGCAGGAAGAGACGCACGAGGAGCTCGAGGACCTGGTCCGGCTCTTCGTCACGGACCTGACCGGCAAGCAGACGATCTTCCAGTGCATCCGCCTCGCGGAAGAAGTGAGAAAGCGCGGCGGCACCCCGCTGGAACCGATCGAGTACAAGACCGAATACCTGCGGCGCCTCGGGATCCGCATCCATGACCGCAAGGAAGGCCTCGCGGCGGGAACCATCGATCCGGACGACTGGATCGTGCCTGGCAGCCGCCAGTTTATCACAATGCTCCGGGAAAAGGGGATCCACTGCCTTGTGGCCAGCGGCACCGATGATGCGGACGTCCAGCGCGAGGCACAGCTCCTGAAGATCGACGAACTCTTTGACGGCGGCGTGTTCGGCGCGCGTGACGACCTCTCCGTGAACCGCAAGGAGAGCGAGATTCGGGAGATCAAGGCGATGGTCATTGAGGACCTTCTCGAAAAGGAAGGCATCGACCCGAGCGAGCTCATCTCGTTCGGCGACGGCTACGTCGAAGTGCAGCTCGTCGCGGAGCGCGGCGGCCTCGCGATCGGCGTCGCGACAAACGAAGACACCCGGACCGGCATCAACGAGTGGAAGCGCGGCCGCCTGATCGTGGCCGGTGCGCGGGCCATTGCGCCGGACTTTTCGCAGCCCGAGGAGCTGATGCGGCTGCTTGACTACAAGTAATTAAGGATGACGCCGGCCGTTCGCGGATGAGCGGATGGCGGATGTTTGTAAGATAAGCGGATGTTGCGATGCGCGATAACGTCGGCGTCCGTATGAGACACGCGGATGCCGGCAGTTCGCGAATGAACGACATGCCGCGGTACCGCGACAACACATATTTTGGAGGAATCAGATTATGCCATATCCCATGTTTGATCGTTCGCAGCTGAACTTGCTGCCGCTGGAGGAGCGGATCCATGACGTACAGCTCGGCAAGGTGCTCATTCCCGCGCTCGGGCAGGAAGCGGCCCCGGAAGCCTCTGAGGCAGTGAAAACTGCGGCGTTGGAACCGACCTTTTCTCATCCTGCGATTCCGGAACTTGCGGATGCGATCGTGCGCGCGCGGCGCGAACACGACGCGGCGGTGCTCATGATGTACGGCGCCCACGTGATCCGGACCGGCAACGGCGCGCTCATGATCGACCTGATGAAGCGCGGACTGGTCACGCATTTCGCGACGAATGGCGCGGGGTCGATCCATGATTTTGAGCTTGCGCTGATCGGGGAGACGTGCGAGAGCGTCGCGAAGTACATCAGTGAGGGCCAGTTCGGCCTCTGGAACGAGACCGGCCTCATCAACGAGGCGATCAAGGCCGGCGCGGCCGAGGGCATCGGCTGGGGCGAGGCCGTCGGCAAGTACATCTGGGAAAACAACTTCCCGAACCGCGAAAAGAGCGTGCTCGCGATGGGCTACCATCTGCAGGTACCTTGCACTGTGCACATCGGCATCGGCAACGACATCATCCACGAGCACCCGAACTGCGACGGCGCCGCGATGGGCATCTGCTCCTACAACGATTTCCTCGTCTACACGCAGACGATCACAAAGCTGGAAAACGGCGTCTTCCTGGACTTCGGCTCCGCGGTCGCGGGCCCCGAGGTTTACCTCAAGGCGCTCGCCATGGCGCGCAACGTCGCGAAGCAGCGCGGCGAAAAGATCGTCCACTTCCACACGGCCGTCTTCGACCTCATGGACATCACGGACAGCGACGACTACAGCAAGGCGCCCGACAAGAAGAGCGACCCTAGATACTACTTCCGCCCGTGGAAGACGATCCTCGCGCGGACCGTCGCGGACGGCGGCAAGAGCCACTACATCCGCGGCGAACACGCGAAAACAGTTCCGGCGCTGTATCACGAGATTCTCCGCCGGGACGGAGTGATTACGGATTGAGGAGGCAAACCATGGCCTTTGATATTGAAAAAAT
>DJXE01000127.1 GCA_002449595.1 Lachnospiraceae bacterium UBA7012
CCGGCCGCGTTGGCATTAGAATACCGGCCGCGCCTGATGGGTGAGGAGTGACGAGCGCATGGAACGCCGCATGATAGAGACGACATTCACCGAGGAGGACAAGGGGATCGAGGGGTCCCTGCGGCCGCAGAAACTCGATGACTATATTGGGCAAAAGAAGATCCGGGACAGCATCGCGATCTCGATCGAGGCCGCGAAGCAAAGAGGGGAGCCGCTGGACCACGTCCTGCTCTACGGCCCGCCCGGACTTGGCAAGACGACGCTGTCGGGGATCATCGCCAATGAGATGGGCGTGAACATCCGCGTCACCAGCGGCCCGGCGATCGAGAAGCCGGGAGAGATGGCCGCCATCCTGAACGGCCTCAAGGAAGGGGACGTGCTGTTCATCGACGAGATCCACCGGCTGAACAAGCAGGTGGAGGAGGTCCTGTATCCCGCGATGGAGGACTTCGCGATCGACATCCTGATCGGCAAGGGCGCCGCCGCGAAGTCGATCCGCCTGGAACTGCCGAAGTTCACGCTGATCGGTGCGACGACGCGCGCAGGACTATTGTCTGCGCCGCTCCGCGACCGCTTCGGCCTGATCCACCGGCTCGAGTACTACACGAATGAGGAACTGGAGACCATTCTGCTTCACTCCGCCAAGGTGCTCGAGGTGGAACTGGAGAAGAAGGGCGCGGCCGAAATGGCGAAGAGAAGCCGCGGCACGCCGCGTCTCGCGAACCGGATGCTCCGGAGAGTCCGCGACTACGCGCAGGTCTGCTACGACGGCGTGATCACCGAGCAGGTCGCGAAGACGGCGCTCGACATCATGGACGTCGACAAGATGGGCCTCGACCGCTCCGACCGGAACTTCCTCCTCGCCCTGATCGAGAAGTTCGGCGGCGGCCCGGCGGGACTGGACACGCTCGCGGCCTCGATCGGAGAGGACGCCGGCACGATCGAAGATGTGCTGGAGCCTTATCTTCTGCAGCATGGACTCATTAACCGCACGCCGCGTGGACGCGTGGCGACGCCCGCGGCCTACCGGCACCTCGGACTCGACGTCCCGGAGGGGGCAGGAGCGTGAAAAAGATGCTTCATCCGCGGAAGGTTTCGTAGTATTATTTAGGGTAGTGTTTATAGCGGGACTCCGGGCGGGTCTCATTCAGGAGGGGTCATGTCAACAGAAAAAACGGATGCCGAAGTCATCATCGGCGGCAAAGTATATACACTCAGCGGATATGAGAGCGAAGAATACCTGCAGAAGATCGCGTCCTACCTGAACGCGAAGATCTCCGAGCTGGAGAAGGACGAGGGCTACAAGAGGCTGCCGCTCGATCTCCAGACCGTGCTCATGCAGATCAATCTCGCGGACGACTACTTCAAGATGCAGAAGCAGAACAACCTCCTGAAGGAAGAGGCCGCGCAGAAGGAGAAGGACCTGTACGACATCAAGCACGAGCTCATCTCCACGCAGATCAAGATGGAGAACGCGGAGAAGAGCCTGAAGGCACTGCAGGAGACAAGCGGCGAGGACGCGAAGAAGATCATCCGTCTGGAGACGGAACTCAGTTCGCTGAAAGGCAGCGCGAAGAACTGAGTATTTCACAGAGTGCGGCGGCCGGGTCCGGACGTTCCGCGCACAAAAGAGACAGGAAACAGGAGGGCTGCCGTGAGGCGGCTCTTTCCTTTCAGGGCGGCGGTTCCCGGGAACCGGAGGCCGGAAATAAGGAGAAGTTGATCGAATGGTTGGAGAACTGCTTGCGCCTGCGGGCAGCATGGAAGCTTTTAAAGGTGCGGTCGCAGCCGGCGCGGACGCCGTGTACCTGGCGGGACAGCGCTTCGGCGCGCGCGCCTACGCGAATAATTTCACGCAGGAAGAACTCGGGGAGGCGCTCGACTACGCCCATCTCTTCGGGAAAAGGATCTATCTGACAGCCAACGTCCTCACGAGAGAAAGTGAGCTGGAAGAGACGGTGGCGTTCGTCCGGTCCATGTACGAGCGCGGCCTCGACGGCGTGATCGTCCAGGATCTCGGCGTATTAAGGAGACTCCACGAAGCCTGCCCCGGCCTGCCGCTGCACGCGAGCACCCAGATGTCCTCTGCGACGAAGGAGGCGGTGCATCTCCTGAAGGAGCTCGGCGCCGTGCGCATCGTGCCCGCGCGGGAGCTGTCCCTCGAAGAGATCAAACTGATGAAGGCGGAAGGCATCGAGATCGAGGCCTTCATCCACGGCGCGATGTGCTACGCCTACTCGGGCAGATGCCTGTTCTCATCCTTCCTCGGCGGAAGGAGCGGGAACCGCGGCAGATGCGCCGGCCCCTGCCGGCTGCCGTATGACGTCCTTTCCGGTGGAGAGACCACCTCACAGGGCGGTCGCGGAAACCGCGGGGATCGGAAGCAAAGCCCGGCTGACGGGCGGGGCCGTGCCTCCGACAGCTATCCGCTCTCGATGAAGGACATGTACGTCCTTCCCATCCTGCCGGAACTGATGGACGCCGGGATCGACTCCTTCAAGATCGAAGGAAGAATGAAGAGCCCGGAGTACGCCGCCGGCGTCACGTCCGTCTACCGCAAATACATTGACCGGTATTACGAGTGGGACCGCAAGGGACGGCCTCAGCCGTGGAAGGTCGACCCGGAAGACGAAGACATGCTGCGGCATCTCTATATCCGCGCGGAGCTCTCCGGCGGCTACTATCACGTGAGAAACGGCCGCTCGATGGTGACGATCGACAAGCCCGGCTACGCGGGCACGGACGACGACCTCGTGAAGAAGATCCGCGAGCAGTACCTGTCGAAGCCCCTTCAGCTGCCTGCAGACGGCGAGGCGGCGTTCATCCCCGGCGCGCCGGCGCAGCTGACGGTCTGGACGAAAGAAGGCATCACCGCCTCCGCGTCCGGCGACATCGTGCAGGAGGCGCTGAGCCGCCCGCTCACGGCGGAGCAGATCGAAGAGAGACTGCGCAAGACCGGCGGTTCCTTCTTCCAATTTGACAATCTCTCCGTCTCGGCGGGGCATGATATTTTCCTGCCGGTCAGCAGCCTGAACGCGCTCCGGAGAAGCGCGCTGGAGAACCTCTACGCCGCGTGCCGCGAGGCGGATGCGGCTGAGCGGAGTGCCCGGCGGCAGGAGGCCGGCCAGGCCAGTCAGAACAAGGCGGAAGGCCTGGGTGGCGAAGAGCAGAACCTCGGCAGCGAAGAACGAAACGATCAGGGTAGGAACAGCGAAGATCGCGGGGCGCAGAAACTTTGGTGCGCGGTCACGAATGCAGCGCAGGCCAAGGCAGTCCTCGCGAAGAAGCCGGACGTCCTGGTCCTCGACTACGACGCGCTGCGGGAGGAGTCCGCGGAGACGTCGGACGGGACGAAGAGATATCTCGGCTTCCCCCAGATCTTCCGGGATGGGTCGCGGAGATGGATGGAACAGGCCTGTGATAGCCTAAAGCGAGGCGCGTTTGACGGCGCGTTCGTGCGCACGGTGGAAGAACTCGTCTTCCTGCGGGAGCACGGCTATACCGGCAGCATCGTCACGGACCACTCCGTCTACTGCTGGAACAGCTCCTCCGCGAAGGTCATCGGGCGGTACGCGGACGGCAGCGTCGTTCCGCTGGAGCTCGCAGGACCGGAGTGCGCGCAGCTCTATGAAAAGATCTCCGGAGAAGCGATCCTGACGGTCTACGGCCGCGCGCCGATGATGATCAGCGCGGGCTGTGTCCGGAAGACTTCGGGACAGTGTAAAGGAAACGGGGACGCGTTCCTGCAGATCCGGGACCGGATGGGAGAGACCTTCCCGGTGCGCTGTGTCTGCGGCAGGGACCGCGACCTGTGCCACAATGTGATCTTCAACAGCGTTCCGCTCTCGCTCCACGCTGCGCTCTCGGACAGCGCGGTGCGCGCCGCGGACGGCCTTCTCGTGTGCTTCACGGACGAGGCGCCGGCGCTCGCGGGCGAGATCGCGGCATACTATCGGAACGGGATGCCGGGGCGCGATGGAAGTGCGGAGCCCGGCGCAGATCGCAAGCCGTTCCCGGTAGAGAAATACACGACGGGACATTACAGAAAGGGAGCACTCTGACGGCGCGGCGCGCCGCGGAGCGGTAGAAGACATGCGGGTATATGTGCTCGCCTTATCAAAATATCTGATTGCAGGGGACCTGATGCTTTTCGCGCTGCTGTCCGTGTTCCTTCTGCGCGCCCGGATCGAGGCGGTGCGCAGCGGGGAGAGCGACGGATACCGCGCATTCAGCGGCGTGCTGGGAGGCGTCCAGATCGCGCTGATCGTCATCTTCATGGGCGCGTCCTACGGAACGCTGGGCGCCGCGATGAAGCTGAGGAGCTATTTCTATCTGGGAGGGCTGCAGGCGGCGGTCCTGCTCGGAGCATGTCTTTTGTTCCGCCTGCTCTTTGAGAAGGGGGACCACCTCCTGTTCCGGAATATGTGCATGATGCTCGCGGTGGGAACGGTCATCCAGACGCGCCTGTCGCTGTACCTCGCGGTGCGCCAGTTCGCGATCGTGACGATCTGCCTCGCGGCCGCGCTGCTTCTTCCTTTTCTTAGAAAAGCGCTCGACGGGCTGCGTGAATTTACGCTCCTGACCGGCGGACTGGGAATTGTCTTACTTGCGGCGGTGCTGCTCCTCGGGACTGCAACCAACGGCTCCAAGCTGACCTGGTCCTTCTTCGGCGTGACGTTCCAGCCCTCGGAGTTCGCGAAGCTCACGTTCCTGTTCTTTGCGGCCGCCTCCCTGGCGGAGCAGACGGAGAACGAGCGGCGCAAGGATCTCATCATCGCGGCGGTCGGACTCGCGCACGTCGGGATCCTCATTCTCTCGAGAGACCTCGGGAGCGGCGCGATCTTCTATGCGGCGCTCGTCCTCATGATGTTCGTCGCGCGGGGGAGCTTCGCCTATCTTTTCACGGGCATCTTTGCCGGCGGCGCCGGCTTCCTGGTGTGCCTCGCCCTGTTCCGGCACGTGCGGGTGCGCATGCAGGCGTTCCTGGATCCCTGGAGCGTGATCGAGTCCGTGGGCTACCAGATCACGCAGTCCCTGTTCGCGATCAGCTACGGCGGCGTCTTCGGCGCAGGCCTGCGGCAGGGCGCGCCGGAGAACATTCCTTACGTTGAATCCGACTTCATCTTCGCGGCGATCGCGGAAGAGATGGGGCTCGCCGCCGCGGTGAGCCTGATCGTGATCTGCGTCATCTCATTTCTCCTGATCCTGTGGCTCGCCCTCAACATGGCGGACAAGTACTGCCAGATGCTGGCCTACGGCGCCGGCGTGATGTACATCTTCCAGACGTTCCTCACGATCGGCGGCGAGACGAAGTTCATCCCGCTGACCGGCGTGACGCTTCCCTTCGTGAGTTACGGCGGGAGCAGCGTGATGGCGTCCATCCTGCTTTTCACGATCGTCCAGATCATGGAGATCCTGCAGAAGGAGCGAATCGAAGCCTTCGAGGAGCGGTTCGAGAGAGAGCGGCGCGCCTCCGCAGGCCTGCCGCCGGAAGTCCCGGCGCCGGCCGAGGATATTTATGCAACAGATGATCTTCCTATTGAGGAGATATCTTTCGATAACATGCCTGAAGAGATGCCGGAACCGCAAATGGTGTCGAACGGCAGACGTAAACCGGGATACCGCAGAGAAAACGGGAACCCGGGTGAATGGCGCAGGTCAGAATATCGAAGAGAAAATGAGAACCTGAGTGAACAGGATGAGTGGCGAAGATCAGAATACCAAAGAAAGAATGATAATCTGGGTGAATCAGATGACCGGCGCAGACAGGATTACCGCAGAGAGGCGGACGAGCCGGTCGATGCGGAAAGCTGGCGCGATCCGGATTATATTGATATGAGAGAATTCGGGGAGGTGACGTTCCATGAAGACGACTATTGAACACGCCACCCGCACGAAGGAAGAAAAGCACGTCACCCGCCGCGGCATCTATGTGACGGCCGCCGCGGTGCTCGTGCTGTTTGCCGCGATGACGTTCTATCTGTGCCGGTACGCGCTCGTGAACAGCAGGGAACTGTTCGCCAATGACTACAACGGGCGCGAGCAGCTCATCCTGGAGCAGAACACGCGGGGGAAGATCCTCGCGGAGGACGGCGACGTCCTCGCGCAGACGCTCACGAATGCAGACGGGAGTGAGTACCGCGATTATCCGTACGGCAGTCTTTTCGCGCACGTCGTGGGCTATTCCGTCTACGGGAAGGCGGGCATCGAGAAGGCGGAGGACTACGACCTCGTCCGGTCGGGGATCCCGCTGTCCGAGAAGGCGGAGCATGAGCGCAGCGGAGAGAAGTATCCGGGCAACGAAGTGGTGACGACGCTGGTGCCGAAGATCCAGCAGGCGGCGTCGGACGCGATGGGGATCTACCGCGGCGCGATCGTCGTCTCGGAGCCCTCGACCGGGAAGATCCTTGCGATGGTGTCCAAGCCGGACTACGACCCGAACCAGATCCGCGAGCTATGGAGCGGGCTGCTTGCGGACAACGCGTCCGGCACGCTCCTTAACCGCGCCTCGCAGGGCATGTACCCGCCGGGCTCCACGTTCAAGATCCTCGACGCCGCGGAGTTCATCCGGGAGCACCCGGAGGAGACGGCCTCCTACAGCTACAGCTGTAACGGGACGTTTACGGCGGATGGGGAGACGATCCACTGCTACCACAACCAGAGCCACGGGCAGGTGGACTTCCGGACTTCGTTCGCGAAGTCGTGCAACGCCTCTTTTGCGAATATCGGCCTCTCTCTGGACAAGACCAAATATGCCGCATTTCTCAAGAATATGATGTTCGGCGAGGACCTGCCGTTTGAGCTGCCCTCGGCGCGCTCGAGCGTAGACCTCGCCGCAGATACCCCGACGGCGCAGATGCTGCAGGTCGCGATCGGGCAGGGGACGACTTCGATGTCGCCGCTGCACCTGAACCTGATCACTGCTGCGGTCGCGAACGACGGCGTAGTCATGCGGCCCTACGTCGTGCAGAGCGTGCGGACGGCGAGCGGCGAAGTGATCCGGGAGACGAAGCCTGCGGAGTACCGCAGGGTCATGGAGGAAGATACGGCGGCGCAGATGCGGCTTCTCATGGAAGACGTCGTTAAGGAGGGAACCGCGACGAAGCTGCAGGGCTACGGCTACACGGCGGCCGGCAAGACGGGCTCCGCCGAGTTTAGCGACGCGGACCCGAGTGCGTCGCACGCCTGGTTTACGGGCTACGCGCCGGCGGAGGATCCGCAGTTCGCGGTGACCGTGATCCTGGAGGGCGCGGGCAGCGGCGGCGGCTACGCGGTGCCGATGGCGCGCGCGGTCCTGGACGCCTGCTTCGCCTGGCAGGAGCAATGATGCGCGTTTGACACGCCCCATGAAATATGGGACTATTTGACTGTGAGATCGCTGGAGGGGGGGCGGAAACGCTTTTCCCGAACAATTCTGTATATTATTATCCAAATCCTGGAGGTTCAGAATAAGATGTCAAAAGTTGCTCTGATTACTGGAATTACCGGGCAGGACGGCTCCTTTTTAGCGGAGCTGCTGCTCGAGAAGGGCTATGAGGTGCACGGGATCACGCGGCGCGCCTCGATCTCGAACACGGCGCGGATCGACCACCTTCTGGAGAAGGGGCTCGTGAAGATCCATGACGGGGACCTGTCGGACTCCTCGTCGCTCATCCGCATCATCGGGGAGACGCAGCCGGACGAGATCTACAACCTCGCGGCGCAGTCCCATGTGCAGGTGAGCTTTGACGTGCCGGAGTACTCCGGGGACGTCGACGCGCTCGGCGTGCTGCGCGTGCTCGAGGCGGTGCGGATCCTCGGCCTCACGAAGAAGACGAGGATCTACCAGGCGTCGACCTCCGAGCTCTACGGCAAGGTGG
>DJXE01000012.1 GCA_002449595.1 Lachnospiraceae bacterium UBA7012
CGGTGGATCTCGTCGACGAAGACGATCGTCCGCATGCCCATCAGTCGGTTGTCCTCCGCCTGCTGCATCACGGTGCGGATCTCCTTGATGCCGCTTGTGACGGCGGAAAAGTTGACGAATTCCGAGCGCGTCCGGTGCGCGATGATCTGCGCGAGCGTGGTCTTGCCGACGCCGGGCGGGCCCCAGAAGATCATCGAGGAGATCTGGTCGCTCTCGATCAGGCGGCGGAGTACTTTGCCCGGGCCGATGAGGTGCGTCTGGCCGGCGAACTCTTCGAGCGTGCGAGGGCGGAGCCGCGACGCGAGCGGCTGGGAGACTTCCGTATCAAACAAGGACATTTGTTCCATCATTATTTTTTATTATCCTTATATTTTGACATCAAATTTGACAAACCTGTTCCGACAGTGCTATTTTACAACACGTGCCGTTTTTGCGACAGCGGACGACCGGCGTGCGGCGCAGACGCCCGAAACAGCCGGTACCGTCAAAGCCTACCCGCAAGGCGGCGAGTGTTAATTCCTTCCCACTCATCACAAAACTAAAGGAGCGAAAGATGAAGAAAAACCAGACACTATTCCTCACACAAGCGGCGATGATCGCCACGATCTATGTCGTCCTCACGGGCATCGCGGCGGGCTTCGACCTCGCGAACGGCGCGATCCAGGTCCGCTTCTCGGAAGCGCTGACGGTTCTGCCGTTCTTCACGCCGGCGGCCGTCCCCGGACTGACGATCGGATGCCTTCTCAGCAACATCCTGTTCAGCGGCAACATTTTTGACATCATTTTCGGCACGCTGGCGACGCTTCTCGGCGCGGTCGGCACGAGAATGCTTCGCAAAAGCCGCTGGCTCTGCAGCATTCCGCCGATCATCTCCAATGCGCTGATCATCCCTCCGGTCCTGACGTTCGCCTACCACATCCCGGGCGGCATTCCGTTCCAGATGCTGACGGTCGGCGCCGGCGAAGTGATCTGCTGCCTGATCTTCGGCCAGATCCTGATCTCCGCACTCATGCCCGCGCGCACGAAGATCTTCGGAGAGGAATAAGGACCGCACTTTAGGCCGGAAGCAGCCCGGCCGGGAGAATTCACATGTCCGATGAAAGAGCCCAGAAAAAGACTTTCCGCCCGTACATCCTGACGGTCGCATGCTGTGCGTGCATGGTCGTCGCGACGGTCGGCCTGACCAATGCCTACGGCGTGTTCCTCACGCCGGTCGCGGAGGCGCTCGGCACCGGGCGCGGCGCGATCTCCGTGCATTCCACGCTCTGCAATCTCTTCACGGGCCTCATGGCGCCGCTGAGCATCCGCCTGATGAAAAAGTTCGGTCTGCGCCCCATGGTTTTCGCGGGCATGGTGCTGTACAGCGCGTCTTCCTTCCTCATGGCGTTCGCGTCGTCCGTGTGGCAGCTCAACCTGCTCGGCGCGCTCAAGGGCGCCGGCTGCTCCATGTATTACTTCACCATCGTCACGATCATCATCGGCAACTGGTTTGAGGCGAGCCGCGGCGCGATCACCGGCATTATTTCAAGCTTTTCGGGCGTCGGGGGCGCGGTGTTTTCGCCCGTCCTTGCCGCCTGCATCAGCCGCTTCGGCTACAAGACTTCCTACGTGATCCTCGCGGTGCTGACTGTGTTGTTCACGCTGCCAGCCCTTTTCTGCGTAAAGCTTGATCCCAGGGAAGTCGGCCTTCTCCCTTACGGCCACGCGCCGAACCTGTCGGACAAATGGGAAGAGCAGGACGACGCCGCGCGCTTCCCCGCATTCCGTCTCGCCTCCCTGCTCTTTGCGCTGTGCGCCGTCGCGACGTTTCTCCCGAACATGGTCTCCGGCATGAGCAACCACATCGTGGGTTACGCCGAGTCCATCGGGATGAGCAGCGCCTTCGGCGCCACGCTCCTGTCTGTCTCGATGGTCGCGAATATCCTTTTCAAATTCCTGATCGGCTTCCTGACGGACCGCGTCGGCTCGATCAAAGCCTCACAGATCATGATCGGCGTCAGCGTCGCCGCCTGCCTCGTTCTCTCGACGCTTCCGACTTCGCACGCCGTCCTTGTCGCCGCCGTCTTCCTGTTCGGCGCCCTCTACTCGTTCTGCGCCGTCGGCCTCTCGGTCGTCACGCGCAGCGTGTACGGCAACTCGCAGTACAGCTCCGCATTCTCGATCGTCTCGCTCCTTAGCACCGCCGGGAGCGGCATCGGCATCTTCGCGATCGGCGCGGGCTTTGACCTGTTCGGCTCCTACCGGCCGCTGATGCTCATTTTTGTGGGCTTCGGGGTCCTGTCCATCTTCCTTCTGAGCGTCATCCATGGGATCACTTCCAGTCAAGGAAAAGCACTTACGCACGGCGCTCACAGCTTTCACCGGCATCATCGGTTTACGCACTTTGTGGGGAGCCGGAAGGGTGGATCAGAGGAAAAGTGAGTTTTACGGGGTCTTCATCATGGCGAGGCCGCGGTATTCTTTCGGCGTGCAGCCGACTAATTCCCTGAACATTCTTGTGTAATAACTCGGATCAGAAAAGCCATTTCGCTCGCCGATCACAGCGATCGGATCCGTGGTCTGGATCAGCTCACGCGCGGAAATGCGGAGCCGGTAGCGGTTGAGATAGACGACCGGCGAGAGTCCGATGTTCCGCTGGAAGCAGCGGGAGCACTCGCGCATGCTCACGCCCGCCGAGTCCGCGATCTGCTGCACCGTGATCTTCTCCCGGTAATTCGTGTGGACGAACTCAAGCATCAGCTTTATCCGCTCGATGTCCGGGAGATTTTTGTATCCTCTGGGGCTGCCGGGATTCTCCGCGAAATCGTCCGCATCCCGCAGCAGTCCGGAATCTTCGATATCCTTGTAGAAGTATGCCCAGAACCGGCTGAGGTACTCCCGGATGCCGAACTCAAAGCCAAACGGCTCCATCTCCGCGAGCCCGATGCCGTGGCGCAGTGCGACGAGCATCTGGATGTGGCTGTCGCTGTCCGGCCGGATGCAGTGATACGTCAGGTCCCTGCGCCGGATGATGGGCATCATGTATTTCTGCTCAAAGATGCTGCCGTACTGGCCGGATAAAAGCTGCATGTCGAAGAGCTGCAGGTAGAACGTGCACTCCTCGGCCATGTCCGGCAGGCGCAAAAGGTAGAGCATGTTCGGGCTGATGTAAACGGCCTCTCCCTCGTTCAGTTCCACGAAATTCTGCGTCGTGCGCAGCAGCAGATGTCCTTTTTCGACCAGAATGACGCAAAGGCACACGTGCCAGTTCCAGGGAATGGCGGTCACCCGGCCGCGCCGGAGCATGGTCACACTGCACTGGTATGGAAACCCGTCGTCCGGGAGCCGCGTACCGTTCTGTCCCGCGGCAGGTTGTATCATCGGGGATTGGATGATCATCTCTTCTAGTCCGAATCGTTCAATCCGGGCGCAGTAAGGCTTTCGCTGGTTATTTCAGCATAACGATGGTATTCATTCGAAATTTCGATTGCCTGCTGTTTTCCAGCGAAATTTTCTGTCCGAATCGTTATATTTTTTGTCTCATATGTTTTACATATGAGTGAACAAACTGGTTATAATCAAACCGTGATATGGAAGTGGAGGCACCTTAGTTGAGACATCCATACTACTTCCCGAATATCATATTGCATCTCTCTCGAGAAGGACTCGGTAACCTGCCCGGAAACCGGGTTCTTCTATTTTATTCCATCCAGTCGTAAGCGAATGGTTCGCTCCACTCGCCCTTCGCGCCGAAGGTGTAGCACTCGAGGCCGTGCGGCTGCAGGCCGAAGAAAGAGCCCACGTCGTGCAGTTCTTTCGTATTGATCACGAAGAAGCCCTGCGTTCCCCCTTGCCGCTCCTCCACGAAGGAGAAGATGAAGACGTCGTCCGTGATCTTGACGTAGTCGGCGGGGTTCGACGCCATCCAGCAGTTCCCGGTCGCCGGGTCCAGCATCGTGTACGAGTAGTACAGCGGCGCGGAGTAGATGTGTTTGACACGGACCTGCTCTTTCTCATAATAGGTCCAGAAGACCGCCTTGCCGACTAGCTCCGTCGTGTGTGCTTGGCGGTACCCCGGATCTGCATAGCCTTCGATCAGGCCGAAATGCCAGGTGCGCGACACTTCGCGCGCGGCTGCCGGAACGCCAATCGTCGCGCGGCACAGCGTCACAAGGCCCGTCTCCGTGTCGATCACGAGGGAGTGCGCCGTCGGCGGCACAGAGTCCTGCACGTACTGCTGCACGAAAACGATGTGCGGCGCGCCCGGGACGAGGAGTGCCTCGTAATACGCTTCGCTCGGCGCGGCGCTTGCAGTCGGGCCGTTCGATGCGGCGCTTGCTGTCGCTTCGCTGCCCTCGTTCTGATTCGCCGCCGCATCGCAGCTCCAGAACAGCAGATGGGCATCCTTGAAATCGAACGTGTAATGAAGGCCATCGGCGAAAGCGATTTCCAGCTTCTTGCCAGCTAAAACATCCGTATAATCCGGCTTGAAGTCCGCCTTCGCGAAGCCGCCGGACGTGTACTGCTCCACGGTCGTCCGATCCGCGATGAGCTGCACGTCCGCCGCCGTGAAATTGCTCCATCTGCGCTGCATTCTCTGCAGTTTCATGTCGTTGTCCTCTTAATCCTCGTGATAAAGAATCGACATCATCAGATGATCAAAGACCATGTGAAGGTCCTCGACGACCTGCATGTCGTCGATCGGCACGTGAAGGCTGATGTCGGAGAGCGGGCGCAGCTTGCCGCCGCTGTAGCCGGTCAGGCCGATCACGGTGTTGCCATGCTCTTTCGCGTAGCGTGCCGCGCGGACGACGTTCTCGGAGTTGCCGCTGCCGGAGATCGCGACGACGACGTCGCCCGGGCGCAGGAAGTTTTTCAACTGCTCTTCAAAGATTGCCGCGTATTCCACGTCATTCGCGAGCGCGAGCACGCTGGCTGCATTGTCATTCAGGCAGACAAAGCGGAATCTTTTCTCCCTGCCGAGGCTGAGGCCCTTGTTGAAGTCGCCCGTGTAGTGGGACGCGGTCGAACCGCTGCCGCCGTTGCCCATGATGTAGACGAAGTTGCCCTCATCTCTCGTGCGCTTCAGCTCATTCATCGCGCGGCTGATCTCGCCGCGGTCGATCTGTGCGATCGTGTCAATTTCTCTCTGAAAATACTCGTTGATCTTCGCTGTGTAATCTGTCATGTTCTCACATTATCCAATCATTTATTTGTGATTGAATGATCCTTTCTCCCGGGGTTTCCGGGCTAATTCTCTCTCATATTTGATGGTATCCCGAAGAGATACGCATCCAAGATTCTGCCAGACACTGCATCCCAGCTGTCAGGGATTCGGCCAGGTGCGCAGGCGCTCCGCGACTTGCGCAGGGGTGGCTGTGCCGGTCGTGTTGAGCTGCTGGATCGTGATCGATGAGATGCAGCAGGCGAGCCGCGCAGACTCGGCGCGCGTGAGGCCGAGGACGAGGCCTGTGACGAGACCGGCGTTGGTCGCGTCGCCGGCGCCGACGATATCGATCGGGCCTGTGACGCGGAAAGCGGGAACACGCGCGGGATACGCCGTGTCATCTTCAGCGGCGGCTCCTTCCGCTGCGGGGCGGCCCATCGCGATCATGCCCCTGCTGCCGGCGGTGATGAAGAGTTCGGCGTTCTGCTTTTCGCTGACCAGAGTGCCGAGTTCTTCGAGCTCATCCAGCGGCACGTCCGCGGCGTCCTCTTCGATGTGGTCCACAGGCTTGCCCGCGAGCGCCATCAGCTCCTTGTGGTTGCACTTTACGATCATGTTGTGGTAGCCGTCCGCGAAAGAGCGCGAATCCGCGAAGAAAATGATCTCCGGATACTGCGGCGCGAGCGCAGACAGCTCCTGCCTCAGGTAATCTGTGACCGCGCCTTGATTGCGCTGGTAGTACTGGTCTGTAATGATGACGGCATCGATCGCGTGGGCGGCCAAAAGGCTTTTCAGCTCATCGAGCATCTTCTCCTGCAGATCTGCCGGCGGCTCGAAATAATTGCGGAAGTCGAGGCGCCGCACCTCGTGGTAGACGCTGTCGCTCTCTTCCTCGCCGGCCGTCTCCTCCTTGCGCAGGAGTTTCATGTAAGTCGACGTGCAGATCCGCGGATCGCGCACCATGTGGCTGACGTCCGCGCCGATCTTTTCCAGCGCCATCACGAGCTCGAAGCCCTCTCCGTCCTCGCCGAGCAGGCCGATGCAAAAGACCTGCGTCCCGAGCGCGCGGAGATTGTTCGCGATCGTCCCGCCAACGCCGGCGGAGAGCTTCTTCCTGTGGAACTGGTAGGCTGCCTCGCCCGTCTCCGCGGAAGGCTCGTCCCTCACCGGGTCGCTGTAGATGTACTTATCCAGCGCATAATCGCCGAAAACTGCGACCCGCACTTCGCCGGTCCGCTCAAGTGCTTTACTTATTTTTTCAATATCAAAGGCCATGG
>DJXE01000150.1 GCA_002449595.1 Lachnospiraceae bacterium UBA7012
CGTCGACCGCGATCGAGGCGTCGGAGGCGCCCGCGCCGATCGCTGCGGCGATCTGGTCGTGGCAGCCGTTTACGATGATTGCGTCCGGCTTCAGGCCGGTCTTTTCGAGGGCTTCCGGCGTCGGATGGCCCGCAGAAGTGCCTGAGGCGACCGGCTCGGAGAACAAATTCTTGTCGATGCCCGCCGCGTCAAGGATCTCGCTGCTCCAGCCGATCGTGCGGATGTCGAACGCCATCGTGCGCGTCGCCAGCGTGTAGTCGATCTGGCGCCGGCCGGTCAGGTGGTAGACCACGTAGTCCTCCATGAGAAGGACCATCTTCGCCTGCGCGTAGATCTCCGGCTGGTGCTTCTTCAGCCACATCAGCTTGGAAATGCTGTACATCGTGTGCGGGATGAGGCCGGTGATCTGCGCGATCCTGTCGTCGCCGACCGTCTCGCCGAGCTCCCGCAGCTCTTCCTCGCCGCGCGGGTCCGTGTAGAGCATCGCCGGGTGAAGCGGCCTGCCCTCCGCGTCCGCACACACGAACGACTCGCCGAAGCTGCTGACGCCGACGCCCGCGATGTCGTCATACTGCGCCGTCATCTCGCGGAACACGGCGAACACCGCATCCATCACGCTTGAAATATCGACTTCATGCGCGGAATTCGTGCGGTGCACCGGGTAGTCCCGGTAGGCTTTGCCGAGGTAGTTTCCGTTTTCGTCGAACACGACGAGCTTGCAGCCTGTCGTGCCGATATCGAGTCCGCCGATCTTCATGGTAGTTCTCCTCTTCTTCCGGATTTTTTTACGGCACAAATAAGAATTCCCTCATTTGTGCCGTAAATCCGTGATTCACTGGTTGTGAACCTTTTCACTTAAATCAGTCAATGTCCACCCACTCATATCCCAGATACGTCGTAAAGGCTTCCTTCAGGATATCCTTCATGTGGCCGACGCCGACTGCAGTGTGGTGCTTGAAGCCGCCGCGGGCGAGCTTGATCATCTTCTCCTGCATGTCGGGCAGTTCGCAGACGCCCGCGCAGCCGAAGTACTCGTCTTCGATCGGATCATCGGTAAACTGTGCCTCGCTGGCGTACATGATGATCTTGCCATCCTTGGTCTGGCAGTTCGAGATCGTGGTCGGGAAAGCTTTGATGCGGCCTTCGTTGGTGCCCCAGCCTGAACCCGGATCGGTCTTGTTGAACATCTTGTGGCAGGTGACGTGGCCCTTCTCGGTCATCAGGGACTGAGCGACCGGGCCGCAGTGGAACAGGATGACCTTGTTCTCGTCGTCGCCGTAGTTGTTGTTCCAGTCGAGGACTGCGGTCGGCTCTTCGCTCGCGAGCTGCATTGCGCGCATGGAGAGCGCGGAGCACATGTCGATCTCGCAGGAAGCCGCGATGCCGCGGTCGTTCAGGTAGCTGAGGAGGACGCAAGGGCAGATGCGGAGCTCGGTCTCCATCTCGTTCCAGCAGCGCAGGGCCAGCGCGTCGAGGTGATACTCGTCAATATACTGATCGATGATGACGGACATCTTCGCCAGGGTCAGCTTCTGCGGCGCGGGGACGATGCTGAAGTCTGTGTACTGCTCGAGCTCTTCCATGCGAGCCTTGACGGCCGCGTCGTCGTCCGCGAGCTTGCGGAGCTTGAAGAAGACCTCGGAAAGGTCGAAGGACTCAGTGTTGATGCCGTATTTCTGCAGTGCCAGCTCGTCGAAACGGACCGTCTTGAACGCAGTCGTGCGGGCGCCGATGCAGCCGATGTTGAAGCGCTTCATGCCGTTTACGACGCGGCAGATCGCTGCGAAGTCCTTCAGGTTCTGTGCGAACGCGGGGCTCAGCGGGTGCACGACGTGGGGCTTTAAGACCGTGAACGGAACGCCATACTGCGTGAAAACGTCCGTGACAGAGAACTTGCCGCAGAACGCGTCGCGGCGGTGTGCGAAGTCCATCTTGCCGATCTCGTCGGGATACGCCTGCATCAGGATCGGGACGCCCGCGTCCTGGAGAGCGGTGATCGCGCCGTTTTCGTCCGCGAAAATAGGCATGGAGAAGATGACGCCGTCATACTCGCCGTCGTGCTCCTTGAGCCACTTCGCGTACAGAAGGCCCTCGTCTCTCGTCTCGATGCCGCCGAATCTTGTCAGCTCCGCATCCATCGCGATGTAGTCATAGCCCGCATCCGTCACAGCTTTGATCATGTCCTCGCGCGCGCCGTAGATCAGCTCGCCGGGCATGAAACCGCGGTTGCAGAATGCCAGTGCGAATGTCATTTTCTTTTTGCTGCCCATGTTTACCTCCTGAAAAATGTTTGCCAACTGTATCTTGTGTTCCTGTCTCACCACAGGTTTCTTTTATCCTGTAGTTATATCATACCGAGTGACGGGCACTATTTATATGGTATTCTGTTCTTTTTTCTTTGAATTTGTTCGCGGGTGGCAGTCATAGTATAATAAGTTTTGTCTGACTCAGCGGCGGCGATGCCGCCGGCGCAATTTGTTCACTTCTGTTTATATGCTCTTTTGTAACTATTTTTAGTTGCATATCACGCAGTCTATGCTATTCTTAGAAGGGAGAATTCTTTGAGTCAGAAAGACAAACTACTGAAGAAACTACTCGCAAAAAACAGCTCATTCACATTCCCCGAAGCAGTTCAGCTTCTTGGTTATTATTCATACACCCTCGATAACAAGGGACGGACAAGCGGATCAAGGGTAATATTCATAAGCTCTTTATACTCCGCGAAGCTAATGCTTCACAGACCTCACCCACATAACGAGCTGAAACAATATCAGATCAGACAGCTAATTGAGTTCTTGCAACAGGAGAAATTGATATGAAAAACACTATAGAATACAAGGGTTACACCGGCAGCGTCGAGTTCTCAGAAGATGACCTGGTCTTTTTCGGAAAGGTTCTTGGGATCCGTTCACTCCTCTCCTACGAAGGCTGCACGGCAAAGGAACTGGTCAACGACTTCCATCAGACCGTCGACGAATATCTGGCTTACTGCGAGAGCAATTCCATCAAGCCCGAAACCGCATATCGAGGAAGCCTCAACATCCGCCTGAAAGGCGACCTGCACCGCCGCGCTGCGGTCTATGCGATCACGCATGAGCAGAGTCTCAACAGCTTTATCGAAGAAGCGGTGTATGACAAGCTCGCTGCCGTCGGAGGATGACGTAAATCGGATTCAATTCCTTCGAAAAGGAGCATCGCCAACGATCTCCTCATTAGTCGGATTCAATTCCTCGAAAAGGAGCACCACCAATGATCTCCTCATTCGACCTGAATAAACTGAGAAGCCTCCTCCGCGACTTCCACCAGATGACCGGCATGCGAATCACGATCTTCGACGACACGCTGCACGAGATCGTGTCGTACCCGGAAGAGATCGCGCCCATCTGCAAATTCATCCGCCAGAATAAGGCCGCCGCCGACGCGTGCCGGGTCTGCGACGTGGAGGCTTGCCGCCACGCATCGCGCACGCAACAACCGTACGTCTACCGCTGCCACGCAGGACTCACGGAGGCGGCCGCCCCCGTATTCCTCGGCGGGATTCCGATCGCGTTTTTGCTGTTCGGACATCTTTTCTCCTATCCGTCGAAGGAAGAAGGGTGGGACATGATCCGCACCTGCTGCCTGTCTTATGATCTCGATGTAGAAAAGCTTCACGACCTGGTCAAGGCGCTCCCCGTGACCGAGAAAGAGTACATCCTCTCAGCTTCCCACATCCTGCAGGCGGTCGCGTCCTATCTGTGCATGGACCGCATGGTCATGCTGCACCGGCAGGAGCTGCCGGCCCGGATCGACGAGTACATCAGCACGCATTTCACGGAGGACCTGACGTCCGCGTCGATCTGCGCGCAGTTCGGCATCGGGCGCACGCAGCTCTACAAGATCGCGCGGCAGAACTACGGCTGCGGCATCGCGGACCGGATCCGGCAGCTGCGCATCGATCTCGCCAAGGAGCTGCTGACTGGGGACGATCCGCCGCCGCTGTCGGAAATCGCGGCAAAGTGCGGTTTTTCGGATTATAATTACTTCATCACCGTTTTTAAGAGGCTGGCGGGGATGCCGCCGGGGAAATATCGCAGACAGAACGGTGGTTAAAAGCAGGCGTTCAGATAATAGAACGATGGCTGAAACATGCGTTGCGAAAGTAAACGACCGCAGTTTCGCAAACAGACAACCTGCGAGTCTTGATAGAATTTGATTTGCTGCAAAAATGCTTTTCTATAAAAAGGAGTTTCCATGAAAAATGAACTGATCTTCGGCGTCGCCTATTATCCTGAGTACATGCCGTTTGACCGCATGGATGAGGACTTCCGCATCATGAAAAAGCTCGGCTTCAACATGATCCGCATCGCGGAGTCGACCTGGAGCACGCTGGAGCCGTCGGACGGCGTCTGGAATTTCGATTACATCGACCGCACGCTGGCGAAGGCCGCGGAGTACGACATGCAGGTCATCGTCGGCACGCCGACCTACGCGATCCCCGCGTGGATGGTGCGGCAGTTCCCGGACATCATGATCCGCACGAAGGATGGCCGGAAGCCTTACGGCGCCCGCCAGATCATGGATTACATGCATCCGGAGTTTCGGCGGTTTGCGGAGCGCATGATCCGGCAGCTCATTCCGCACGTCGCGGCGCACCCGCAGGTCATCGGCTACCAGATCGACAACGAGACCAAGTATCACGACAATTCGTCGGAAGCCGTGCAGGCAATGTTCAAAGAGCACCTGAAAAGGAAATTCGGCACGGTCGAGGCTTTGAACGACGCGTACGGGCTGAATTACTGGAGCAATGCGATCGCGGACTGGGACGATTTCCCGAGTCCGGACGGCACAATCAATGCGGGCATCGCGGATGAGTACGACCGCTTCCGCCGCACGATGGCCGCGCAGTACCTGCAGTGGCAGGCGGACCTCGTCTCCGAGTACAAGCGGGATGATCAGTTTATTACGCAGAACTTTGATTTTGAGTGGGTGCCGGATCATTCGTACGGGCTGCAGTCGCAGATAAATCATTTTGAGGCGGCGAAGTGCCTTACGTTTGCGAGCTGTGATATTTATCATCCTTCGCAGGGGGATCTGACCGGCATGGAGATCGCTTATGGCGGGGATTCGACGCGGTGTCTGAAGGAAGACAACTCATACATAGTCATGGAGACACAGACACAGGCCTTCAAGCAGTGGACGCCGTTTCCGGGGCAGCTGAAGCTCCAGGCGCTCGCGCACCTCGCGTCCGGCGCGCGCGGCATCTCGTACTGGAACCTCTACTCGCTGCACAACAGCTTTGAGACTTACTGGAAGGGCGTGCTCTCGCACGACCTTGAGGAGGGACGGATCTCCGCGGAAGTCGGGGAGGTCGGTGAGATCTTCCGGAAGCTGAGCGAAGAATTCGCAGGTACCTCGGCATCTGCCGGCCCCGGATCGCCCGCAGCCGGCTCAGATCCCGGCGCCGCGGCCGCCGCCGCACTGAACCGGACGTATGTGCACCAGCAGTCCCGCACGGCGTTTCTCGTCGACCCGCACTCCCAGAGTGCGCTGCGAAACTTCCCGATCGATCCGGACTTCAGCTACAACGATCTGGAGATGTGGACTTACCGTGCGCTCTATGAGATGAACGTCGCGTGTGACGTGCTCTATGTGACGGCGGCGGAAGAACTGCTGGGCGGCGCCGCCTCCTCCGATCCGCTCGGCGAGCGGTATGACATGATCGTGGTGCCCGGCCTCTACTGCGTGAAGCAGGAGCTGGTCGACGCCCTGCGCACCTTCGTGGAGAACGGCGGCGTGCTCGTCAGCACGATCCGCTCCTTCGTCGCGGACGACAACACGACGGTCTGGCGTGACCGCGCCCCGCACGGGCTGACGGACGTCTTCGGAGCCTACTACCAGGAGATCACCAAGCCGGGCGAAGCGACAGTAACTCTTCCTGGAGCAGCCACGACATGCGGTGCGGCCGCAGCTCGGAAAGAGGCAGGAGCAGCCGGCACAGAAGCGGGTGCATCTGCCGCCGGCGGGCCAGGTTTTCCCGGTTCCGGAGAAGCGGCCGCTCCCGCGGAGCACATGCTGGAGCTCCTCATTCCGACGACCGCGGAAGTGCTCGCCCGCTACGGCCACAAGTACTGGAACGCGTACGCGGCTGCGACCGCCAACACCTTTGGCCGGGGCCGCGCCTATTATCTGGGAACTGTCGGCGACATCTCCCTCATGAAAAACATCCTGGCACGTGCGCGAACCGATGTCGCCGCGATCCGCGGAGACGGGGCACGTCCAGTCGCGGAGCAGTTCGCCTTCCCGGTCATCGTCCGCGAGGGAACGCTCCCGGACGGCCGCGCGGTCCGCTTCGTGATGAACTTCTCCTCGGAAGAAGTCGCCGTGAATAACTGCTGGGGCAACGCAAAAGACCTGCTTACCGGCCGCGATTACGCCGCCGGGGCGCAGATCACGCTCCCGGACTGGGGCGCCGTGATCCTCGCCGGCTGACCGGCGTTCTCTGTTGCAGCCGGACCGCCAGCGTGGAGAACATCAGCAGCTGGCCGGCTGATGAAAAACGTTTCCGCGATGCCGACCAGCATCACCAGGAGCTGCTCAAAGA
>DJXE01000092.1 GCA_002449595.1 Lachnospiraceae bacterium UBA7012
AGCGAGGTCCCTCACGAGCTTAGTGACGTGACGAGCGCAGTTTGCAGCCGCAAGGCGGGCCCTGCGTGACACACATACGGGGCTACAAGAGCTTTATTTGTCTCTCCAGATGATCCTTCCCTTGGTCAGATCGTAAGTCGACATCTCCAGCGTCACTTTGTCGCCGGGAAGAATGCGGATGAAATTCTGTCTCAGTTTTCCGCTGATGTGCGCGAGCACGATCGCGTCGTTTTCAAGTTTGACGCGGAAAAGAGTGTTCGGCAGTTTCTCAACAACTACGCCTTCCAGTTCAATTACATCTGCTTTCGACATACGGTCTCTTACTCCTCTAATAAAGCTGTTATGTCTTCGAATACTTCTTTCATGTCTTTGGTCCCGTCGACGGTCTTCAGGACGCCGGCGTTTCCGTAGTACTCGATGAGCGGCTGTGTCTGCTTGTGATAGACGTTCAGTCGCTCCTTAACGGTCTCTTCCTTGTCGTCATCTCTCTGGACGAGGGCGCTGCCGCACTCGTCGCAGATGCCATCCTGCTTCGGCGGGATGTATGTGACGTGGTAGGTCGCACCGCACTTCGGGCAGGATCTCCTGCCGCTCATCCTGCGGATGATGTTCTCATCCGGGACTTCGACGTCGATCGCGAAGTCGATCTTGTCATTCATCTCCTCAAGCTTCTGTGTGAGCACTTCCGCCTGGGGGATCGTGCGCGGGAAGCCGTCGAGCACGTAGCCGTTCGCGCAGTCTTCCTTTGCGACGCGGTCCAGAAGGATCCGGACTGTGAGCTCATCCGGAACGAGCTTGCCCTCATTCAAGTAGGACTTCACCTGCTGTCCGAGCTCTGTGTTGTTCCTGATATTCTCCCTGAAAATATCGCCGGTGGACACATGAGGGATCCCGTATTTCTCGCAGATCATCTGTGCCTGAGTTCCTTTTCCGGCACCGGGAGCGCCGAGCATAACGATCTTCATGAGCTCTCCTTTCGCTTGGCAGGCTTCACTGCCTGACATAGCCGGCAGCTTCCGCCTGTACTTAACTTAACAATACCTCTCTCCGCGACCGGCTTGATCGCGGGGAGAGGCTGTTTTTCACATGACCTGTACTGAATCAGTCATTCAGGAATCCCTTGTAGTTCCTGACCATCATCATGGATTCGATCTGCTTGAGCGTCTCCAGAACAACGCTGACGACGATGATGAGGCTCGTGCCGCCGAACGAAACCGAGGCGTTGAAGATGCCGCGGAAGAAGAACGGGATGATGCCGACGATCATCAGGCCGACTGCGCCGATGAAGATGATGTACTTCAGGATCTTGTTCAGGTAGTCGCTGGTCGGCCGGCCCGGACGGATGCCGGGGATGAAGCCGCCCTGCTTCCTCAGGTTCTCCGAGATCTCCAGCGGATTGAAGGAGATCGACGTATAGAAATACGCGAAGAAGATCAGAAGCGCGATGTAGACCAGAAGGCCGATCGAATACTTAATGTTGGAAGGATTGCACCAGTTGGAGCTGCTGAGGTACTTCAGGAACTCCGACCATGCGCCTGTTCCGGAATAACCGAACAGCTGGGACAGCACGACCGGGAACTCCATGAGCGAGGATGCGAAGATGATCGGCATAACGCCTGCTGTGTTCACCTTCATCGGAATGGAGGAGGCGGAACCGCCGACCATTCTCCTGCCCTGGATCTTCTTTGCGTACTGCACAGGGATCCTTCTCTCCGCATCTCCGAGGAGAATGCAGAGCACGACCATCGCGAGGATGATTGCGATGATGATCACTGCTGCGAGGACTGCAGGAGCAATCTTTTTCCCGATCACGAACTGCCGGAACAGCGACGTGATATCCTGCGGGATCCTGGAAATGATGTTGATCGCCAGGACGATCGAGATACCGTTGCCCACGCCGTATTCGGTGATCTGCTCACCGATCCACATCAGGAACGCACTGCCTGCCGTGAGCGTCGCGACCGTAAGAATAACGTTGATCGCGTTGTAATTCTGAAGAAGTCCTCTCCTGCCGAAGCCGATCGCCATGGCGATGGATTCGATCAGGGCCAGGGCCACCGTGGTATAACGGGTGATCGCCTGGATCTTCTTTCTGCCGTCTTCGCCTTCCTTCGCCATCTCTTCCAGTTTCGGAATCGCGATGGTCAAAAGCTGGACGATGATCGACGATGTGATGTATGGCGTGATGTTCAGCGCCAGGATCGACATGTTCAGGAAAGAGCCGCCGGTAAATGCATCGATCAGGCCGCCGCTCTGCGTGGCAAACCAGTTACTGAAGTAATCCCGGTTGATGCCCGCAATGGGGAGCTGGGATCCGAAACGGATCACCAGCAGCACCACGAGGTCAAAGAAGACCTTCTGACGGATCTCTTTCACTTTGAAAGCATTTTTCAGGCTTGTAAACATGATCAGATAACCTCTGCTGTGCCCCCGAGCGCCTCGATCTTCTCTTTGGCGGATGCACTGTAGCTATTCACTTTGACGTTCAGCTTCTTGGTCAGCTCGCCGCCGCCCAGGATCTTGACGCCGTCATGAGCGCCCTTGACGAGACCCTTTTCCACAAGAGCCTCAAGATCGACTGTCGCGCCGTCCTCAAATGCCTCGAGCGAGGAAAGGTTCAGAGCAGCGATATCCTTGTGGTTCACATTCTTGAAGCCTCTCTTGGGGAGTCTTCTGTACAGAGGCATCTGGCCGCC
>DJXE01000075.1 GCA_002449595.1 Lachnospiraceae bacterium UBA7012
GCCTACCGAAAGACGATCCTTCTGGACCCCGGGCAGTCGCAGGACCTCAAATTCAAGGTGCCGGTCAAGGCCATCGCGAGCTACGACGACGGCGGCGTGACCGGAAACAAGTCCTGCTGGGTCCTCGAAGGGGGCACTTACAACTTCCATATCGGAAACAGCGTCCGCTCGACGAAGCCCTGCGGGAGCCTTCAGCTGAGCGGCACTGCGGTGATCGAGCAGCTGGAGGAGGCCATGGCGCCGATTCGGGCTTTTGACAGGATAAAGCCCGTGAAGGCAGAGTCCGCGGGCAGCAGTTCATCGGCAGAGGCCGCAGGCGGCGATTCATCGGCAGAGGCCTGCAGAAAGGAAGGCGCGGCGGCCGGGAATTCTCCCTATGCGGTCAGCTATGAGCCCGTGCCCCTTCGCACAACGTCCCCGCTTGAGAGAAGGGCCGAGAGGCTTCCGCAGGAAATTCCCTATACGGGTGACAGGGGATACCGCCTCATCGACGTGGCGGACGGGAAGGTGACAATGGAGACCTTCCTCGCGCAGCTAACGGACGAGGACCTGATCTGCCTTACGCGCGGAGAGGGAATGTGCTCCCCCAAGGTTACGCCGGGCACGGCAGCGGCCTTCGGAGGCGTCACGGACAGTCTCCTGAAATTCGGCATCCCGCTCGGCTGCTGCTCGGACGGACCCAGCGGCATCCGCATGGACAGCGGGGCCAAGGCGTTCTCGATGCCGTCGGGCACCTGCCAGGCCTGCACGTGGAACAATGTTTTGATCAAAGAGCTCTATGACTGGGAGGGAATGGAGCTAAGAAAGAACCGGATCGACTCCCTGCTGGGCCCCGGCATGAACATTCACAGGCACCCCCTGAACGGCAGAAACTTCGAGTACTTCTCCGAGGACCCCTTCCTCACGGGAAAAATGGCCGTCATGCAACTTCGCGGCATGCGGGAGAGCGCGATCGCGAGCACGATCAAGCATTTCTGCGCAAACAACCAGGAGTACAGGCGCATGAAAGTGGACTCGGTCATCTCCGAGAGGGCCCTTCGGGAGATCTATCTGCGCGGGTTCGAGATGGCGGTCCGCGAGGGCGCGGCCACTTCCGTCATGACGACTTACGGCTCCGTGAACGGGGCCTGGACAGCCTCCCAGTACGATCTTTTGACAACGATCCTGCGCGGGCAGTTCGGCTTCGGCGGCATTGTCATGACCGATTGGTGGGCCGCGGGAAGCGAGGAGAACGGCCCTGAGAGCATCAGGCAGACGTCGACCATGATCCGCGCGCAGAACGACCTCTATATGGTGACCTTCAGCGCGGAGGATAACGCAAACGGCGACGACACCGCAGAGGGGCTTAAGGAGGGCAGGATCACCCGCGGCGAACTGCAGCGGGCGGCATACAACATCTGCCGCTATCTCATGGATACGCCGGCGTTCCTTCGCCTTTACGGAATCGGGACGGATCTCGACGCAATGCTCGACAAGGCGCGGGAAGAGGAGGCGGAGAGCGGCGAAGCGGCGATCCGGATCCGCGTCGGAACTTCCTGCGAGATCCCGACGGAGCAGATCCGAACGGAGCGAGGCGCCACAAATATCATCGAGGCGCAGGTCGAACAGCGCGGCACATACCTTCTGGAGCTGGAGGCGAGGTCGGAACTTGACAATTCGCTCGCGCAGATTCCGATGACCGTGTCGATCGGATCCCACATGATCGGGACGGTATCGCTGAACGGCGCGCAGACGGAATGGACCCCGCTCTCGATTCAGCTCCCGGCTGTGATGAGCTTTACCTTCTATTTAAAGCTGTTTTTTGCCCAGGGCGGGATGGGGATCCGCGGCTTAAGGCTCTCCCTCTCAGAGTCCTCGGAAGGCGACGTGGCAGACCATCTGTCGGGAAGACAGACGGAGTGACCGATCAGGATCGGAAAGGAGGCATTTAATTATGAAGCTGATGGTATTTGATGTGGGCGGAACTGAGATCAAATACAGCGTGATGGACGAGACCCTCGCAAGAAACGAGAGCGGAAGCGTTCCGACGCCCATGACCTCCCGGGAAGATTTCTTTGAGGTGCTCCGCGGGATCTACGAGCCCCACAAGGGCGAAGTGGAAGGGATCGCGATGAGCCTTCCCGGCTTTATCGACAGCGAAAACGGGTTCTGCCGGGGCGGCGGCGCGCTCCGCTACAACCACGGAAAAGAAGTGGCCAAGCCCCTGTCAGACCTGACGGGGTGCCCTGTCCACATTGCCAATGACGGCAAATGCGCGGCGCTCGCGGAGCTCCGGGACGGAGCCCTCAAGGGCTGTCAGAACGCCAGCGTGTTCATCGTCGGAACGGGGGTCGGCGGAGGCCTCATCATTGACGGCCGGATCCTCAACGGAAAGCACTTCACAGCCGGCGAATTCAGCTTTATGCGGGTCTCCAATGCCGACTGGGACGACCCGGGAACGACTTCCGGCATTGTGTGCAGCACGACGGGGCTTCTGGACCTGAACCGCCGGTACAACAATTTCAGCTGGGATCCGCTCCTGAACGGAAAGCAGTTTTTTGACAAAGTCGCGGCCGGCGACCACGGCGCCAAGGTCGTGCTGGACAAGTTCTGCAAGCAGGTCGCGATGCAGATCACAAACCTGACGATCCTTCTGGACCTGGAGAAGGTGGCGGTCGGAGGCGGGATCAGCAAGCAGCCGATCCTCATTGAGAC
>DJXE01000087.1:0-3994 GCA_002449595.1 Lachnospiraceae bacterium UBA7012
AATTGTTCAAGATTATACCGCCGAAAAGACGATCTGTAAAGCCTCAGCGTCCGGTTTCGCGGCGTCGTAATAGTACACGGAGTCCGTCAGGACGTCCTGCTCCGCGACCTCGCTCCGGTTGATCGCCGCCACCATTTCGTGCAGCTCCCTGGCGTCGTGCTCCCCGTGATCCGGCAGGAGCAGGACCTCGTGAACACTGCTCGGCAGGATGAAAAAGCTCTTTCCGACCCTCATCGCCGCCTCCCGCAGGACGTGCGGGTAGAACATCGCGGCGGCGCCGAAGATGCCGATCGCGCTCGTCAGCACGAGAAGGCCGGCCGGCTCCTCGTCGATCTGCAGGATCTGTCCGATCGGGCTGATCTTCGCGGGATACCGCCGCTGCATCGCGCTGAGCGCATCGTGCAGGACGGACTCCGGCGTCAGGCCGAATCCCGCCGGGACCTCCTCCGGCAGCCACGCGTAGCGCACGATCCCGCCGCGGGGCTTCGTCTCCGGGACAGGACTGCCGCTCTCGCCGGCCTCGATCATGACGCACACGAGCGACATGTCGAAACACGCCGCGTGCACGCAGTGCGAAAGCTGTTTCATATTTTTCGACGTCCCGACGAGGATCACGCCGAGCCGCTGCTTTAATTCTTCATAACTGCGGATCTCCCGGGCCGTGCCGGTTCCGCAATCTATCGTATTCTGTGCCATGGTTTCCTCCTGACTCAAGAAAAATTTCCTTATAAACGACAAGAGACAGCGGATCGCATCCGTTGTCTCTTTCAGAGGTTATTCCCAGTCAGTCGGAAATGCTGTTATGCGCGGGACAGATACTCGCCGGTTCTCGTGTCGATCTTGATCTTGTCGCCGATCTCAACGAACAGCGGGACCTGGACCTGTGCGCCGGTCTCGACGGTCGCCGGCTTGTAAGTACCGGTCGCCGTGTTGCCCTTGAAGCCGGGCTCGGTCTCCGTGATCTCAAGTTCTACGAACAGCGGAGGCTCGACTGCGTACGGCTTGCCGTTGAAGGAATTCAGGGTAACTTCCTCGTTCTCCTTCACGAACTTCATCGCGTCGCCGACCTCCTCCTCGGAGATGGAGATCTGCTCGTAGTCTTCCGTGTTCATGAAAGTGAAGAGATCGCCGTCTTTGTACAGATACTGGTATTTCTTCCTGTCGATCTGTGCGAGCTGGAATTTCTCCGTCGGGCGGAACGCCGTCTCAGTCACGCCGCCGTTGATGATGTCCTTCATCTTCACGCGGACGAACGCAGCGCCTTTGCCGGGCTTTACGTGCTGGAATTCGATGACCTGCACAACATTGCCGTTGTACTGCATCGTAATGCCGTTTCTGATATCACCTGCTGAAATCATAAAGAGTCCTCCTGGAACATATTGTCACAATTCTTTTGTATTTTACAATGCGGGGCGCGACTTTTCAACATGAATTCCGCCGCCCCTCATGTACCCTGATCAGGAGCCTGTATCGCCGGATTCTTCCGCGCGGTCGATCCCCGGAACGCCGGTTTTCCGGCAGCGCGCCTTCACCGGCTTCTCGAGCATGCGCTTTATGACGATCTGGATCTCCTCGCGCAGCGTGAACGGCTCCGTCAGAACCGCTTTGATCCCGGCGCGGTTCGCACCCCAGATGTCAGTGTAGATCTGGTCGCCGACGGCGAAGATCTTCTCCTCCGGGAGCCCGAGCAGCGCGACCGCCTTCCGGTAGCCGTCCGGCAGAGGCTTTAGCGCTTTCTCGACGCACACCGCACCGACCGCCTTCGCGAACGAGGTGACGCGCTCTCCCGTGTTGTTCGAGAGGATCACGACGGAAAAGCCCTTTTCCTGCAGATCCCCGATCAGGTGAATGGCGCGTTCATCCGCGGGTGCGTCCGGCAGCACCAGCGTGTTGTCGATATCGAAGATGATCCCGCGAAAGCCCTTTTCATATAAGGACGCGTAATCGATCGAAAAGGCCGATCGCGCGACCGCGTCCGGCATGAGACCCCTTCCCACGCGAATTACCTGCCCCGCCGGGAGGTGTTCTTCTTGTCGTTCTTCAGGACCTTCTTGAGCTCGTCCATGAACGTCTCGACGTCCTTGAACTCGCGGTAGACGGAAGCGAAGCGGACGTAGGCGACCGGGTCGAGCGCGTGGACCTTCTCCATGACGAGCTCGCCGATCTCCTGGCTGGAGACTTCCTTCTCCTCGCGGTCGTAGATGACGGCTTCGATCTCGTCGACGGCCTTCTTGATCTGGTTCACGCTGACGGGGCGCTTGTGGCAGGCGCGCAGGATGCCGCCCTCGACCTTGGACCGGTCGTAAGGTTCCCGGTTGTTGTCCTTCTTGATCACGATCAGCGGGATGGTCTCCACCTTCTCATACGTGGTGAAGCGTCTTCCGCACTTGTCGCAGATCCTTCTTCTGCGGATGGAATTGTTCTCTTCCACCGGACGGGAATCGATGACGCGGGTGTCCTCTGTCGAGCAGTAGGGACATTTCATGGCTCTCCTCCTTGAAACTAAAGACGGGCACCGGCCGGACGCCCATGCGCTCTTAAAGGGAAGCGCTTAAGACACGGGCCTTCCGGCAATGGAATCATAAAACGAAATCCAGTATCTATCGGGATCTTGATAAATACTGGATCTTCTGCTGAAAAGCAGCTGGCGGGAATCGAACCCGTCTCTCCAGCTTGGGAAGCTGGCATACTACCGATGTACTACAGCTGCGCACACGCGGTCATGACCGCCACGTGTGTTATTATATCAGAATTTTTAGCGTTTGCAAGCGCTCCTGTAGGCCTCGACCTCGGCCGCATCGGGCATAACGCAGAGCGCGCCGCGGCGCGTCGTCACCAGGGAGGCCGCCGCATTCGCGTAGACGAGCAGCTCGTGCAGCTTCGCCTCGGTCAGGTCCTCGAGCCCGTACTTCAGCACGTGATGGAGCGCGCAGGCACAGAACGTGTCGCCGGCGCCGGTCGTCTCGACGGTGTCCGGATTGACGAAACCAGCCTCATAGCAGGCCGGCAGATCCTTGTAAAAAGCGCTGCTGCCGTCCGGGCCGAGCGTCGCGAAGATCAGCGGGATGCCGTAGTCTCTCTTCAGCATCGCCACGCCGGCTGCGATGTCGTCCGTCCCTGTCATCAGCTCGATCTCGTTGTCGGAGATCTTCAGGATGTCGCAATTGCGCAGGCCGAACGCGATCTTCTCCTTCGCCGCGTCCTCGGAGTCCCAGAGCGGCGCCCTGTAGTTCGGGTCAAAGGAGATCAGCGCGCCGGTGTCCTTCGCGATCGAGAGCGCCTCGACGGTCGCCCGCTCCGCGGTCTCGTCCGTCATGGACAGCGTGCCGAAGTGGAAGATCCTCGCCTTCTCGATCAGCTCCTTGTGCGCGATCACCTCGTCTCTCGTGATCATGATGTCGGCGCCGGGCTTGCGGTAGAAGGAGAAGTCCCTGTCGCCGTTCGGAAGCTTCTGCACGAAGGCGAGCGTCGTGTGGACGTCCTTGTCGAAGAGGAGCCCGTCCATGCAGATCCCCTGCTCCAGCGTGCGCTCCTTCAGGAAGCGGCCGAACATGTCGTCGCCGACCTTGCCGATGAACGCCGCCTTGCGCCCGAGCTTCGCGAGCATCGCGAGCACGTTGCAGGGCGCGCCGCCGGGATTGGCCTCAAACGTGGGGAATCCCTGGCTGCTGATCTCTCCCGGCGTAAAGTCGATCAGAAGTTCGCCGAGCGCAGTGACGTCAATGGTTTTTTCTGTTTTCATAAAACCCCCTTTCCCGGAGCTCTGCTCCGGAACGCGCGGATCCGCCGCGCTTTAGTTCTTGAAGCTGTGCACCGGCGCCGGGATCCTCCCGCCGCGGTCCACGAAGCCCCCGCATCCGAATGTGTTTACGCGCATGATCGGGGCGTGCCCGAGCAGTCCGCCGAATTCCACGTGCTCTCCTACGCCCTTGCCGATGACCGGAATGATGCGGACCGCCGTCGTCTTGTGGTTCACCATGCCGATCGCCATCTC
>DJXE01000087.1:4155-5192 GCA_002449595.1 Lachnospiraceae bacterium UBA7012
GAGCAGACGCAGGTCATCGCCTCGAGCTTCTCGATCGTGAGCGCGCCGTCCTCCACGGCGTCGATCATGCCCTGGTCCTCGCTGACCGGGATGAAGGCGCCCGAGAGGCCGCCGACGTAGGAAGAAGCCATGATGCCGCCCTTTTTGACCTGGTCGTTCAGGAGGGCGAGCGCCGCCGTCGTACCAGGTGCACCCGCGTGCTCGAGGCCCATCTCGCAGAGGATGTCCGCCACGCTGTCGCCGATCGCCGGCGTCGGCGCGAGCGAGAGGTCCACGATGCCGAACGGCACGCCGAGCCTCTTCGATGCCTCTCTCGCGACCAGCTGGCCGACGCGCGTCACCTTGAACGCGGTCTTCTTGATGGTCTCGCAGAGGACCTCGAAGTTCTCCCCGCGCACCGACTCGAGCGCCGTCTTCACGACGCCGGGGCCGCTGACGCCGATGTTTAACACAGTGTCACCCTCCGTCACGCCGTGGAACGCGCCGGCCATGAACGGGTTGTCGTCCGGGGCGTTGCAGAAGACCACGAGCTTCGTGCAGCCGCAGCTGTCCGCGTCCTTCGTGCGCTCCGCCGTCTCCCGGATCACCGATCCGAGGAGGCGCACCGCGTCCATGTTGATGCCGGCCCTGGAGGAGCCGACGTTCACGGAGGCGCAGACCCTGTCCGTGACAGAGAGGGCCTCCGGGATCGAGCGAATGAGCAGCTCGTCCGAGGGCGTCATCGCCTTGTCGACCAGCGCCGAAAATCCGCCGAGGAAATTCACGCCGGTTTCCTCCGCCGCGCTCTCGAGCGTCCTTGCGATCTTCACATAGTCTTCCGTTGATCTGCACGCCGCCGCGCCGACCAGCGCGATCGGCGTGACCGAGATCCGCTTGTTCACGATCGGGATCCCGTAGTCGTGCGCGATGCTCTCTCCGGTCTTCACGAGGTCCTTCGCCCTGTCGCAGATCTTCGTCCGGATCTTTTCGCAGAGCGCGTCCACGGAAGGATCGATGCAGTCGAGGAGGCTGATGCCCATCGTGATGGTGCGCACGTC
>DJXE01000006.1 GCA_002449595.1 Lachnospiraceae bacterium UBA7012
AAATGATATATTATATTCAGAGCTCGGAGAGCCTTAATAATTTTTGAAGAACAGGCCCGGCGGGGGAAACGCGCCGCGGGGCAGACAGGACGGAAGGAAGATATATGGCAGCAGGAAATAACAGAAACGGTGGTTTTGGCTCGGGCGCAGGCGCCTTCGCGGCGGCGAACCTCCGGTATATCATTGCGGCGGCCCTTGCGGTCTGCGTCATCGTGACGCTCGCGGTCGTCCTGATCATCCGGCCGGGGAGGACCGAGAAGCAGCAGGAAGTCAAGGAGACGGCGGACGCTTCGCTCGAAGTGCCGGACGTCCCGCTGGAGCTGAACGCCTATCCGGAAGTCGTCGAACTCATGCAGAGGTACTACCAGGCCTGCGTCGACGGCGACACGCAGGTGCTGACGGAGTGCGTGCCCGGACTCACGGAGACGGAGCTGATGCGCGCCGGCGCGACTGCGGAATACCTCGAGGCCTACCCGGTGATCGACGTCTACTCGAAACCGGGCCCGGCGGAGGGAAGCTACGTCTGCTACGTGTATTCCAGGGCGAAATTCTACAATTATGACAAAGAGATCCCGGGCATGAAGGCGATGTACGTCTGCACGGACGAGAGCGGCAAGGTGTACATCAGCCGCGATATGGATTCGGAGAAGGTCCAGTCCTACATCAACGAGATCTCCCTCGAGGAGGACGTCATCGATCTCAACAACAAGGTCAACGTCGAGTACAGGGAACTGCTGAACTCGGATCCGGAGCTGAGCAGCTTCATGACGACACTCGCCAACGACATCAATATCTCGGTCGGCACGCAGCTCGCAATCGCGAACGGCGTGACGGAGGTCGAGGTACCGGAGGAGGCGGCGCAGGAAGCACCGGCGGAAGAAGAGACGGCAGAAAAAAAGCGCGTCGTGGAGCCGAAAGAGCAGGTCAACGTGCGCGCGGAGGCCTCGACGGATTCCGACATCCGCGGCAGGATCGATCCGGGAAGCACCTATGAACTTCTTGAGGAGCTGGAAGGCGGCTGGTGCCGGATCCGGTACGGCGCGCAGGACGGCTTCGTGAAATCCGAGTACCTCACGATCACGGAAGTGACGGAAGAGGGCGAAGAGACCGCTGCGGAAGGAGAAGAGACCGCGGAGGGTGAAGAGACTGCGGAAGGCGAGGGAGCCGCGGAAGGCGCGGCAGCGACGGCAGGTGGCAGGACCGGTATGGCGGTCGTGACGGAGGGCGTCAAGATCCGCAAGAGCGCTACCACAGAAGAGGATAACAGCATAGCAACGGTCTATCCCGGCCAGGAGCTGAACGTCACCGCGACGGATGAGAACGCGGGATGGAGCCGCGTCGAGTACAACGGGCAGACGGGATACGTCAAGACGGAATTCCTGAGTTTCCGGTAAGAGACCGGAACGGTACCGCAGCCGGGGCGCGGAAGCGCCGCATCGGAAGTGGTAATTAAGAAATGGAAAAAATGGAGCCGGTCACAGCGGAAGCTGGACCGGCTCTCTGTTTTCGTAGACCGTATAATAGCGGAAGCCGAGCGAAGTGAGGATCGTGTGCGCGGCAGTGAGATCCGAGGCGACCTTTTCCGGCGCGTGCGCGTCGGAGCCGATGGTGATGAGCTCGCCGCCGAGCTCCTTATAGCGGCGCAGGATGTCCGTGCAGGGATTGCACTCCCGGCAGCCCTTGGAGAGGGCGGCCGTGTTCAGCTCCAGCGCCTGTCCCCTCTGCAGGATGGCCTCGAGCATCGGGTCGATCAGATCGCGGAACTTAGCGTAAGAGTAATGCTCCTCTTTCTGCCGGCCGTAGCGGACGACGTAGTCGAGGTGCCCGAGCGAGTCGAACCAGTCGCAGGCGAGGACGCAGGCGCGCTCCGTCAGGAAATAGCAGTGATAGGCGTCCTCATCGCTCATCTTGTCATAGAGCTGCGGGTAATAGGGATCGCAGTAGTCCGAAGGGACGGAAGGATCCTTGAGCCTCAGGAGCGCATTTTCGTCGCAGAGGTGCGTGGACCCGATCACGAAATCATATGGGGCGCCGGCGATAAAAGCTTTTCCCTCTTCTGCATAATCAGGGTGGAGGCCGGCTTCGATCCCGAAGGCGATGCGGATCTTCCCCGCGTATTTCTCCTTCAGCGAGAGATATTCTTCATAATAAGAAAGGACGTCCAGGTCGAAGGTTCCGGGCGGGATGCTGTCCGCGTATTTCTCATAGGGAAATCCGAAGTCCATGTGCTCGGTGAAGCAGATCCGCGTGAGTCCGTGAGAGATCGCGGCCTCGATCTGCGCCTGCATCGGCGCGGTGCTGTCGCCCGAGTGATGGCTGTGAAGGTGGCAGTCGGCAAGAATCGGCATGATGGCGGCTCCTTAATTTGGTTTTGTAACTGTCATCATAGAGCGTTTTTCCCTGTGACGCCATCGGTTTTTTGTATTTTGTGCTGATTTTGGAGAGAAAAACCGTAGACTCTTGAATTTTAATTGTCCTCTTTGTAAAATAGATGATGCTGACAAATTGACAGACAAAACGAGATAGTCTGCGGTTTCAATTCAATTTTTCTCAGGAGGAAAAAAGACATGGCAGTAAAAGTTGCAATCAATGGTTTTGGCCGTAT
>DJXE01000173.1 GCA_002449595.1 Lachnospiraceae bacterium UBA7012
ACAGCACATTTCACGGGGAGCAGCGCACACATATCAGAGGAGGACAGAAGATGAAACAGGAAGGACCGGACAGGATCACCAGCAGGCCGCTGCCCATGCAGCACGTGCGCGTGACGGGAGGCTTCTGGAAGCGGGAGCAGGAAGTCGTCAGGACGGCGATCCTGCCATACCAGTGGGACGCACTCAACGACCGGATCCCGGACGCGGCTCCCAGCTACTGCATGCACAACTTCCGCGCCGCGGCGGCACTGACGAAGAAAAAGAACGATGCCGGCACCGCATTCGTGCCCCCCGCCTACACAAACCGGGGTTTTGAGACCCTCCCGGAGGATCCCGCGCACCCGGATGAAGATAAATTCTACGGCTTCGTTTTCCAGGATTCTGACTTTTCCAAGTGGATCGAGGCCGTCGGCTACTCGCTGATAAACCATCCGGATCCGGCGCTGGAGGCAGTCGCGGACGGCGCGATCGACATCGTCTGCGCGGCGCAGCAGGAAAATGGCTATCTGGACACCTACTACATCCTGAACGGAATGGACCGTGCGTTCACCAACCTGAAGGACCACCACGAACTTTACTGCATGGGGCACCTGATCGAAGGGGCGGTGAGCTATTACCAGGCGACCGGCAAGGACAAGCTCCTTCGCGCCGCGATGCGGTTCGCGGACTACGCGGTGCGGTTTTTCCTGGAAGAAGGAAATCCCGGCTACCCGGGTCACGAGATCGCGGAGATGGCGCTCGCGCGCCTGTTTGAGGCGACGGGAGAAAAGCGCTATCTCGACCTCGCAGCTCATTTTATAGATGCGAGGGGCCAGCAGCCGCTGCTTTTTGAGCCCAAAATTCGGAAAAAAGGTTTCGACCCGTTCACGGCCGCCTATCACCAGGCGCATCAGCCGGTGCGTGAACAGAAAGAAGCGGTCGGACACGCGGTGCGCGCCGTCTATCTCTACAGCGGAATGGCCGACGTCGCCCGCCTGACTGGGGACGCGTCGCTGCTGGACGCCTGCCGGAACCTCTGGGACAGCATCACGCAGACCAAGCTGTACGTCACCGGCGGCATCGGCGGCACATACCTCGGGGAATCCTTCTCCTACCCTTACGACCTTCCGGCGGATTCCGCCTATTCCGAGACCTGCGCTGCGATCGGACTCGTATTCTTCGCGCGCCGGATGCTGCAGCTCGATCCTGACGCGAAGTACGGCGACGTCATGGAACTCGCGCTGTACAACACCGTGCTTGCAGGCAAGGCGATGGACGGGAAAAGCTTTTTCTACGTGAATCCTCTGGAAGCGGATCCCGCGACGCTGCCTCTCGACGGAAGACTCGAGCACGTCGTGGTGCCGCGCCAGAAGTGGTTCGGCTGCGCCTGCTGCCCGCCGAACATCGCGCGCACGCTCAGTTCCGTGCAGGCCTACGCCTACACGGCCAGTGCGGACACGCTTTTCGTCCATCTCTATCTGGACAGCGAAGTGAACGTGGACCTTGGCGGCAGGGCGCTTTCGCTTGCCACCTCGACCGCATATCCGTGGGATGGCGCGGTGCGGCTGCGGGTGCGGGGTGGAGCGGCGGCTGAAGCAACGATCGCGCTGCGGATTCCCGGCTGGTGCCGCAATCATTCTGTGAGGATTCTTGATGCGGATGGAAATAGTGCTGAAGACAGATTTACCAGAAGATATGACCGCGGCTACCTCTATCTGACTGGGCAATTTGTGGATGAAACGATCGAGCTCTCGCTAGATCTCGCTGTGCGGCTCCTCGCAGCAAACAATGCAGTGAAAGAAGCGCGCGGTATGGCGGCCCTTGCGCGCGGTCCGATCACATACTGCCTGGAAGAAGCCGACAATGGCAAGGATCTCCACCTCCTGTCCCTCAACGTCGAAGCGATCCGCACGCAGGGCATCCAGACAAAGACCATATCGATCGGCGACCAGGAAGTGACCGCACTCGAAGTCCCCTGCTTCCGTGAGCCTTCCGAGCGCGGCGGCCCGCTGTACCGCGATCTGCTTTATTCTGCTGTGGGGGAGGCGCCGGCGGAAATAAAAAGGGACGAGGCCCTTCTGACCTTCGTCCCCTACTACGCATGGGATAACCGCGGAAGCGGTGAAATGCGGGTGTACGTGCCGCTGGCCTGAAGTTATTCAGGCCCATACTAATAAAACTTGTGATTAAGCCACGCTGTTCAGGCTCGCGCTGCGTCGATGATGTCGCGCGCTTCCTTTGACAGCGCGGTGATCTTGTCGAAGTTGTTTTCGGCGATGTCCTTTTTCGTGCAGACCCAGCTGCCGCCGACTGCTGCGATGAACGGAGCTTCGGCATATTCCTTCAGCGTCTCCGCGGAAACGCCGCCTGTCGGAACGAACTTCAGGCCGACGAACGGGCCGGACAGCGCCTTCATCGCCTTCAATCCGCCGTAGACGTTCGCCGGGAAGAATTTGATCGTGTTCAGGCCGTAAGCCTTTGCATACATGATTTCTGTGGGAGTCACACAGCCGGGAATGACCGGGATTCCATTCTCGACACAATATTTCACTGTCGCGTCGTCAAAGCCCGGCGAGACGATGAAGTTCGCCCCCGCCGCGAGGCATTCCTTGCACTGCTCGAGTGTGAGCACCGTGCCCGCGCCGACCAGCATCTCCGGCACCTTCGCCGACACTTCCTTAATCACGTCGATCGCCGCCGCGGTTCGCATCGTGACCTCCATCACGTCGATCCCGCCCGCCAGAAGTGCTTTCGCGGTCGCGACCGCATCCTTCGCGTCCTCTATCACAACTACCGGGACGATCCCGCACTTTTCGCATCTTTCCATTACTGTCATGACTATTGTCCTCCTTGCTGTGATTCACAGTCCTTTCTAAAAGTATATCGCAAGTAGATGCGCCGAAGAATATGGCATGCTATCCTTATTCTAGATTTCCCACATTACAAATTTAACACCTGCTGCGGCAGGAACAACAGCACCATACAAATTAACATCCGCCACGGCAGGAATAACGTCACCATACAAATTAATCATCTGTTACGCCAGGAATAACGGCACCGGCGAAGAGAAATTCTTGTTTTTGCCTATGTAGTAGCACATTTTAAGTGTGTGTGAGCTTCCTGCGATGCTGTGAGCGAAGAATCAGACTTGTTTTATCAGGTGCGGTAGCTTTTTATTTCTTCATGAGGGCTTCCTAACCTGCTCGCAGCGAAGAATCAGACTCGTTTTTTCAAATGCGGTAGCTATTTCTTTCTTCATGTGGGGTTCCTGGCTCGCTGAAAGCGAAGAAGCAGGCTTGTTTTACCCGATGCGGTAGCAACCAAATTCTTCATGTGAGGTTCCAGGCTTGCTGAAAGCGAAGAAGCAAGCTTGTTTTCACTGATGTGGTAACAAGGTTACGGTTCAAATTGAGATATCGGTCACCAGGTCCGTAAATCACAGGTCCAGACCTGGTTAGAGGGATGCAGCATGAATACAGCGAAGGGCAAGCGACCATTCTACTCCAGGCAGCAGATACAAATTCTGTTTACGTGCGCGATGGTCTTCGGTGCGATGGCCGGCATGATCGTCAACTGCAACGGCCAGTTCTATCGTTCTATCGCCGACGCCCTGGGTGTTACAGTCGGGCAGGTGACGGTGAGCACGGCGATCATGGGCGTCGTCTCCTTCTTCGCGACAACATTTGTTGTAAAGCTCTACTCCGCCAAAAATCCCCGCCTCGTCGCCGCCGCGCTGATCCTCACGTTCTGCCTCGCACACATGTCGACAGCCTTCGTCACGCAGCTGTGGCAGTATTATCTGATCTCCGCGATCCGCGGCGTCTCCTACGGATTCCTCATTTATTATTTTAATTCGTCGACGATCAAGTCGTGGTTCGGCGATCACGCAGGCGTTGCGCTCAGCATCTCCGCGCTCATGTCCGGCGTCATCGGCATCATCTTCAATCTTGTGATCGGCGTCATGATCGAGCGGATCGGCTGGCGGGCCTCGATCGCCATCACGTCCGTTCTCGCCGCCGCCATGGCTCTGCCCGGCGTCCTTCTGTTCCTGAACCGCGCACCGGATACAAGCGCTCCACCCACAAGAAGCGAATCTGCAGCCTCCACAAATAATGCAGGAAAAGCTGCACCGGCCTTCAAGATCACCTATGACTCAACCTTCTTCCTTGGTCTTATCTTGTGTATTCTTTGGATCTTCTCCGGTGTCTATAACCAGCACCTGAAGGTCCACGCCCTCTCGAAGGGCTGCACGCAAATGTTCAGCGCCTCCCTGATCTCAGTCGCGATGGCGGGAAACCTCACTTCCAAGCTTGTCTTCGGCTCTCTCAGCGACCGGATCGGCCCCGTGAAGACTGCAATCAGCAATGCGGGCGTCATTATCGCTGCGCTGTTCCTCCTGATTCTTCCGGGCGGCAATGCGTCCCTCGCGGCGGGAGCTTTTCTGATCGGAGCAGGAAATGCATTTGCCACGATCATCATTCCGCAAGTCGTTTCCTACGTCTACCAGGGCGACCGCTTCAGCGCAGTCTACTCCAAGTACTCCATGTTCTTCGCAATCACAGGAAATCTGTGGAGCAGCGCCATGGGCAGCATCTACTCCGCGACCGGCTCCTACACGCCTGTCTTTACGGCAGGAATTGGACTTGTCTTATTAAGCCTTCTCATCCTGCCTCTATTTCTCAGGGGGAGAAAGGGGATTTCCGCAATGTGACTCCTTTCACCTTGTCACTCGGAACTCGTGTACTTCCATGACAGAAAAAACCGGGATCCATGCGGTCCCGGCTCTTCTTATATGAGATTCTGTTTCGTTTATGAGTCTGCATTCCCGCAAACTACGATGAGATTTTCCCCCACCATCACGTCTGCGTCCCCGCA
>DJXE01000119.1:0-348 GCA_002449595.1 Lachnospiraceae bacterium UBA7012
GCAACCAGATCGGCCTCGCGACCGGGCAGGTGAAGGAGATCTACCACCCCGGCTACGTCGCGAAGCGCATGGAGATTGGCGCGGTCATGGGCGCCGCGGCGAGAAAGAACGTCATCCGCGAGAACTCCGAGCCGGGCAACGTGATCATCCTGCTCGGCGGCAGGACGGGACGCGACGGCATCGGCGGCGCGACCGGCTCCTCGAAGGCACACAACACGTCCTCCATCGAGACCTGCGGCGCGGAAGTGCAGAAGGGCAACGCGCCGACAGAGCGCGCGCTTCAGAGACTGTTCCGCAGGCAGGAAGTGTCCGCGCTCATCCGCAAGTGCAACGACTTCGGCGCGGGCG
>DJXE01000119.1:422-20575 GCA_002449595.1 Lachnospiraceae bacterium UBA7012
TCGGCGCGGGCGGCGTGTCCGTCGCGATCGGCGAGCTCGCGGACGGCCTTGAGGTCGACCTCGACCTCGTCCCGAAGAAATACGAAGGCCTCGATGGGACGGAACTCGCGATCTCCGAATCCCAGGAGCGTATGGCGGTCGTCGTCTCCAAAAAAGACGAGGAGCAGTTCCTCGCTTACGCAAAGGAAGAAAACCTGGAAGCCACGCCGGTCGCGGTCGTGACGAAGGAGAAGAGACTCGTTCTGAAATGGAGAGGGAAAAAGATCGTGGACCTCTCCCGCGCATTCCTAGACACGAACGGTGCTCATCAGGAGACGACCGTCACCGTGGAGATCCCCTCGGAGGAGGAGAACTACCTGAAGAAGACCGCCTCGGACAAGGTGCGGGAGATCCTCTCCGGCGACGATGCGGATGATAAGTTTGCGCAGGCCCTGACCGCGTCGCTTAGCGACCTGAACGTCTGCTCGCAGAAGGGACTCGTGGAGATGTTCGACTCCACGATCGGCGCGGGCACCGTCACGATGCCTTACGGCGGCAGGTATCAGCTGACGCCGACGCAGGCGATGACGGCGAAGCTCCCGGTGCTGCACGGCACGTCGCATACTGTAACTATGATGAGCTACGGCTTCGATCCGTATCTCTCGTCCTGGAGCCCGTATCACGGCGCGATCTACGCGGTCACGCAGTCGATGTCGAAGATCGTCGCATCGGGCGGCGACTACCGCGACCTGCACTTCACGTTCCAGGAATACTTCGGCAGGATGAACGAGGATCCGAAGCGCTGGGGCATGCCCTTCGCGGCGCTCCTCGGCGCATATGACGCCCAGATCGGCTACGGGCTCGCGAGCATCGGCGGCAAGGACTCGATGTCCGGCACGTTCGACGATCTCGACGTCCCGCCGACGCTGGTCTCCTTCGCGGTGGACGTCGCGGCGGACACCGACGTGATCACGCCGGAACTGAAGGCGGCCGGAGACGTGCTGGTCCACGTGAGCATCCCGCACGACGAATATGACATCCCGGTCTATGATGACGTCATGGAGACCTTCCGCAAGGTGACGAGACTCATCCGCTCGGGCAAGGTCCGCGCGGCGTATGCGCTGGACGCGTACGGCATCGCCCCTGCGGCGGCGCAGATGGCGTTCGGCAACTGCCTCGGCGTCACGTTCTCGGATGAATTGAGCACGAAGGAACTCTTCGCGAACAACATGGGCGACTTCCTCCTCGAGATGGGAGAGGACGCCGTAGAGCTCCTCGAGGCGGAGGAGATCGACGACTACGAGATCGTCGGCACCGTCACGGATGGCGCGTTCCGCAAAGGAGATGCAGCTGTCTCCGCACAGGAAGCGATCGAAGCGTGGAAAGCACCGCTCGAGAGCGTGTTCCCGTCCGTCGCGGCAGCAGGCGAGGGCAAGACTGACTATCCGCTCTACACGGAGCGCGATTACAAGAACATCCACGTCGTATCCCACGAGATCGGCAGGCCGACGGTCTTTATCCCGGTCTTCCCGGGAACGAACTGCGAGTACGACTCGGAGGCCGCGTTCCTGCGCGCAGGGGCGAACACGAAGATCCAGGTCTTCACGAACCTTTCCGCACAGGATATCCGTGACTCTGTGAAAGCGTTCTCGGACGGCATCCGCGCGTCCCAGATCGTGATGTTCCCCGGCGGCTTCTCAGCGGGCGACGAGCCGGACGGCAGCGCGAAGTTCTTTGCGACCGCTTTCCGGGGCGAGCACCTGAAAGAAGCGCTGACGGATCTCATCCAGAACAGGGACGGCCTGATCCTCGGCATCTGCAACGGCTTCCAGGCCCTCATCAAACTGGGCCTCGTCCCGAACGGCGCGGTCACCGGACAGGATGAAAATGCGCCGACCCTGACGTTCAACACGATCGGCAGGCACGTGTCGCGGATCGCGTACACGAGAGTCGCCTCCGTGAAGTCGCCCTGGCTCGCCGGGGTGAACGCGGGCGACGTGCTGTGCAACGCCGCTTCCCACGGCGAAGGCCGCTTCGTCGCTCCGAAGGAGTGGATCGAGAAGCTCTTCGCGAACGGCCAGGTGGCGACGCAGTACTGCGATCCCGACGGCAACGTCACCATGGACGGCGAGTGGAACATCAACGGCTCATTCGCCGCCATCGAGGGCATCACCTCCCCGGACGGCAGAGTCCTCGGCAAGATGCTGCACTGCGAGCGCCGCGGCGACCACGTCCACATCAACATCGAGGGCAGCGATGACATGCGCCTGTTCCAGTCGGGCGTCAGCTACTTCCGCTGAGGCGGGGCGGTATGCAGAAGAGAAACTACAGCCGGGAGCTCGAAGAGACCCTCGGGACCCTGCGGGCGCGGGAAGACGCGGGCGAAGGAAGGAAGCGCCTTCTTCTTCACGTGTGCTGCGCCCCGTGCTCCAGCTACGTGCTGGAGTACCTGAGAGAGTACTTCGACGTCACGGTCTACTATTACAATCCGAACATCACCGAAGCCACGGAATATGAAAAGCGTCTTCAGGAGGAACAGCGCCTGATTCAGGAATACAACAATCAGGTGGAGCGCGGGGCATTCGAAGGGATGCATTCAACTGCGCGCGCCGGACGGATCGACTTCCTCCCGGCGCCGTATGATCCGGAGCGCTACCTGGAGGAGGTGCGCGGCCTCGAGAACTGCAGGGAAGGAGGAAGCCGCTGCGAAGTGTGCTTCCGGCTCCGGCTCTCCAGGACAGCGGAAGCCGCGAGGAACGGCGGATACGACTTTTTCACGACGTCGCTCACGATCAGCCCGCTGAAGAACGCGCCGCTTCTCAATGAGATCGGCGAGGAGCAGGGGCGGCTGTGGGGCGTGCCGTTTCTTCCGTCCGACTTCAAGAAGAAGGACGGATACAAGCGGTCAATCGAGCTGTCGGGCATGTTTTCGCTCTACCGGCAGAACTACTGCGGGTGCGTGTTCTCCCGGCGGGAGGCCGCGGAGCGGCAGGATAAGGCTATGAGGGACGCTTAAAGTCCCTTAAGAACAAGGAGGAACCTTTGGAATACTTTTCTGATTTACTCACCAGAGAGATGGAGCAGGCCTTTGAGAGGGCGGGCTACGACGGCGCGCTCGGGAAGGTGACGGTCTCGAACCGCCCCGACCTGTGCGAATACCAGTGCAACGGCGCGATGGCCGGCGCGAAGCAGTACCACAAGGCGCCGTTCATGATCGCGGAGGACGTGGCGGCGCAGCTGAAGGACAGCGCCGTGTTCTCCTCGGCCGAGGCCGTGAAGCCGGGCTTCCTGAACCTGAAGGTCTCGGAAGGACTCATTCAGAAGTATGTGGGAGAGATGGCGGAGGATCCGCGCTTCGGCTCCCCGCTGCCGGAACACCCGAAGACGGTCATCCTCGACTACGGCGGACCGAACATCGCGAAGCCGCTGCACGTGGGACATCTTCGGAGCGCCGTCATCGGCGAGTCGATCAAGCGCATCGTGAAGTGGCACGGCGACCGCGCGATCGGCGACATTCACCTCGGTGACTGGGGCCTGCAGATGGGCCTCGTCATCACCGAGCTGAAAAAGAGACAGCCGGACCTCGTGTATTTCGACCCCGATTACACGGGCGAGTATCCCGAGGAAGCGCCCTTCACCGTGAGCGAGCTCGAGGAGATCTATCCCTTTGCGAGCGGGCGGTCCAAGGAGGACCCGGAGTATTATAAAGAGGCGCTGGAGAACACGCACCTTCTGCAGGAAGGAAACCGCGGCTACCGCGCGCTCTGGAACAAGATCGTCGCCGTCTCGACGGCGGATATGAAACGCAACTATGAGAGACTGAACGTCTCGTTCGACCTCTGGTACGGCGAGGCGAGCGTGCACGACCGCATCCCCGGCATGGTGAAGGACCTGAAGGAAAAGGGCTACGCCTATGAGAGCGACGGCGCCCTGATCGTGGACGTCGCTGAGGAGACGGACGCGAAGGAAGTGCCTCCGTGCATGATCCTGAAATCGGACGGCGCCTCCCTGTACACGACGACGGATCTCGCGACGATCCTGCAGCGCGAGGAGGACTTCGCGCCGGATGAGATCATCTATATCACCGACAAGCGGCAGGAGCTCCACTTCATCCAGGTGTTCCGCTGCGCCCGCAAGTGCGGTCTGATCCGCCCGGAGACGGAGCTGCGGCACATCGGCTTCGGAACGGTGAACGGCAAGGACGGGCACGCGCTGAAGACCCGCGAGGGCGGCGTCATGCGGCTGGAGACGCTCCTTGACGACATCGACGCTGCGATGCTCGAGAAGATCCGCAGCAACGAGGAGATCGGCGAGGAGGAAGCGGACCGCACCGCGAAGCAGGTCGGCCTCGCTGCGGTCAAGTACGGCGATCTGTCGAACCAGGCCTCCAAGGACTACATCTTCGATATGGACAGGTTCACCTCGTTCGAGGGCGACACCGGCCCGTACCTGCTGTACACGATCGTCCGCATCCGCTCGATCCTGCAGAAGTATGCGGCGGCCGGACAGGGGAAGGATGCTTCCCAGTGCCGGATCTGCGCACCGGGTGATGAGGCTGAGAAAGCCTTGATGCTCGATCTTTGCGGCTTTTCCCAGATGATGGACGACGCCTACCGCGATCTCGCGCCGAACCGGATCTGCGCCTTCATCTACCGCGTGGCGAACGACTTCAATTCGTTCTACCACGGGACGAAGATCCTGACGGAGCCCGACGAGGCGAAGAAGGAAGGGTACATCGCACTGCTTTCGCTCTGCGAGCGCATGCTCTCGGCGTGCATCGACGTGCTGGGCTTCAGCGCGCCGGCACGGATGTGACCCGTGAAATTTACAACGCTTAGGTTGTGTGGTAAAATCGCGCTAATAAGTGACTGGATCGCCCGGCGCTTCGCGGCCGGACAGGGCGGATGAAAGATATGCACAGCGGAAAGATCATGATTTTTACCGGCAGCGGGCACGGCAAGACGCCCGCGGCACTCGGCAAGGCACTGCTTCGGGCAGCCCAGGGAGACCGGGTCGTCGTTATTCAGTTCCTCAAGGACAGGGGGCTCGCGGACACTTCCTTCTGCAAGCGCCTCGCTCCGGAGATCAAGATCTTCCGGTTTGAAAAGTCTCCCGGATGCTATAACGACATGGACTCGGGAGCGCAGGAAGAAGAGAAGCGCAACATCCGCAACGGGCTGATGTTTGCGAAGAAGGTGCTCACGACCGGCGAGTGCGACCTCCTCATCCTCGATGAGGTGTTCGGCATCGTCGACAACGGCATCATCACGGAAGAGGAGCTTCTCGGGGTCCTCTCTCAGCGCGGCCTGACGGACGTCATCCTGACGGGCGCGCAGACAAAGAACGGGATCTGCCGCTTCGCGGACGAGGTCTCGGAGATCAACACGGCGCACTATGAGGCCGGCGGAACATCCTGACAAACCAACACAAGCGGAGGAATTGCACAATGTCAGTATTTAAGGGTTCAGCAGTTGCTATCGTCACACCGTTCCATGAGAAGGACCTGACGGTCAACTACGACGCGTTCGCGGAGCAGATCGATTACCAGATAGGTCATGGCACCGACGCGATCGTCGTCTGCGGCTCCACCGGCGAAGCGGCGACTTTGACCGAGCAGGAGCACAAGGACGTCTGCAAATTCTGCATCGAGTACGTGAAGGGCCGCGTGCCGGTCATCGCGGGCACAGGCTCCAACAGCACCGCGACGGCGATCGACCTGTCCGTCGAGGCGCAGAAGGACGGCGCGGACGCGCTGCTCATCGTCTCGCCCTACTACAACAAGGGCACGCAGGAAGGCCTTTTCCTCCACTATAAAGCGATCGCGGATGCGGTGAACATCCCCGTCATCATGTACAACGTCCCGAGCCGGACCGGCGTCAACATCGCCCCGGCGACGCAGGCACGCATCGTGAAGGAAGTGCCGAACGTGGTCGGCGTGAAGGAAGCGAGCGGCAACATCAGCCAGATCGTGGAGCTCATGGCGCTGACGGACGGCAACATCGAGCTGTATTCCGGCAACGACGACCAGGTCGTGCCGCTCCTGTCCATGGGCGGCCTCGGCGTGATCTCCGTCGTCGCGAACATCGCGCCGCAGGCGATGCACGATATGTGCGCGAAGTTCTTCGAGGGCGACCTCGCCGGCGCGCAGAAGCTGCAGAGAGATACGTTTGAGATCTTCAAGTATCTGTTCTGCGAAGTCAACCCGATCCCGGTCAAGAAGGCCGTGGACCTGATGGGCCTGAACGCGGGTCCGCTCCGCATGCCGCTGACCGAGATGACGCCGGCGAACGCGGAGAAACTTGCACAGGCGATGAAAAACTTCGGACTGATCTGACCGTCATACCGGCCCCAGAACGGAACGAGAACCAGAAGAACAATTGCGGCCGGGCATCACTGCCCGGCCATTTTGTCAAAAGGAGGATGGAATGACGAACATACTGCTGAGCGGCTGCAACGGGAAAATGGGGCGCATGGTCACGGACCTCGCGGCGAAGGATGAGAATACCGCGGTCATCGCGGGCGTGGACGCGTTTGGGACGTCCGCGGCCGGCTATCCGGTGTACCCTTCGTTTGAGGCACTGGCCGAGGCGGGCGGCGAAAAGCCCGACGTGATCGTCGACTTCTCGAACGCGTCCGCGCTGGAAGGACTGCTCGCGTACGCCGTGAAGGAAGGCGTTCCCTGCGTCCTGTGTACGACCGGCTACAGCGAGGCGCAGCTCGCCGCGATCAAAGAAGCGTCGGCGAAGATCCCGGTGCTCCGGTCCGGCAACATGTCGATCGGCATCAACCTGCTGGACGACCTGCTGAAGGAAGCTGCCGCGAAGCTCACGGCGGCCGGATTCGACGTCGAGATCGTCGAGAAGCACCACAACCAGAAGGTTGACGCGCCGAGCGGAACAGCGCTCCTGCTCGCGGACACGATCTGCGCGGCGGCAGGCGGCGACTATGACTACGTCTATGACAGGACCACGCGCCGCGAGAAGCGCCCGAAGAAAGAGATCGGCATCTCCGCGGTCCGCGGCGGCACGATCGTCGGCGACCACGACGTGATCTTCGCGGGAGAGGATGAAGTCATCACGTTCTCCCACAGGGCTTATTCGAGGGCAGTCTTCGGAAAAGGTGCTCTGGAGGCGGCCAAGTTCCTTCCCGGCCGGGAGCCCGGCATGTACGACATGCACAGTGTCCTCAACCGCTGATAGAATTCTTGAGCGGAACTGATAAGGCGCACCCGGTGACGCACCGGGTGCCGCATTCGGCAAAACCACATTCGTGGATTTTACCTCAGCGAGGAATGAAAATGGAACAGCTCAGAATGGAGCTCATGCAGCGAATCTCAAAACAGTTTCCGACGGTGGCGGCGGCCTCCACGGAGATCATCAACCTCTCGGCGATCCTGAACCTGCCGATGGGATCGGAACTCTTCCTCGCGGATCTCCACGGGGAGCACGGCGCGTTCGCCCACGTCGCGGGCAGCGGGTCCGGCACGGTCCGCATCAAGGTGGAGGAGACGTTCGGAGCATCGCTCAGCGCGGAGGAAAAGAAGGCGCTCACGGCGATGATCGTCTATCCGCAGGAGAAAATGGAAGAGGCGCTGCGAAAAGGCCTTTGCACCGACGAATGGATGTCTGAGACGATCACGCGCCTCGTGGCGGTCACGAAGCGGGTCGTGAGCAAATACACGAGATCCAAGGTGCGCAAGGCGCTCCCGGAGAACTTCCGCTACGTCATCGAGGAGCTGATCACGGAGAAGTCCGGCTCCCGCGAGAAGGAGGAGTACTTCCAGGAGATCATCCGGACCGTGATCCGGCTGGACCGCGGGCGGGAGCTGATCATCGCGCTCGCGCGGCTCATCCGCCGGCTCGTGATCGACCGGCTGCACGTCCTGGGCGACATCTACGACCGCGGCAGGGAAGCCCACATGATCATGGACGACCTGATGCAGCGCGCCGGCAGCGTCGACATCCAGTGGGGCAACCACGACATCGTGTGGATGGGAGCGGCAGCGGGATCCCTCCCCTGCATCTTCAACGTGATCCGCATGTGCGCCCGCTACGGGAGCCTCGACGTCCTTGAGAACTATTACGAGATCGACCTGCGCCCGCTCTCGGAGCTCGCGGCCAGGGAGTACGGCGAAGTCAGCCTGCACACGTTCAGCATCATCTACGACACGGGATACGACACCCGCGACCTCGCGCGCGACATGAAGACGCACAAGGCGGCCGCGATCCTGCAGATGAAGCTGGAGGGCCAGGCGATCCTGCGCCATCCGGAATTCCATATGGAGGAGCGGCTGCTCCTCGACAAGATCGACTTCATGAAGAAGCGGATCCGCATCGGAAGGCGGTATTATCCGCTCCGCGACACGGACTTCCCGACCGTCAGCCCGCGGGATCCCTACGCGCTGACGCCGGAGGAGGAGAAGGTCGCCGCGCGTCTCGCGGATTCGTTCCGCCGGAGCGAGCGGCTCCAGAGGCACGTCCGCTTCCTGTTCACGAACGGCTCCATGTACCTGAAACACAACGGCAGCCTCCTGTATCACGGCTGCATTCCGATGGACAAGGAGGGCAGATTCCGCTCGATGGAGATCGGCGGGAAGACGTGCTCGGGAAAAGCACTTTCCGACGCCCTCGAGTATCACGCTAGGCAGGGCTACTTCGCAAGGCGCGGGAGCGATGCCAAGGCCTACGGCCAGGACATCCTCTGGTACCTGTGGACGGGACCGGTCTCCCCGCTGTTCGGCAAGGACCGCGCGACGACGTTCGAGCGCTATTTCGTGGAAGAGAAGAATACGCACAAAGAGACGCAGGATCCGTACTACAAACTGATCCGCCAGCCGGAGACCGCGGAGAAGATCCTCGCGGAGTTCGGCCTCGGCGCGGAAGGCACGCGCATCATTAATGGCCACGTCGACACGAAGCGGAAGAAGGGAGAGTCCCCCGTCCTCTGCGGCGGCAGGGTGATCGTCGTCGACAGCGGCAACAGCGCGGCGCTCGCGGCGGCGACCGGCAAGTCCGGCGCAACGCTCGTCGCGGATTCGGCGGGCCTCCGGCTCTCGGTCCACGAGCGGTTCGGCTCGGCGGAAGAGGCGGCACTGGAAGAAAAGGACTATCTGTCCGGCACGGATTACATCGTCCGGTATGAGAAGCGGCGCCTCGTGCGAGATACGGACACCGGCACCGACATCCTGCGGCAGATCAGCCAGCTTGAAGAGCTCCTCGGCGCATACCGCGAGGGCGCGCTCATCGAGCGCTCATAAGGAGACGGAAAGCGAGACAAGGCACATGAAGATCCGTCCCTGCATCGACATTCATAACGGCGCGGTCAAGCAGATCGTCGGCATGACCGCGGAGGACGCCGGCGGCGTCCGCGAGAACTTCGTGTCGCGCGAAGGCGCGGCCTATTTCGCGGCAATTTACAGAGAAAAGGACCTTCCCGGCGGCCACGTCATTCTGCTGAACGGAAAGGACGATCCCTATTATGAGGCGGACGTCAGGGAGGCGCTGAGCGCGCTCCGGGCGTTCCCGGGCGGGCTCGACGTCGGCGGCGGCATCACGCCGGAGAACGCGGGCATGTTTCTGGACGCGGGCGCGGCGCACGTGATCGTCACGTCTTTTGTGTTCCGGGACGGGAAGCTGGATGAGGAGCGCCTGTCCGCGATGGTGGATGCTGTAGGAATCAGGAGGCTCATCCTGGACCTGTCCTGCAGGCGAACGGAGAGCGGCGACTATTTCATTGTGACGGATCGCTGGCGGAAGATGACGGATCTCGCTGTGACGCAGGAGACGCTGGAGCGTCTCAGCGCGTCGTGCGACGGATTCCTGATCCACGCGGCGGACGTTGAGGGCAAGCGGGGCGGCATCGAGACCGGCCTCACCCGGATCCTCGGACAGTTTGTACAGAAGACGAAGTTCCACGTGACCTACGCCGGCGGCGTCCACGACCTGGCCGACCTGGACCGGATCCGCGAGGAGAGCGGCGGGCTGCTCGACGTGACGGTCGGAAGCGCCCTCGACCTGTTCGGCGGGAATCTGTCTCTGGACGAGCTGGTGAGCAGGTGCTGAAGCATCAGCAGAAGATGCTGAAATGAAGCATCAGGAAATGATATTGAAACGAAGCGCCGGGAGAGGATCCCGGAACAGAAGATGAAAAAACCTCCGCCTGCTGCGGAGGTTTCTCATTCGATCGAATTCTATCTCATGACGATTGCGTAATCCCAATATAGATGCTGTATATTAAAGAATATGCCTGCAGTCAGAGCGATTGTGCGGGCGCTGCGCAATTGCCCCACAGAGCACAGATCAAAGCTTTGTGACGTTGACAGCCTGAGGACCCTTCTCGCCCTGGATCACATCGTACTCAACCTGCTGACCTTCGTCGAGAGACTTGAAGCCTTCCATATTCAGTCCGGAATAATGAACGAAGACATCATGCCCTTCCGAATCGGAGATAAAGCCGTAACCCTTCTGGTTATTAAACCATTTAACAGTACCTTTATTCATGTATCGCTACCTCCAAATATAAAGAAAATTAGTCTGCCGGCAGTCAGCATCAGGCCGTCAGCAATTTTACGTTAGCACAAGTATGTTTAAAAGTAAAGAAAAACATAGTAGGAATGCGGCATTTCGCGGTTTTTTTAAATTACAAATATTCGATAAAAGAATAGTTAGGTATCTATAATACATGCCATCGCGGAAAATGATTTTTCCGCGTTCCCGGACCGTGGGATCCGACGCAGCACTTCTTTACTTTAAAACACTAAAATGATAAAATTCTAACGTGTGAAAGGTCCCGGCGGAGCGCACAGCCTCCGTTTCCGGCCTGCGAAAAAAGCGCCGCGGGCAGGGAAAAGTGCCGGGAACGATCGATAATGAAACAGTAACTGCGCTGCGCTTTAGAATGGTGGAAGACATGATGAACAACAAGCTTAGGACACCTGCGGTAGAACATCTCTTCGAGGCGATCCTCTGCCTTGAGAATACGGAAGAGTGTTTCGACTTTTTTGAGGACCTGTGCACGGTCAACGAGGTGCTGTCACTGTCGCAGCGGTTTGAAGTGGCCTCGATGCTCCGCAGCCACGACACGTACCTGAAGATCGCGGAGAAGACAGGGGCGTCGACGGCGACGATCAGCCGCGTGAACCGCTCGCTCAACTACGGGAACGACGGCTACGACATGGTCTTCGCGAGAATGAAAAAAGACGAGGAAAAATAACGCAGGACCGGTGCAGAAACCGGCAGAAGATGATCCGGCGGACCCCGCCGGATCATCTTGACGCAGGGGGTGTTTTATAATAGAATCATTGCCGGTTCTGGCAAATATATCCGGGAAGAAGACCCGGGGAGGGGAAGTAATATGAACGATCAGAAGGTTATTTACAATGCGCGGGAACTGGGCGTTCCCAAAATGCTGATTCTGGGCCTGCAGCACATGTTCGCCATGTTCGGTGCGACGGTCCTCGTCCCGATCATCACGGGACTGAGCGTCTCCACGACGCTGCTGTTCGCGGGCATCGCGACGCTGTTCATGCACTTCGTCACGAAGCGCAAGGTTCCCGTATTCCTCGGCTCTTCATTCGCGTTTCTGGGCGGCTACGCCATCGTCAAGCAGGCCGCGGTCGCTGCCGGCTACACAGAGCAGCAGGGCCTCGTCTACGCCTGCATCGGCGTCGCGTGCGCCGGCCTGATGTATCTGATCCTGTCCTTCGTCTGCAAGGCGTACGGCAGCCGTAAAGTTATGAAATTCTTCCCTCCGATCGTGACCGGCCCCATCATCATCTGCGTCGGCCTGCACCTGGCCCCCTCCGCGATCGACAACTGCAATCAGAACTGGTGGATCGCTCTGGTCGCAATCGTAGTAGTAATTGTCTGCAACATCTGGGGCAAGGGCATGATCAAGATCATCCCGATCCTCCTCGGCGTCATCGCGTCCTACCTCGTCGCGGCACTGACCGGCAACGTGGACTTCAGCGGTGTCGCGAGCGCTCCGTGGTTCGGCCTTCCCATCGCGCCTGAGAGAACCGTGTTCTCCCTGATCGGCGGCAAGGCGGACATAGGCCTCATCCTCACCGCGGTCATCTCGATCCTTCCGATCGGCCTGACGACCATGATGGAGCACATCGGCGATATCAACGCGATCGGCGGAACGGTCGGCAAGGACTTCGTTGAAGATCCGGGCCTGCACAGGACGCTCATCGGCGACGGCGTCGGCACGGCGATCGCAGCCCTTTTCGGCGCTCCCGCAAATACGACTTACGGCGAGAACACCGGTGTTCTTGCGCTCACCAAAGTTTTTGATCCTGTCGTCATCGAGCTCGCGGCGGTCTACGCGATCGTCCTCAGCTTCAGCCCGAAGTTCGCGGCGATCATCACCTCCATGCCGGCAGCGACGATCGGCGGCGTCTCCATCATCCTTTACGGCATGATCGCGGCCATCGGTGTCCGCAACGTCGTCGAGAACCAGGTCAACTTCCAGGCGAGCCGCAACGTCATCATCGCGGCGCTGATCCTGTGCCTGACCATCGGCATCGAGTACTCCGCAGCAGGTTCCATCAGCTTCACGATCGGCTCCATGAACGTGAGCCTCTCCGGTCTCGCGATCGCGTCGATCGTCGGCATCGTGCTCAACGCGATCCTTCCCGGCGGAGACGAGTCATTCTCCGAGAAGCCGAAGGATGCGGCAACGCTCGGCCGGTATTGATCCTGAAGCATGCGCTTCCGGACGGATGCCGCGCAGGGCTTGGACAGGCCCGGCGAAGGAAGCCGCCGGCAGACATACCGATATGGATTTTCCCGCAGCCAGACAGCATCATGTCTGGCTGTGGTTTTTAAGAGAAAAAGATTAGGAATATGCGCGCTCCCGGAGGGGAAAAGCGCGCTGCGCTTTTTGCGCCGGATATAGCTGGCGCCGCTTGTAAAGCGCTCCTGCTTCTGGTATGATATTTCAAATCATCAGAAAGGGCTCATCATCATGACTAACATAGCGGTACTTGGATTTGGGACCGTCGGGGGCGGCGTCGTCGAACTGATCGACGCGAATCAGGACGCGATCCGAAAGCGGCTGCCGGAAGGCCTGTACGTGAAGTACATTCTGGATATCCGGAAGTTCCCGGACAGCCCGTACGGCGGGAGAGTCGTCGATGACATTAACCGGATCCTGGAGGACCCGGAAGTCAGTGTCATCTGTGAGACGATGGGAGGCATTGAACCCGCCTTTTCTTTCACCAAATCGGCGCTCGAGCACGGCATCAGCGTCTGCACATCCAATAAGGAACTCGTGGCTGCGCGCGGCACCCAGCTCATGGAGATCGCGAGAGCGCACGGCGCAAGTTATCTGTTTGAAGCCAGCGTCGGCGGCGGGATCCCGATCCTGCGTCCTTTAAGGGACAGCCTGGCGCAGGAAGAAATCACCGGGATCACCGGCATTCTGAACGGCACCACCAACTACATTCTCACCAAAATGGACCAGGAAGACGCTTCCTTTGACGACGTCCTGAAGGACGCGCAGGCGAAGGGCTACGCGGAGCGGAACCCGGAGGCGGACATCGAGGGCAAAGATGCCTGCCGCAAGATCGCGATCCTTTCCTCTATCGTCAGCGGCAAGAGCGTCCGGTATGAGGACATCCCCTGCGAGGGCATCTCGGAGATCACCAAAGCGGACCACGCGTTTGCGAAGCTCGCCGGCTGCCGCATCCGTCTCCTCGGCACGTACCGCAAAAGCGGGGAAGCGGTGTTCGCTAGGATCGCGCCTTATCTCGTTCCGGAAGATCACCCGCTCTACAGCGTGAGCGGCGTCTTCAACGGGATCCTGATCCACGGCAACATGGTGGACGACGTCATGTTCTACGGGCAGGGCGCCGGCCGCTATCCTACGGCAAGTGCGGTCGTCTCTGACGTCATGACGCTCGCAGCCGCGGACGGCAAGTGCGTCTCCACGGAGTGGAGCGAAGAGAAGCTCACGCTCACGAACGCGGAGCGGGAGAAGAACACGTTCTTCGTGCGCCTGCCTGACAGCAGGCTGGACGCCGCGAAGCAGCTGTTCGGCGACACGATCGTCAAGACGCTCGGGAGCCTGGGCGGAGAGACCGGTCTGATCCTTGGACCGATGACAGAGGAAGTATTCGGCACTGTGATACAGGCGCTGCCGGAAGCGGCGTATCTGAGAATGCTGTAAGCAGGCCGGAAGGAGCTATATGAAGAAAGTCGTAAAATTCGGCGGCAGCTCTCTCGCTGACGCGCATCAGTTCAGCAAGGTCGCCGACATCATCCACGCAGACGAATCGAGAGTATTCGTCATTCCGTCCGCACCGGGCAAGCGGTTCGACGGGGACACCAAGGTGACAGACATGCTCTACCGCTGCTATGAGAAGGCAGCGGCAGGAGAGCACTACGAGGACGAGCTGATCGCGATCCGCAGCCGTTATGACAGCATCATTCAGGAGCTTGGCCTCGAAGGCTTTACTCTTGATGAGGATTTTGCGAAGATCCGGGCGCACCTCGCCGGCACGCCGGAGCGCGACTTTGTCGCCTCCCGCGGCGAGTACTTAAACGGCAGGATCATGGCGAGATACCTGAACTACGAGTTCATCGACGCCGCGGACGTCATCTTCTTCGATGAGGACGGCGTCTACATGCCGGAGAAGACCGTGCGCGCCATGAGAAAGCGCCTCGAGAAGGCCGGCAAGGCCGTCATTCCCGGCTTCTACGGCATGGGTGAGGACGGCAGGGTCAGGACCTTTTCCCGCGGCGGCTCGGACGTGACGGGCTCCATCGTCGCGCGCGCCTGCAAGGCGGACGTCTATGAGAACTGGACGGACGTCTCCGGCTTCATGGTCGCGGATCCCAGGATCGTCGACCACCCGGCGCGCATCGAGACGATCACCTACAAGGAACTCAGGGAGCTCTCCTACATGGGCGCCTCCGTGCTGCATGAGGAGGCCATCTTCCCTGTGCGCAGCTACGGCATCCCGATCAACATCCGCAACACGAACCGGCCGGAGGACGACGGCACGTGGATCGTCGAGAGCACCTGCCAGAAGTCCGGCTACGTCATCACCGGCATCGCCGGCAAGAAGGGCTTCTGCGCGGTCGACATCACGAAGTCGATGATGAACTCCGAGGTCGGCTTCGGGCGCAAGGTGCTGCAGGCGTTCGAGGAGCAGGGCGTCTCCTTCGAGCACATGCCTTCCGGCATCGACACGATGACGATCGTCGTGCACGAGGATGAATTTGTCACCAAGGAGCAGAGGATCGTCTCTGCGATCCACAGGCTCGCGGCACCGGACGCGATCGAGATCGAGTCCGACATCGCACTCATCGCAGTCGTCGGCCGCGGCATGAAATCGACGCGCGGCACGGCGGGCAGGATCTTCTCGGCGCTGGCGCACGCGCGCGTCAACGTCCGGATGATCGACCAGGGCTCGAGCGAGCTCAACATCATCATCGGCGTGGACAACGCGGACTTCGAGGCCGCGATCCGCGCGATCTACGCGATCTTCGTCGAGACGCAGCTCTAAAATCCGGCGCCGCGCGAAGAAACATTTCAAGCAGTAAAGAACCGGGGGAAACAGATCATGATCATGGACAGTTCGCACATCGAGGCGGAAGTACAAAAGAAGACAAACAAGGCATCTTACGTCCTCAGCTACGCGCTGATCGCGCTGTTCGTGATCTCACTGCTCCTGTTTTTCCTGTTCTCATTTTCCGTTCCCGGGCTCCTCAGCCTGATTCTTGCCATTGCAACCGGGATCGGCGGTTTTATCACTTTTCAGAGGCTGCACACGGACTTCGAGTATGAGTATCTTGACGGCGAGCTGAGGATCGCCCGGATCTTCAACCGCTCGAGGCGCAAAGCCGCGGGGGCATACCAGGTGGAGAACATCGAGATCCTGGCGCCGTACGCGTCGCACCGTGTCGACTACCTCCGGAAAAACAAGAGGGGCAAGGTGCTCGACTTTTCCTCCGGAGAGGAGAGAAAGCCAGACCCCAGGTACCTCATGGCAATGAACGACGGGACGCAGCTGATCCTCGAACCGGATGAGCGCATTCTGAACGCGATCCGGCAGAAGGCGCCGCGCAAGGTGTTCTTCGACTGACGCCCCGAACAAAAAAACTGTCACTGATCCCTGCCTGGACCCCCGGCGAGGGATCCTACCCTTATTTCACGATTCGAAAGGAGATATGAATGGCTGCGATCATCGGAGACAGCTTTACCTTTGACGACGTCCTCCTCGTGCCGTCCTACTCGACGGTCATCCCGAGCGAGGTCGATCTGACGACCAACCTGACGAAGAAAATCGTACTTAACATCCCCATGATGAGCGCCTGTATGGACACCGTCACGGAGAGCCGCATGGCCATCGCAATGGCGCGGCAGGGCGGCATCGGCATGATCCACAAGAACATGTCGATCGAAGCGCAGGCAGAAGAAGTGGACAAAGTAAAACGCTCCGAAAACGGCGTCATCACCGACCCGTTCTCCCTCTCCCCGCAGAACACGCTGGCGGACGCGGAAGAGCTGATGCAGAAGTACCGCATCTCCGGCGTTCCCATCACCGAGGGAAAGAAGCTCGTCGGTATCATCACGAACCGCGATATGAAGTTCCAGGAGGACCTTACCAGAAAGATCTCCGAAGCGATGACCAGCGAGAACCTGGTCACGGCAAAAGAAGGCGTGACGCTCGAGGAAGCAAAGAAGATCCTCGGCGCCTCCCGCAAAGAGAAGCTCCCGATCGTCGATGAGAACTACAACCTAGTCGGCCTCATCACGATCAAAGACATTGAGAAGACGATCAAGTACCCGCTCTCCGCGAAGGATTCGCAGGGACGGCTTCTGTGCGGCGCCGGTGTCGGCATCAGCGCGAACGTGCTCGAGAGAGTACAGGAGCTGGTGAACGCGCACGTCGACGTCATCGTGCTCGACTCCTCGCACGGCCACTCTGAGAACGTGCTGCGCTGCATGCGCATGATCAAGGAGAAGTTCCCGGACCTCGACGTCATCGGCGGCAACGTCGCGACGGGCGAAGGCGCGAGAGCCCTGATCGAAGCGGGCGCGGACGCAGTCAAGGTCGGCATCGGCCCCGGATCGATCTGCACGACGCGCGTCGTCACCGGCTGCGGCGTCCCCCAGATCAGCGCGATCATGGATGCCTATGAAGTCGCGAAGCAGTACGGCATCCCGGTCATCGCGGACGGCGGCATCAAGTACTCCGGCGATATGACCAAGGCCCTGGCGGCGGGCGGCAACGTCTGCATGATGGGTTCGATCTTCGCCGGCTGCGACGAGAGCCCGGGAGAATTCGAGCTCTACCAGGGCAGAAAGTACAAAGTCTACCGCGGCATGGGTTCCATCGGCGCGATGGAGAAGGGCAGCAAGGACCGCTACTTCCAGGAGAACGCGAAGAAACTGGTGCCGGAAGGCGTCGAAGGCCGCGTCGCCTACAAGGGCACGGTCCAGGACACGATCTTCCAGCTGCTCGGCGGCATCCGCTCCGGCATGGGACTCTGCGGCGCCCGCAACATCAAGGAGCTGCAGGACACCGGCAAGTTCGTGAAGATCACGTCGGCGTCCCTGAAGGAGAGCCATCCGCACGATATCCAGATCACAAAAGAAGCACCGAATTACTCAGTAGAAGAATGATTTAAAGCGCCCACCAGCCCGCGCCGGGACGCACTCTCGGCTCGAAGCGCTCGTCCAGCGGTACTAAGGCCGCAAAGGACGCGGCCTAAGGACCGGGACTCGTCGCAACGCCCGGCGCGGGCAGGTGGGCGCCTATACACAGTCAATGAACAATAAAAATAGAATGGAATAAGTAAGATGAGCGAAGAGAATGCAAGCAGACATTTTATAGAGCAGGCGATCGACAAGGATCTCGCGGAGGGCGTCTATGATCATGTGATGACGCGGTTTCCTCCGGAGCCGAACGGCTACCTGCACATCGGCCACGCCAAGAGCATCCTGTTGAATTACGGGATGGCGCAGGAGTACGGCGGCAAGTTCAACCTCCGGTTTGATGATACGAACCCGACGAAGGAGAAGTCGGAGTTCGTCGAGTCCATCAAGGAAGACGTCGCATGGCTCGGCGCGGACTGGGAGGACAGGCTGTTCTTTGCGTCGAATTATTTCGACGAGATGTTTGAAGGCGCGTTGAAGCTCATCCGCAAGGGAAAAGCGTATGTCTCCGAGCTCACGGCGGATCAGATGCGGGAGTACAGAGGCACGCTGACTGAGCCCGGCAAGAACGATCCGAACAGGGACCGCAGCGTTGAAGAGAATCTGGACCTCTTCCTTCGCATGAAGGCGGGAGAGTTCCCGGACGGCGCGCTGACGCTCCGCGCGAAGATCGATATGTCGAGCCCCAACATCAACATGCGCGACCCGATCATCTACCGCATCGCCCACATGCATCACCAGAACACGGGCGACAAGTGGTGCATCTACCCGATGTACGACTACGCGCATCCGATCGAGGACGCGATCGAGGGAATCACGCACTCCCTGTGCACACTGGAATTTGAGGACCACCGCCCGCTGTACGACTGGGTCGTGCGCGAGCTGGAATATCCGATGCCGCCCCGCCAGATCGAGTTCTCGAAGCTCTACCTGACGAACGTCGTCACCGGCAAGCGCTACATCAAGAAGCTCGTCGAGGAAGGCATCGTGGACGGCTGGGATGACCCCAGGCTGGTCTCGATCTCGGGCCTTCGCCGCAGAGGCTTTACGCCCGAATCGATCAAGAAGTTCGTGCAGCTCGCCGGCATCTCCAAGAGCCAGGGCTCCGCGGACTACGCGATGCTCGAGTACTGCATCCGTGAGGACTTAAAGGCCGGCAGCAGCCGGATGCTTGCGGTCCTGGATCCGGTCAGGCTCGTGATCGACAACTATCCTGAAGGACAGATCGAATATCTGGATGCGCCGAACAACCTGGAGAACCCGGAGCTCGGCAGCAGAAAGATCCCGTTCGGAAGAGAGCTCTACATCGAGCGCGAGGACTTCATGGAAGAGCCTCCGAAGAAATACTACCGCCTGTTCCCGGGCAACGAGGTGCGCCTGATGTACGCGTACTTCGTGAAGTGCACCGGATTTGAAAAGGACGAAAACGGCAACATCACGGTCGTCCACTGCACGTACGACCCGGAGACGAAGAGCGGCTCAGGCTTCGAGGGCAGGAAAGTCAAGGGCACGATCCACTGGGTCGAGGCGACGACGGCAGGCAAGGCGAAGACGCGCCTGTATGAGAACATCATCGATGAGGAAAAGGGCGTCTACAACGAGGACGGCTCCCTGAACCTGAATCCGAATTCCCTTACGGAGAAGGAAGCGTTTGTCGAGCCTGCGCTCATGGAGACGAAGCCGTTCGACCGGTTCCAGTTCGTGAGAAACGGCTACTTCAGCGTCGATCCCAAGGATTCGGCGGAAGGCGCGCCGGTGTTCAACCGGATCGTCACATTAAAGAGCTCGTTCCGGCTTCCGGCGCAGAACAACTGAGAGTCATGAAAGACAAGGAAAGGCAAATAAGAAACGGCCGCAGGAGATCCTGCGGCCGAGCTTTTGGGTTGAGCGATATAGTCGAATGTGCAGCTGTCTGTGTCCGAAGATTGTGAAGGGACGGATGCGTGAGCGGCTGATCAGAGCTGCCGCATCACATTCGCCAGACGGCACATATCCCGGCGAAATTCATCGGGGGAGAAGTTCTCCTGAATGAGCCGCCGCTTCATTTCGATGAGGTAGGTATCGGCGAGGAGGAGCGTGATGTCGTCCGCGCCCGCTGCCAGAGCCGATGCCGGCTCGAGGACGCCGCCCATGAGGCTCTCGCGGCTATCCCGCAGCATGTCGAACTTCTCGCTGATGTAGGCCTTCAGCTCCGGATCCGACTCGAGCTGCGCGCTGTAGAGGAACAGGACCAGCCAGGGGTACTTGCGCGCGATCATGATGCCCGCCTCGATGACCTGGCGATGCAGTTCAAAAAGGTCGGAAGAGGGCGTGCGGATGTCCGACTTGAACTCAAGGATCGTAAAGCGCACGCAGTAATCGACGAGAAACTGGTATATGCCGAGTTTGCTCACGAAGTAATGGAACAGCAGGCCCTTGCTGATGGAGGCCTCGCGCACGATCTCATCCGTGCTTGCGTGGGCGTAGCCGTTCTTCGCGAATACGCTCAGCGCCGCGTTGATGATGCG
>DJXE01000124.1 GCA_002449595.1 Lachnospiraceae bacterium UBA7012
CGAGCCTGCTTTTCTATGCCTGGGGTGAGCCGAAGTTCGTTTTCGTGATGCTCGCGTCGATCGCGGTCAATTATGTTCTTGCACGGCTGATTGGAGAGAAAGATGCCAACCGGCAGCGGCGGAGAAGAACGCTGCTCATTGTGGCTATCGCCTGCAATCTGCTTCTTTTATTCGTTTTCAAATACGCGAATTTCTCCGTAAAAATGCTGGACGACCTGCTGCATTTGAACCTCCCGATTCCCGGGATCGCGCTTCCGATCGGCATCTCGTTCTTTACGTTCCAGGCGATGAGCTACGTCATCGACGTCTACCGCGGAGAGACGCCGCCGCAGAAGAATCCGCTCTATCTTGCGCTGTATATCTCGTTTTTCCCGCAGCTGATCGCCGGCCCGATCGTCCGGTACCGTACGATCGCGGACCAGATCGAGGGACACCGCGTAATCACGCCGGAATCCTTTGCGGAGGGCGCGCGGCGCTTTATGGTCGGCTTCTCCAAGAAAGTGATCATCGCGAACAACCTCGCCGTCGTCGCGGCCGGGCCGTTCGGCATTCTGGACTACGCCGGCGCCGGCCACACAGTACCTTATTACTGGCTCGCCGCGATCGCTTACTCGCTGCAGATCCTGTTTGACTTCTCCGGGTATTCCGACATGGCGATCGGCCTCGGCCGCATGTTCGGCTTCCGCTTCGACGAAAACTTCAACTACCCTTACACCGCATCCTCCGTCACGGATTTCTGGCGCCGCTGGCACATCTCGCTGAGCAGCTGGTTCCGCGACTACGTCTACATCCCGCTCGGCGGCTCCCGCACGAAGTCCGTCGCGCGGCACGTGTTCAACATCTTCGCCGTCTGGCTCCTCACCGGGATCTGGCACGGCGCGAACTACACGTTCGTCTGCTGGGGCATGATGTACTTCTGCCTCCTCATCCTGGAAAAGTATTTCGTCCGCCCTCACGAGCGGCCGGCAGCCTTCAGAGTTCTCTGGCGCGCCGTGACGCTGCTCGCGGTCATGTTCGCGTGGGTCATGTTCAACGCAGTCGGCCTGAAGCAGGGCGTGCACTTCTGGATGGCGATGCTCGGCGCCTACCGCGCGCAGACGGCGCAGATCCAGGCGGCCGCCGCAGCTGCAGCCGGTGCAGGCGCGCTTAACGCAGCGTCCGGGCTGCTGGACGCGGAAGTCATCCGCATCCTCCGGGAATTCGGCGTGTATTATCTGCTGGGCATCCTGTTCTGTATGCCTGTGGGACAGTGGATCATGAAACGCTTCGGAACGGGAGAGGCGCGGCGCGCGGCTCTTCAGACCCTCGCCGCCATTGGGACTGTCATCGCCTTCCTCTGGGCGGTGTCGTTCCTGATCATGGGGTCGCATAACCCGTTTATATACTATAACTTCTAGTAATACGTAAAAATAACGCTTCATATTGCAGTATGTCTGCGGACGAAACATCGATTTGCACACGAGAGTCCAGAGATTACGAAGCAATTTTTGGACAGCCGCCTTCAAATAATTAACATATTCGATCGCAAACGAGAGCCGGCGGACAGCCGCCTCCAAGTGAGACACAAAGAATGCGCACAAAAGCAAACTGGATCTACTTAATATCATTTCTGGTTATCATCTTCAGCTTCGGCCTCTTCGCCGACCAGGCCCTCCTCCGGAACCGCCTGACCGGCGCGCCGGATCTGTCCGGCTGGTCCGCGGACGTCGGCAACGGATTTGAGAACGACTACATCGCGGCCATGCCTCTGAAGTATGAGGCGCTCGACCTGAACGGCGCGTTCCGCCGGCTCTTCGGCCAGCGCGAGATGAACGGCATCGTCCGCATGGACAACGGCTACCTTACGGCGTCGATGGAGTCCATGGAGCCGCAGGTGATCGCGGAGCGGGCGCAGAAGGTCGCGCAGCTGCGGGATGAGCTGGAGGCGAGGGGGATTGCTTTTCTCTTTGTGGAACCGCCCTTCAAAGTGAATCCTGAAGATCCGCAGATGCCGGCAGGAGAGACGGACTTCACGAACCGGAACATCGACGTCTTCCTCGCGGAACTCGCGGCGCAGAACGTCCCCGCTATGGACCTCAGGGCGCAGATCCGCGCGGACGGGCTCGACTACTACAGCCTGTTCTACGGGTCAGACCACCACTGGACGGTCCCGGCAGGTTTCTACGGGGCGCGGCAGATCATGGACTGGCTGGAGCAGGCGACGGGAAAAGAGATCCCCGACGCCGTGCAGGATCCGGCCTCTTACAGGAGCGAGTATTATGAGGACCAGTTCGTCGGGACGTGGGCCCTTCGGACCGGCGAGATCTTCGGCGGGTGGGACGACTTCGAGATCCTGCTCCCGGAGTTTGAGACGCGGCTGAAAGAGACGGCGGAAGGCCGGGAGGGGACGTTTACGGAGATCCTCATGCACACGAAGCCGCTGGAAGAGAAGACGCCGAAGCCGCTCACGGCTTACGCGGAAGTGCTGGACGACGCGTCGCTCTCGACGACGAACCTGCTCGCGGAGAACGACATGAAGGTCATGTT
>DJXE01000171.1 GCA_002449595.1 Lachnospiraceae bacterium UBA7012
AGTCTGTGTTTTCAGATAATTTAAATTTCGAGTTGCTTATTTTCAGAACTTTGTTATAATAAAGACAACAAAAGAAATTGATCGAAAGGTTTTAAAACCTCTACTATATTTAGAGCGTTCATAAAGAAAATTACAAAAGGAGGTCACGTAAATGAAATTGCAGGTATTTTCCGAATAGGGATATCCGATGACGAGAAAGTCGGATATCCCTTTTTTTATGCGCCAAAGCAGTGCGTTATGGCTGTTTTTTGACACAACCGGGCGACCTCTTCACGTCTCCGCGGCCTCCGAACGCAATGAAAGAGCTCTTGCCGGCAAGCAAAAGCTCTCACTTCTTCACAGTGTAGTAAATGTCCCGCAGTAAGGGCACTTCACCGTATCTCCGCTGATGCCGGTCAGCGTCGCGCCGCAGGAAGGGCACTTGATCGACACCTGTTCGGTCGACTTGATCCCCAGCGTTTTCTTGAAGCTGTTGATCGTCTTGTTGACCGACTCCGCCATCGCGAGCGTCTCGCCGACCCACGCGAACTCGTCGCGCTCGACCTTCACGCCGGTGATCACTTCCGTAATCTTGTCGATCCACTTCTGGACATCGCTCTCCCACTCAAAGCGGAAACTCTCCGTCCCCTTGTTAAAATACAGATCCAGCGTGTGAGTCACATTGTCGGGATGCCCGATCCTGGCCTGTACTTCTCCGTTGACAACACGCAGATCGCTGAGCGGGAACTTGACCGTTTCCTGCACCTCGCCAAAGAGCCCCTTCTTCACAAGAATGATATTCTTGTTCGTCAGGACCAGGTCATTGTTTCCTGACCAGAACCCGCCGTATCCGACCTTGCCGATCCTGTCTATGACCGCCTCGTCCTCATTTAAATGTAATTCATCTGCCATGGCTGCCTCCCCCGTTGGTGATGATCGCTAATAATCATTATATACGATGCGGTCGGGAGATTCCACCGCCGAGTTTATGGTGCCAGGCACCATTAAATTTTTATAAACTTTTTATAAAGTGTGAGTTTATGGTGCCTGGCACCATAAACTCACACCATCGCTTTCTTCATCCACCTGCCGCGGTAGAGTCTTACCAGGAAGATCAGCCCCCGGAAGCACAGCTCCAGCGCCATCGCCGTCCAGTACCCGTGAAGTCCCATGCGGGGCACCAGCACGAGCGCCAGCACAATACGGACGCACCACATGCTGACAAGGCCCATGATGCTCGGCGTCAGGGTGTCCCCCGCCCCGCGGAATACGCCCGCGCAGCCGATCGACGCCCCGTAGAGCGGCTCCGCCACAAGTTCGATCCTCAGGACCTCTGTGCCCAGGGCCGCCACCTCCGCGCTGCTTGTCAGGAGCGAGAAGACCACCGGCGCCCCGAAGTACATGAGGATCCCCGTCAGCCCCATCAGCAGCATTCCCAGATAAACCGACACGCGCGAGAAGCTCTTCGTGAGGTCCCGCCGCCCTGCGCCGATCGTCTGCCCGATGATCGCCGTCGCCGCCGCGCCGATCCCGTAGCCCGGCATGTAGCACAGGCTCTCCGCCGTGATCGCCAGCGAATTGGCCGCCACTGCGACAGTTCCCAGGGAGGCCACTATTTTGGTGCCGGCTACGTAGGCACTGCACATGAATATTTGGTCAAAAGATAGTGGAATTCCGATTTTGGCCGCATTGGCAATGGTAGAGGAGCGCCATTTCCAGCTTCCCTTGTTTCGAAGCGAGATCCTCTTGTTTCTCGTCGCGACAAGGTACAGCGCGGCGAGCGAGATAATGACCTCCGAGAGGGTCGTCGCCAGCGCGGCGCCGGCCACTTTCAGGCCCGCACCCGGGATCATCACTTCGAGGCCCGAACCGAACAGCTTCACCGTTCTCGTCGGGAAGATCATCAGCATGTTGAGGATCACATCCAAAAAGCAGACAACTGCGGACAGGATGCTGGGCGTCTTCATATCCCCCGTGCTCTGCATCGTTCCGGTGGACAGCTGACGCAGAAGGACAAATGGGACTCCCAGGCAGTAGATCCGGAAATATGCCGTTGCATCATTCCAGATTCCTCTCTCGCCGCCCAGCCACCGCGGAAGGCTCCCGCCGATGCCCAGGCAGAGCGCGCTGATGAGGATCCCCAGAAGCACAGCCGCTTTCAGCCCCTGCCGCAGCACATCCTCCGCTTCCTGGTCCCTCCCTCCGCCGATCAGCTGCGCGATCTGCACATAGAAGCCGGCCGAGAGGCCGATGCAGCTTCCGCCGATCAACCATGTCGTCGAAGACACCAGCCCGATGGAAGCTGTCGCGTCCGCGCCCATGCTCCCCACCATTCCGGCGTCAATATATTGCATTGCAATAGATGTCAGCTGCGCCAGAATCGCCGGGAGACTCATGCTGAGCACCAGGCGTATCTTGTCCGCGCGGCTGACATCCTTCTGTTTCAAAATTATGTCGAGATTTGTTTCGCTCATTAGTTGTTTATGGTGCCAGGCACCATTAAATTTTTATAAACTTTTTATAAAGTGTGAGTTTATGGTGCCAGGCACCATTAAATTCCATTATATAAAGTACGAGTGCCTCTCCGTCGACAGCCGCATCTTCTCCTTCATTCCCTCTCTGTCCTCCGCCGCGAGCAGGTCCCTGAACTGCGACATCTCGCTGATAAAGGAATCCATATGCTGCAAAAGATAGTGCTTGTTCATAAGAAACAGCTCCGACCACATGTTTTCATTGATGCTGGCGATCCGCGTCAGGTCGCGAAAGGAGTCTCCCGTGTAGTCGACAAGGTGCGTATTGTCGTTGCAGGTCATAAGGCTCACCGCGATCACATGCGTAAGCTGCGACACAAACCCGATCATCTCGTCGTGCTCTTCCGGCGTGAGGACGGAAATCTTCCGGAATCCCAGGATCTTGCCAAGTCCCTTGCACCACTCGATCCCGGCCTCCGTATTCCGCTCCGTCGGCGCCACGATGAAGTTCGCGCCCAAAAAGATCGAATCGTCCGCATTCTCGACGCCGCTCACTTCGCGCCCCGCCATCGGATGCGCCGGAACATATTCCACGTCATCGCGAAGCATTTTCTGGATCTCATACACAACGCAGCCCTTGACGCCCGTCACATCCGTGATCAGAAGCCCGTACTTAAACAGGTGCTGCTGCTCCCTGACCCACTCCTTGAAGACCTCCGGGTAGAGGGCGAAGATGATCACGTCCGCCTTCCGGATCGCCACCTCGTCCGGATAAGCGTATCCGCAGTCCACGATCCCGTTCGAGACCGCGAAATCGATCGCCGCCTGACTGCAGTCGATCCCCTCCACATGAAAGCCCAGTCTCTTAAGGCCCTTGGCCACGCTGCCGCCCATAAGGCCGAGCCCGACAATGAGAATATTATTCTTACTGATCCAGTTCATCATACTTTGTGTACCTCAATTCCAAGTTCACACAGCCGCTCCCAGAAATCCGGGAGGCTCTTTCGGACCGCCTCCGCGCCGTCGATCGTCCCGCCGACCCGCGTCAGCAGCACCGCCAGCGCCATCACGATCCGGTGGTCGTTATGTCCCTGCAGCACCTCAGCGGGCGCCCTGACGCCCCCCGTCACGACGATCTCGTTCTCACCGACCTCCACCGCCGCGCCGCACTTCTCCAGTTCCGCCTTCATCGCCTCGCCGCGGTCGCTCTCCTTGAGCCTCAGCCGCGCCGTCCCCGTGAACCTCGCGCCGTGCCGCATCGCCGCCAGCGCCATCAGGACCGGTCCCAGGTCCGGGCAGTCCGTGAGGTCGATCTCCGCGAACCCTTCCGCGATCTTGTCAAAATACAGCCGATACACCCTGTCTCCCTGCAAACTCCGCTCTGCGAGCCCCTCGACAGTGACGTCCCCGCCTGCTACATTCAGCGCATCATAAAACGCCGCGTTGGAGAAATCTCCCTCCACGACCCCGTCCCGCGCGCGGTACTTCTGCCTGCCTCGCACCGCGATCGTGAGAGCATCCTCCCACACAGCCTCCACGCCAAAATATTCCATCGCCTGCAAAGTCATCTCGATATAAGGCCTGCTCTCCACGGGCGGGATCAGGCAGATCCTGCTGTCTTTGTCAAGAAGCGGCAGCACGAAGA
>DJXE01000125.1 GCA_002449595.1 Lachnospiraceae bacterium UBA7012
GCGTCGGCAAGACGACGTCGATCGGCAAGCTCGCGTCCGTCTACCGGTCGGAGGGAAAGAAGGTCCTCATCGCGGCGGCGGACACGTTCCGCGCGGCGGCGACGGAGCAGCTCGAAGAGTGGGCAAAGCGCGCCGGCGTCGACATGATCAGCGGTACGGAGGGCGGTGATCCCGGCAGCGTCATCTACGACGCGGTCTCCGCGGCGAAGGCGCGGCGCACGGACATCCTGCTGTGCGACACGGCGGGACGGCTGCACAACAAGAAGAACCTGATGGAAGAGCTCGCGAAGATCGACCGCATCATCACGCGGGAGTATCCCGGCTGCATCAGGGAGAACCTGGTCGTCCTGGACGCGGCGACCGGCCAGAACGCGCTCGCGCAGGCGAGGGAGTTCAGCGGCGTCACGAATCTGACGGGCATCATCCTCACGAAAATGGACGGGACAGCCAAGGGCGGCATCGCGATCGCGGTGCAGTCGGAGCTGAAGATCCCGGTGAAATTCATCGGCATCGGCGAGCAGGTCGAGGACCTGCAGCGCTTCGATCCGGACGCGTTCATCGACGCCCTGTTCACGCAGGAGCCGAAGGACGAAGAGAGTGCGGAGAACTGACATAGTGTGATCGGAGCCGGCGGTTCTCGGTAAGGCGTAGATCCTTACTCGGCCGGAACCGGAGAAAGGCATGGGAAGAGAAGATGGGACAGGAACTCACACTGGAACAGTTTGAAAAGGCTTATGAGATCGTCAAGGGAGTCACGCTCGACACGGAGCTCGTCTACTCCGACTACTTCAGCGAGCAGACCGGGGCGAAGGTGTACCTGAAGCCGGAGAACATGCAGCGGACCGGCGCTTACAAGGTGCGCGGCGCCTACTACAAGATCTCCACCCTGACGGAGGAGGAGAGAGCCCGCGGGCTCATCACCGCGTCCGCCGGCAACCACGCGCAGGGCGTCGCTTACGCGGCGCGGGCCTTCGGCGCGAAGGCGACCATCGTCATGCCGAAGGAGACGCCCCTCATCAAGATCAACCGCACGAAGGCGCTCGGCGCGGAAGTTATCCTTCACGGGAGCGTCTATGACGAGGCCTGCGACCACGCTTTGAAGCTCGCGAAGGAGAAGGGCTACACCTTCATCCACCCGTTCGACGATCCGGCGGTCGCGACCGGGCAGGGAACGATCGCGATGGAGATCATCATGGATCTCCCGCTGGTCGACGTGATCCTCGTGCCGGTCGGCGGCGGCGGACTCGCGACGGGCGTCTCGACCCTCGCGAAGCTCCTGAAGCCGAACGTCAAGGTCATCGCGGTCGAGCCGGAAGGCGCGGCCTGCCTGAAAGCTTCCCTCGAAGCCGGCAAGCCGGTGACGCTGGATAAGGTCAGCACGATCGCGGACGGCACGGCCGTCAAGACGCCCGGCAAGACGATCTTCCCTTATCTCCAGAAGAACATCGACGAGCTGATCACGGTTCCGGACGAGGAACTCGTGACCGCGTTCCTCGACATGGTGGAGAACCACAAGATCGTGTGCGAGAACTCCGGACTGCTCACCGTCGCGGCTCTCCGCCACGGCGATTTCAGGAAAAAGAAAGTCGTCTCGATCTTGAGCGGCGGCAACATGGACGTCATCACGATGTCCTCCGTCGTGCAGCAGGGCCTGATCCTCAGGGACCGCATCTTCTCCGTCTCCATCCTCCTGCCGGACAAGCCGGGAGAGCTCTCCCGCGTGACCGGCGTCATCGCGAAGGAGAACGGCAACGTCATCCGGCTCGAGCACAACCAGTTCGTGACCATCAACAGAAGCGCCGCCGTGGAGCTTCGGATCACGATGGAGACGTTCGGCACGGAGCACAAGGAAAGCATTATCGCCGCTCTCGAGAAGGGCGGATACCAGCCGAAGGTCATCCGGGCATCGCTTTAAGCGGTGTGCCGGCAGTTCCGCTGTCCTTTGGGAGCTCATTATGGCGCAGACAGAACAGAACCATTCCGAACAGAATAATCTCGGCAGGCAGCGGTCGCGCTACCTCGCGAACCTGATCTTCATCAGCTTTATCGCGCTCACCGCCGCGGCGTGCGCGCTGTTCTTCCTTCTGCGCTCGCGCACGGTGTACTACCAGCTGCGCGACCTGAACGACATGATCACCGGGGAGCGCGGGCAGCCCAAGCTCTACTACACGGAGAAAGAGCTGAACGAGCGCATGGAGATCACGCGGGCCCAGGCGGTGCGCGGGGAGTACGACGCGATGCTCGTGCAGATCAAGAACGCATTCCAGTCCGGCGACAGCGGGATCAACGTGCTCCGGCGCATGTACTCCGATGAGCTGGTCGTCTCGGACGGGGAGCACTACTATTTTGAATCCCTTTACGGCAGAGTGCCGCACAGCGGCTTCCGGTCAAACGACTTTGCTTTAGATAATGGAAGAATGCTGTACCGGGGCGAGAACATCGCCGCCTCTGCGCTGCAGGGCATCGGCGCCGGTGCGGGCACGAACGTCTCTTACGCGGAAGCGGCGCAGGACGGGATCCGGTTCGCGGTCATCGCGGCCGGCGAGATCGGGGAGAACGGCGAGATCCTGGTGGAAGATGCTTTTCCCGAAGCTGCGTACGAGGCGCAGGCGAACGGGCTCACGGTGATCGCCTCTTATGACATTGCGGACTTCCCGATGCGGCACACAGCCCCGGAGGCAGAGCCGGAGCTCGACGAAGAGGAAGAAGCGACGTTTCGCCTGGATGCGCTGGGGCAGATCCCGGATCTGGCCGGCGGCCGGGTGATGTTAAGGGTCCCGGACCCGCACGGGGATGAGCCGCGGGATGCGGCGGAACGCGCCGCCTTAAAGAGCGAGAGAGCGGCGTATCTGAGCGCTCTTGCGGATGAGGTCAGGCAGCTCGGGTACGAGCCGGTGATCAGCGCGGACCTGTACATGCTGGTCAGCGGGACGGACCTCGCGGGCCTCGGGGACACGGAGATCTGCATCCGGGATCACGGCACGTCCCTGTATTACCCCTTCCCGTTCCGGATGTGGGAGTATTCGAGCGTGGGAGAAGTCCGCGGCGTGCAGGGGCCGGCGCAAATTTACCTGTTTTTAGAGAGTCAAGAAAAAAAGCTTGACACATAACAGAGGTGCAGATAGAATGGAAAAGATCGTGCGGGAGGGTCTCCTGTATGACTTCTACGGGCAGCTGCTGACGCGGCACCAGAGGGAAGTGTACGAGCAAGTCGTCTACGACGATCTTTCGCTCACGGAGATCGCTGAGCAGACGGGCGTCAGCAAGCAGGCGGTGCATGACCTGATCCGGCGGACGACGGCACAGATGAGCGGATACGAGGAGAAGCTCGGGCTCATCGCCAGGTTCTACAGGATCCGGACGGCCGCGGATGAACTGGCAAAGATCGCGGATGATCTGGAACAGGCGGGCAGCCCGGCAGACAGCGAAGACGTACCGCTAAAGCTCCGGAAACTGGCGGAGCGGATCAAAGAGGATACGATCTGATGGCTTTTGAGTCTCTCACAGAGAAATTAAGCAATATATTCAGCAGCCTGCGCGGCAGGGGCAAGCTCTCCGAGAAGGACGTGGACGCGGCGCTCAAGGAAGTGCGCATGGCGCTTCTGGAAGCGGACGTCAATTTCCGCGTCGTGAAGAACTTCGTCGCTTCCGTGCGCGAGCGCGCGGTCGGGACGGAAGTCCTGAGCGGCCTTAACCCGGCGCAGACCGTCATCCGGATCGTCGACGAAGAGATGACGCAGCTCATGGGCCCGGACACTGTGGAGTTCACGTTCCAGCCCGGCAAACAGCTGACCGTCGTCATGATGTGCGGCCTTCAGGGCTCCGGTAAGACGACGACGTCCGGCAAGCTCGCCGGCCTCTGGAAGACGAAGGGCAAGAAGACGCTGCTTGCGGCGCTGGATATCTACCGTCCCGCAGCTATCAAACAGCTGCAGGTCGTCGGTGAGCAGCAGAAGACGGAAGTCTTCACGCCGCAGGAGGGACAGCGGCCGCCGGAGATCGCGAAGAACGCGGTCGCGTACGCGGCGGCGAACGGATTCCACGCCGTGATCCTCGATACCGCAGGCCGTCTGCAGATCGACGACGACATGATGGCGGAGCTCGAGGAGATCAAGAAGACGGTGGAAGTGCACCAGACGCTCCTCGTAGTTGACGCGATGACCGGCCAGGAAGCCGTGAACGTAGCGAAGACGTTCAACGAGCGGATCGGCGTCGACGGCATCATCCTGAGCAAGCTCGACGGCGACACCCGCGGCGGCGCGGCGCTCTCGGTCCGCGCGGTGACGGGAAGACCAATCCTGTACGCCGGCATGGGCGAGAAACTCTCGGACCTTGAGCAGTTCTATCCCGACCGTATGGCGAGCCGGATCCTGGGCATGGGCGACGTCCTCACTCTGATCGACAAGGCGCAGGCCGCGGCGAAGGAGCAGGACGAGAAGGCGTCCAAAGAGATGGCCTCCCGCGTCCGCAAGGGAAAGTTCGACTACAACGACTACCTTGAGAGCATGAAGCAGATGCGGAACATGGGCGGCCTGAGCAGCATTCTCGGCATGCTTCCCGGCATGGGTCTGAACAAGGCGGAGCTCGAGGGAGCGATCGACGAGAAGCAGCTCGCGAAGATCGAGGCGATCGTGCTTTCGATGACGCCTGAAGAAAGAGCGAACCCGAAGCTCATGACGCCGCAGCGCAAGTTCCGGATCGCGAAGGGCTCCGGCAACGACATCGCCGAGGTCAACCGCTTTATCAAGCAGTTCGAGCAGATGCAGAAGATGATGAAGCAGATGCCGGGACTGTTCGGCGGCAAGAGAAGGCGCGGAGGCAACCCGTTCGGGGGCTTCGGCGGCAGAAGGGGCAAGTTCCCCTTCGGTTAATAAGCAGGAAACAGGAAGACCTGTTCCAGATAGAGATAAGATTTCAATTGATTTTGGAGGTAAGAAAGAAATGGCTGTTAAGATCAGACTGACAAGAATCGGTGAGAAGAAGGTTCCGATGTACAGAATCGTCGTCGCGGACTCCAGGACGCCCAGAAACGGCAGAGCGATCGATGAGATCGGCGTCTACAATCCGCACACGGATCCGGCGACCGTCAAGGTCGACGCTGAGAAGGCGAAGAAGTGGATCGAGAACGGTGCCCAGCCGACGACAGTCGTGAAGAAGCTGCTTCGCCAGGCAGGCGTCTGACGCCTTCCGGGCAGCGGGAGCTAAGATTCAAAGGGTAATGCCATGAAGGAATTAGTAGAAGTCATTGCCAGATCGCTCGTAGAGCACCCGGATGAGGTGGTGGTCACGGAGAAACGCGAAGGCCGCACCCTGAAGATCAAACTGCATGTGGCACCTTCCGACATGGGCAAAGTGATCGGGAGACAGGGACGCATTGCCAAGGCGATCCGCTCCGTCGTGAAAGCTGCGGCATCGGGCAAGGATTACAGGGTAGACGTGGATATCGATGATTGACAGGTTCCGGGTCGGCGTGATCACGACGCCGCACGGCGTGAGGGGCGAGGTCAAGGTCTTTCCGACGACTGACGAGCCCAGGCGCTTCAAAAAACTGAAAGAGATCATCCTGGATACCGGGAAGGGAGAGCGGATCCTGAAGATCCGCTCTGCTCGTGTAGGCGGAAAATTCGTCATTCTCGGGTTCGAGGGCTTTGACACGGTCGAGTCCGTGACGCCGCTGCGCGGCGCTGAACTGTACGTGGACCGCAAGGACGCGATCCCGCTGAAAAAGGGCGAGTACTTCATCCCGGATCTTCTGGGCCTCGAGGTCATCGAAGAGGACGGGACGAAGGTCGGCACGCTGACGGACGTCTTAAAGACCGGCGCGAACGACGTCTACGCCGTCGAGACGCCGGAGGGCAGGCAGCTGCTGCTTCCGGTCATCCCGGACTGCATCCGGGAGGTGTCGCCGGAGAACGGGTACGTCAAAGTGTACATGATGCCCGGACTGAGGGATCTGTGAGAATGATGAGATTCCATGTCTTAACGCTTTTCCCCGACATGATCGAGGAAGGAGCGCACAACAGCATCCTGGCGCGGGCGATGGACAAGGGCCTGATCGGGGTCGAGGCGGTCAACATCCGCGACTACACGCAGAACAAGCACGGCCGCGTGGACGACTACATCTACGGCGGCGGGGCGGGGCTCCTCATGCAGGCGCAGCCCGTCTACGACGCGTGGGAGGCGCTCAGCGGGAAGATCCGCGAAGAGCGCGGCGAAGATCCGGGTGAGAAGAAACCGGTGAGAACGGTCTACCTCTCTCCTCAGGGAAAAGTGTTTTCCCAGGAGATCGCGGAAGAGCTCTCCCGGGAGGAGGACCTCATCCTGCTGTGCGGGCACTATGAGGGCATCGACGAGAGAGTCCTCGAGGAGATCGTGACGGATGAGATCTCGATCGGCGACTACGTGCTGACCGGTGGGGAGCTTCCCGCGCTGGTCCTGATCGACGCGGTATCAAGGCTCGTCCCGGGCGTTCTCGGCAACGACGTCTCCGCGGAGACGGACTCGTTCCAGGACGGTCTTCTGGAGTATCCGCAGTACTCCCGCCCCGAAGAGTGGCGGGGGAAAAAGGTACCGCCGATCCTCCTGTCCGGCGACCACGCGAAGGTGGACGCCTGGCGCAAAGAGCAGTCTGTGCTCAGAACGAAAGAGAGACGACCGGATCTCTACGAGAAGTACCTGATTTCACTTGAACATCCGGAAGAAATGTGATAAATTATTTAAGCTGTGTTTTCACAGCGAACGTTCAGAGACGGTCCTCTGCCGGAACACGGGCAAGAACGTCCAGTGTATAAAGTAAAGGAGACGAAATGAACAGAAACATCATCGCAGAGCTCGAGAAAGAGCAGATCAAGGCTGAGAAGCCCCAGTTTAACGTCGGTGACACGGTCCGCGTCGCGAACCGCATCAAGGAAGGCACCCGCGAGAGGACACAGATCTTCGAGGGCGTCGTGATCAAGAAGCAGGGCGGCAGCAACCGCGAGACCTTCACGGTCCGCAAGATCTCCAGCGGCATCGGCGTCGAGAAGACGTGGCCCATCAACAGCCCCAACGTGGAAGACGTCACGGTCGTCCGCATGGGTAAGGTCAGAAGGGCGAAGCTGTTCTATCTGCGCGGCCTGTCCGGCAAGAAGGCGAAGGTCAAAGAGAAGATCGTGGCCCGCACCAAATAATCAAGTTCTATTGCATCCTTTCGGTAAAAGCGAAGGGCGATGGAACACCGTTCGGTCAACAAGCCATACAGCTTTTGCCTGTATGGCTTTTTTGATTCAAACTTGGATTCTGAACTTGGATTCTGCATCGGGATTCAGGGCAGGAATTCAGGATAGGAATTCAGGACAGTAGACAAAGGCACGGAGGGACCCGGGATGCGGCGCAGGCGGCAAGGGCGGAGCTATATCGAGAGAGAGCCCGCGATCGACCTGAATATCGTGAGAGAGGTCGTGTACTACATCATCAGCACGTTCATCGCTGTCCTCGCGGCAGTCGTGGTCGTGCGGTGCTTCGGTCTGCGGATCCGGATGACGGGCGCCTCGATGGAGCCGCTCCTCATCGACGGACAGAACGTGCTGGTCGACAGGATGCACTACCGCATCGCCTCGATCGAGCCGGGCGACGTGATCGTCTTTTATCCGGGCGGAAATGAAGACGCGCATCCTTTCGTGAAGCGCGTCGCGGCAGGCCCCGGGCAGACGGTGCAGATCACGGACGGAACGCTCCTGATCGACGGCGTGCCGGCCCCCGGCGCGGAGAACTACGACAAGATCGAGGACCCGGGACTCGCGAAGAACCCGGTCACGCTGGGAGAGGACGAGTACTTCGTCCTTGGCGACAACCGGAACAACAGCGAGGATTCCCGCTCCGCCGGCATCGGCAACGTCAGCGGCGGCGACGTGATCGGCAGGGCCTGGCTCTCGCTGCCGGCGGGACAGGCCGGCGTCAGCAGGATCCACTGACCTGGATGGGAGAAAACATACATGAGTGATTACGGCTGGTATCCGGGCCACATGGCGAAGACCAGGCGGATGATGCTGGAAGACCTGAAGCTGGTCGACCTCGTGATCGAGCTGGTGGACGCGCGTATCCCCGTCTCGGGGCGGAACCCGGACATCGACACGCTCTGCGGCAATAAGCCGCGGATCCTTGTGTTCACCAAGGCGGATCTCGCGGATCCGGCGCAGACGGAGGCGTTCACCGCGCACTATTCGGCGCTCGGGACGCCGGTCCTGACAGCGGACGCGCGCGTGAGAAACGCCGTCTCAAAGGTAAAGAAGCAGGCGGTCGCCGCCTGCAGCGAAAAGATAGAGAGAGACAGGAAGAGGGGAATCATCGGGCGGCCGCTCCGCGCGATGGTCGTCGGGATCCCGAACGTCGGGAAATCGACCTTCATCAACTCTTTTGTCGGCAAGGCGAGCGCGAAGACCGGAAACAAGCCGGGCGTGACGCGCGGGAAGCAGTGGATCCGGGGAGACCGGGAGCTGGAGCTTCTGGACACGCCGGGCATCCTGTGGCCGAAGTACGAGGACCCGGAGGTCGGGGTCAAGCTGGCGCTGACCGGCGCGATCCGCGAGGAGATCCTGGACGCGGACGACCTGACGCTGCATCTGCTGCGCTATATGAACGCGCTCTATCCGGGACTTCTCATGGAGAAGTACGGCGGAGACGACGTCGCCTCGATCGCGGCCGCGAGGAATCTGCTCCGCGCCGGGGGCGAACCCGACCGGATCCGCACGCAGAACCTCCTGCTGAATGACCTGAAAAACGGAAAGACAGGGCGCATCACCCTGGACAGGATATGAGTCAGAGGGATCATTTGAAATGAAACTGCTCAGAGGCATTTTGGAATTTGTGATCTATATTGCGGTCATCCTCATCGTGACCTACCTGCTTGTGCACTTTGTGGCGCAGCGGACGGAAGTCATCGGCGGAAGCATGGAGCCGACGCTGCTCGAGGACGACCAGCTGATCGCAGACAAGATCTCCTACCGGTTCCGGGACCCGGAGCGGTTTGAGATCATCGTATTTCCTTACGAATATAAGAAGAACACCTATTTCATCAAGCGCGTCATCGGACTGCCCGGAGAGACGGTGCAGATCGACGAGGCGGGCAACATCTACATCGACGGAGAGATCCTCGAGGAGCACTACGGCAAGGACGTGATCCGGGATCCCGGCAGGGCGGCGGAGCCCATCGTGCTCGGAGAGGACGAGTATTTCGTCCTCGGCGACAACCGCACGGTCAGCAAAGACAGCCGGATGCCGGACGTCGGCAGCATCCACCGCTCGCGCATCGTGGGCAGGGCGTGGCTGCGCATCTGGCCTTTCAACAGGTTCGGCCTTCTGAAGAATGAAGGAC
>DJXE01000108.1:0-821 GCA_002449595.1 Lachnospiraceae bacterium UBA7012
AAACATGTGCTTCGCATTCGGTTTTGAAGGTGTTAAGGAAGCAGGTAAGCACCCGTGCCTTGATAGCTCAGCGGTAGAGCACGCGGCTGTTAACCGCGGTGTCGTAGGTTCGAGCCCTACTCGAGGCGCTGAAAAGGCCTATAGCTTGGCTGTAGGCCTTTTCTCCTATCATAAAGGATCCTTAGCTCAGTTGGTTAGAGCAGCCGGCTCATAACCGGCCGGTCCTGGGTTCGAGTCCCCGAGGATCCATTTGTCTGCATTCGCATGCCGGCATGGCGGAACTGGCAGACGCGCGGGACTTAAAATCCCGTTCCCCAATAAGGAGTGTCGGTTCGATCCCGACTGCCGGCAGTAAACCCCGAAAGTATCGCACATGTGCGGCTTCCGGGGTTTTTCTTTTTGTTATTGAGAAGCTGTGAGAAGCAAAAAAATACTGCCGGTTGCACTAAAGATATATCCGTTTGCCGGGAGTGAAAACATAATCCCGTCAAAAAAATAATTGACATTGTAAAATGGTGACGCTTTCATTGACGCTCCTGACATTACAATCAGCTCATAAGGTACAGAACTACGCTGATTTAAGGCTTGGAATAATAAGGAGAAAAAAATGAGAAAGAAAACTACTGCACGTGTCATGACAGTGATCCTCGCGGCGACAATTGCATTCTCCAATATGACTGCAGTCACCACCGTCTATGCGGCGGATGAGGAGATCAATGTTAATGCCGGGGAAGAGTACAGCAATTCGGTGGAGCAGGACAATGCGCCTGTGGAACAGAACAATACGTCGGCGGATCAGGATAACGCACCGGCAGAGCAGA
>DJXE01000108.1:909-20518 GCA_002449595.1 Lachnospiraceae bacterium UBA7012
GCAGAGCAGAATAATGCTCCTGCGGAACAGAATCAGGCGCCGGCAGAGCAGCCTGCAGCAGAGCAGAATAACGCTCCTGCAGAGCAGAATCAGATTCTGGCAGAGCAGCCTGCAGCAGAGCAGAATAACGCTCCTGCGGAACAGGATCAGGCGCCGGCGGAGCAGCCTGCAGCAGAGCAGAATAATGTTCCTGCGGAGCAGAATCAAGTGTCGGTGGAGCAGAATCAGGCGCCGGCAGAGCAGAATAATGCTCCTGCGGAACAGGATCAGGCGCCGGCGGAGCAGCCTGCGGCAGAGCAGAACAACGCTCCTGCGGAACAGAACCAGGCGCCGGCGGAGCAGCCTGCGGCAGAGCAGAATAACGCTCCTGCAGAACAGGATCAGGCGCCGGCGGAGCAGCAGCCCGCAGCAGAGCAGATCAACGCTCCTGTGGAACAAAATCAGGTATCGGTGGAACAGAATAACGCGCCCGCGGAACTGCCCGCCGAAGAACAGAACGAGACTCCTGCAGAACTGGCGGATGCAGCTCCGGTCATTCAGATGACAAAGATGTCTGCGCCGCTCGCAGTACCCGCACCGGCGGCGAACGTCTATGACCTCGGGGAAGTGCAGGACGATGTGATCATGATCACCGAGAGCGGCTCCTACACCATCAAGGGCAGCGGCAGCCAGCAGATCGTCGTCCAGGGCAATGTTGACGTCGAGATCGTTCTCGAAGGAGATGTCAATATCACGACGCAGACGAGTGACAGTGACAGGAAGTCCGCGATCCGTCTGGAGAAGGGGGCAAATGTACGACTCGTGATCGACGGCAGCGCCTCCGTCTCCGGATGGAACGGCGTGGAAGTGGTCGCCGGCACGACGCTTACGGTCACCGGCGTGGGCGGTAAGGAAGGCACCGATTCCCTGACCGCTGCCGGCAACGGAAAGTGGGGCTGCGGAATCGGCTTCTACAACAAGGCTGGCGGCGACGCGGGAAATATCACGATCAAGGATATCGCGAAACTGGCTGCGTACGGCGGCGGCATTGACCAGAATAAGAAGAAGTCGGATGGCTACGAAGGCGGCGCGGCGATCGGCGGCGGCAGAAGTCAGGATATCAATAACGGCAAGGTCACCCTCGAGAATATCGGCGAGGTCTACGCACAGGGCGGAAGCAAAGGCGCGGCGATCGGTGCGGGCTTCTGGAGAGGCACGGATGTTGAGATCCGGAATGTCGACAGCGTCACTGCGATCGGCGGAGACACCGCAGCTGCGATCGGAAGCTCCAGAAACGCATATTCAGGTGCGACATACGACAAAAATGACAGGACTCAGCACGACGACGGGACCCTGGAGATCCTGAGCACAAACATCACGATCGAGAACTCGACCGTGGACGCTGCCGGCGGCTACTACGCAGCGGGCATCGGTGCCGGGTACTATGACACCTGTCTGAACGACCCTTCCCGGCCGGAGGGGTACGACTATCACACCGGCGAGCTGATCGAGAATCCCGGCGTGCGGATCGAGATCGGTGACGGCGCACAGGTCACGGCGCGCGGCGGACAGCTCGCGGCGGCCATCGGCGGCGGCTACAAGGTCAACGCCCCCGAGATCATTATCAGGGAGGGCGCAGTGGTCACAGCTTATGCGGGCGTCAAGGAAAACTCCGGCTCGAAGATTCCTTCGGCGATCGGTTCCGGCGCGGATGGCAGCGGCATCTTCTCCGACAACAACGGGATCATCCTTATTGAGGACGGAGCGCAGGTCACGGCTTTCTCGTACGGATACGAATCCATGAACCGCAGCGGCAGCGCTTCGGATCCCGACGCGACGACCACGAACAAGGGCATCCTCGGCAACAAGTGGGCAATCAGCCGTGATCTGCAGGACGGCGAGACGGATGCGACGATCCTTCAGGGAAGACTTCTTGTGGAGAAGGACATCTATCGCGAGATGGAAGATCACCCCGAGATCGTCGGCGAGATGAAGTTCTACGATGTGAATTCAGCGCACACCGTGCAGATCATCGACCTGAGGAACGAGAATAATCAGTACGAAGTCGAGGTCCCGGCCGGGTACTCCAGCTTCGCGGTCACGATCCCCGCAGGCGTCTACAAGCTGATGATCGACGGCGAGGTGTGGAGCTACCTCGAGAACAGAGGCTACAGCGCAGTCAATGACGGAACGGGCACGATCAACGGCAAGATCGGCGGAGAGAGCGTGCCGGTAGGGACGAAAGCGGGACTGATCTACGGACAGGAGACGGACAGCGCGGACGCCTACGCGGAGATGCTGGACAGATATCACACTTACGGGGACAGCAACAGCGACCTCGTCACCATCCACTACGTATTCGACGATCCCTCCGCGACCTTCAAGGTGGAAAAGGGCATCATCAACGAGTATGACGCCATTGCGGTCCGCGGCCTGGTTGAGCCGGTCGTGCCGGAGGAAGAACCCGCGGAAGAGGAGGAGCAGGAACCCGAGGTACTGCCGGAGACCGTTCCCACAATCATCGGAAACGCCACGGAGCCTGAAATGACCGAAGATCTGACGGAAGAAGGACAGGATGGCGAAGAAGTACAGCCCGAGGAAGTTCCCACGGAGATGAAAGAGCAGGAGCCGGAAGAGGAGAAGCAGAATGACATCCAGACAGCGCAGAATACCGGCCGCACGAACGGCGGAACCGCAGCCGGACCGCTGACCGAGATCCGCGACACGCAGGTCGCCCTCGCGGCAGCACCGGAACCGAGTGTCCTGGGCGCGGTCCGCGCGGACGAGCTGCTCCGGGAGACGGCCGGTGAGGCCGTCAGCCAGGCGGTCCTCGGCGCGAAGAGACTGGTCGGTGAAGGCAGTGTCCTCGGCCAGATTCGGACCGGCGACGAGAGCTCGATGGCAGCATGGTTCATCGCGATGGCTGGTTCCCTGACCGCGATCCTTGCGATCCTGGCGGGCAGACGCAGAAAAAAATGAGCAGATGCTGTCAGATAACTGACGCCTGGATTGACACCCTGTTCGATAAAATGTGATCAGACGATAAGAAATCAGCCAAAAGGCAGAAAGATAAAGGAATAGCAGAAGATCAGAACCTGACAGGGGGTACAGCATGATGACTGCAACGACGATATGCTTCGTGTTGATGATGTGTACGGCGGAAGCGATGATCTTGAAAGAATTGAAGCGTCTGATCCAGGGCGGATCACCTCAGCGGAGGTGATCCGTTTTTTCTTGAGCGATAAAGCCGAGCGTGCAGATCATGCTTGCATGATGCTGCATGTGAGGCTAACGGACATCGGATGGGCGGCAGTTTGCCCATCCGATTGTGCGGCGTATGGTATTCACACCGTATCCGTAAGAAATCACACCGCAATCGTAAAAAATCACAACGAATATCCATTGGTTCAAAAAACGCGGAAATTATCCCTTCAAGTGCGCGCAGAAAGAACTTTGCGGCTTTGGCCTGCGGCGCGTATAGTTATGGTGTAGTTATATACAGGAGGCAAAGGTACACAGGTATTGAGGCATGCGGCAGTGAAATCGGATGGTGCAGTATGATCAAAGTTTTTCTGGTGGAAGATGAATACGCGATCCGGGAAGGGATCCGGCGGACGGTGAACTGGGAGAAAGAGGGATTCGTGCTCTGCGGCGAGGCGGGCGATGGCGAGATGGCTTACCCCCTGATCCTGAAGGAGAAGCCGGAGATCCTCATCACGGATATCCGCATGCCATTCATGGACGGCCTGGAACTCTGCCGCCTCGTCAAGGAGGCGCTCCCTTCCGTGCGGATCCTGATCCTGAGCGGATACGACGATTTCAGCTACGCGCAGGAGGCGATTCGGATCGGTGTGGAGGAGTATCTGCTGAAACCGCTGTCGGAGGAGATGCTGCTCACAAAACTCCGGGCGGTGGCGGAGAAGATCCGGGAGGAGCAGGCGTCGGAGCGCGCGATCGAGCAGTACCAGATCGAGCGGGAGGAGATCCGTTATCTCGAGAGACAGCAGTTTTTCCGGGACATCGTGGACGGCAAGGTCACCGTGCAGCAGTCGCTCTCGAAGGGAAAGGAACTCGGCGTGGAGATCACCTCCGCGTGGTACGGCGTCGTGCTGGTCCAGATCCGGGAGAAGGAGGAGCACTACGCGCCCGGCGGCCGGTCCGCCAGGGAAGAGGAGATGCTCGCCTTTTTGAGAGAACTGAGGGAGCGGCTTCCTTTCCTGCTGCTATATGAACATACCGATGGTGCCGGCTGCCTCATCGTGAAAGCGGACTCCGAAGTAGAGATCCTCGCGCGGCAGGAGACCGTGATCGGGGAGCTTCAGGCGGAGGCGCAGAACCACCAGGACGTCATCTACTTCATCGCGACCGGCTGTCCCGTCGACCGGCTGCGGGATATCCGCCAGTCCTACCGGGAAGCCGTCAAGATGTTCGCGGAGCGCTATGTGTACGACGAGAGCCGGGTCTTCCGCTACGGCGAGAAAAAGGCGCCGGCGGCCGTGTTTGGGGAAAACGGGAGGAGCGGCATCAATTTCCGCAATCTCGATGCCGGAAGGATCTCGCAGAAGTATATCACCAACTTCATGCGCGGCGGTTCCGCGGCGGAGACGGATGATTTCGTTTCGGATTTCTTCGCGGGGATGGGAGAGGAGGCGGTCCGCTCCTATCTGCTCCGGCAGTACGTCGTGACGTCGGCGATCCTGTGCGCCATCGCTTTCCTGGAGGAGCTCGGGCTCTCGCGGGAGGAGGCGGACAAGGTGATCGGCGGCTCCGAGGCGGCAGAATCCCGGGCGCAGACGTATGAGGAGTCAAAGCGCTGCCTGAAGGAGATCCTGGATAAGGTCACGGAGCTGCGCAACCAGACGGCGGAGCGCAAATACAACCGCCTGATCCGCGAGGCGCAGGCCTATATAGAGAAAAACTACGCGAGCGGAGACATCTCGCTGCAGTCCGTCGCGGCGAGCGTCGGCGTGAGCCCGAATCATTTCAGTTCGATCTTCCGCCAGGAGACCGGGGAGACGTTCATCGATTTCCTGACGCATGTCCGCATGGAGCACGCAAAGGAACTGCTGCTCTGCACGCCGATGCGGACGGCGGAGATCGGTTTCGAGGTCGGATATAACGATCCGCACTACTTCAGTTACGCCTTCCGCAAGGCGGCGGGAATGTCGCCGAGGGAATTCCGGAACGCCGGAAAGAGGGACAGCGAATGAAAAAGCTATTGCGCTCGTACGGCGGCACCGGCATCCGGGCGAGGCTCAACATCTTCAGCATGCTGTGCATCGTGCCGATGATCGCGCTTTTCATCTTCACCTTTGCCAGCATGTACCGGTTTTACCGCGCGTATGACCAGCTGGTCCGCAACATCACGAGCGCCAATGAGTACAACATGAGCTTCAAAGAGTCGATGGACGAGATGATGTACAAGATCATCATCGGCTCCGCGAACTGGACAGATGCTGAAGAAAAGCTGGAAGGCGAGGATCCAAAGAAACTCATCCGGGAGGCGGAAGAGCACTTCCGGAGCCTTCGCGAGAGCGCGGAGAGCAAGACGGTCTACGCGGACCTGAGCGCGCTGCTTAAGCTCCTCGGGATCCTGGACGAGCGGGTGGACGACATCCTCCGGAACGTGGAGGAGGGCGGCCACTACGACGAGAACATGGAGATGCTGGACCTGAACATCCGCACGCTCACGTCCCTGATCCAGGACGACATTCACATCTATATCAACGACGAAGCCGACAACATGGAGATCCTGCGGCAGCGCGTGGCGGACAGCTTCCTCAAGACGTTCCGCGTGCTGATCCTGCTGGTTGCGGCCGTGATCCTTTTCTCCCTGTACGGCTCCAAAAAGCTCGCGGACAGCATTACAGAGCCTGTTACGAAGCTCTGCGACATGACGACGAAGTTCGCCGGCGGCGACTTCTCCGTCTCCTATGACCCCGGAACGGAGGACGAACTGAAGACGCTCGCGGACAGCTTCAACAGCATGGTCGGGGAGATCGGAATTCTGGTGGAGGACATCAACCGGGAGCAGAAAAACGCCCGTGACATGGAACTTCGACTGATGCAGGAGCAGGTCAATCCGCATTTCCTGTACAATACGCTCGACGCGATCACCTGGCTCACGGAGTCCGGAGAGAACAAGCAGGCAGTACAGATGATCCAGGAGCTGTCGAGCTTTTTCCGCACGACGCTCAGCAAAGGGCGCGACCTGATCACGGTCCGGGAGGAGCAGGAACACATCCGGAGCTACCTTGAGATCCAGCACTTCCGCTACCGTGACATCATGGAGTACGAGATCACGGTCGACGAGGAGATCGCGGGCTGCACGATCCAGAAGCTGACGCTGCAGCCGATCGTGGAGAATGCGCTCTACCACGGGATCAAGAACAAGAGGGGCCTCGGCCGGATCACCGTGAACGGGCTGAGGGACGGCGGCGACATGGTCTTTACGGTGCAGGACAACGGGATCGGCATGACGGAGGAAGAATTGCGGGACCTTCGCCTCAGGATCGAGGGAAAGATGGAGCCGGAGAAGAAAAACGGATTCGGCATGGCCGTCGTGCAGGCGCGGATCCGGATGCAGTACGGAGAAGGTTACGGCCTCTCAGTGGACAGCAGATATATGGAAGGGACGACGGTCACCGTCCGGCTTCCCGCGCGGTGTGAATCCGGTGAAACATGAGGTGCGGATCCGGTGAGAAATGAGGTGTGTCCGGTGAGAAATGAGATGTGCCTGAAGAAAAATAAGAAAATAATCAGAAGAAAGATCGCGAATACCATAGCCGCCGTGCTGGTCGCCGCCCTGCTTGCGGGCTGCGGGGGAGGACTCTATTACGACAGCGAGGACGCCTTTCCGGAGGACGATCTCATCACGGTCGGATTCTCCCAGGTCGGCGCGGAGTCCGACTGGAGGGAGGCCAATACCGCGTCGATGAAGGAGACGTTCTCCATCGACAACGGATACAGCCTGATGTTCAGCGACGCGCAGCAGAAGAAGGAAAAGCAGATCTCCGCCGTCCGCAATTTCATCCAGCAGGAGGTGGATTACATCGTGATCGCGCCGGTCACGGAGACCGGGTGGGAGACCGTTCTGGAGGAAGCGAAGGAAGCGGGGATCCCGGTGATCATCGTCGACCGGATGGTGGAGGCGGATGAAGACCTCTACACCGCGTGGGTCGGCTCCGACTTCGCGCTCGAGGGAAAACTCGCCTGCGAGTGGCTGCGCTGGTTCACAGAGAAGAGGGGGATCGACCCGTCCATCCTGCATATCGTTGACATTCAGGGGACGGTGGGCTCCTCCGCGCAGATCGGCCGCTCGAACGCGCTCGCGGAAGCAAGCGAAGAGTACGGATGGGATCTCGCCGCTATCGTGCAGGGAGAATATACGCAGACAAAGAGCAAGGAACTCATGGAGGCACTCCTGAAAGAGAACAGTGAGATCAACGTCGTGTACTGCGAGAACGACAACGAGGCCTTCGGCGCGCTCGAAGCGATCGAGAGCGCAGGGAAAAAAGCGGGCGTCCATCCGGAAAACGGAGAGGTGCTCGTGATCTCGTTCGACGCGACGATGCGGGGACTCACCTGTGTGCTGAATGGAAAGATCGCCGTGGACGCGGAGTGCAACCCGCTGCACGGACCCCGCGTGCGGGAGATCATCGAGATGCTGGAAGAGGGACAGAGCGTCCCGAAGAAGACTTACGTCAGCGAGGACATTTTCTCCTGTGTGGAGGATGTGGACAGTCTGAATACGCAGGACGGGTCGCATGACGTCACCACTGTCACACAGGAGCTGATCGATTCCCGCGCCTACTGAGCAGGGGCACGCAGGGACAGAAGACGGAAGAAAAAAATGAAATAATCAAATAAAAAATCGGCATGCCGATTTCCGGTGCCGTGAAAAATTGAACCAGTTCCGAAGGATGTTCCATTCCGCAGCGGCGCCTCCCCAGCTATCCTTATAGACAGCAGGGGAGGCGTTCCCCGTTCAGAGTATTCCAAAATACGGAGGGTATCAAAATGAAAAAGAGACTGGCAGCATTATTGATCGCGGCAATGTTCGCAGGCGTTCTGGCCGGTTGTGCGGCGGCGCCCGCGGCGGCTCCGGCAGCTGCGCCCGCAGCGCAGGAAGAAGCCAAGGAAGAGGCGGAAGAGCCTGCAGAAGAAGCGGCTGAAGAAGCAGCTGAGCCCGCGGAAGAAGGCGGACTGATCAAGGTCGGCATCATCAACAACGACCCCAATGAATCCGGCTACCGCACCGCAAATGACAAGGATCTCAAGGCGATGTTCACGGAAGAGAACGGCTATGAAGCTTCCTTCGCGTACAGCCTGAAGAACGACGAGCAGATCAACGCGGCACAGAAGTTCATCCAGGACGGCGTCGACTACCTGCTTCTGTCCGCAGCGGATACCGCCGGCTGGGATTCCGTCCTGAAAGATGCGCAGGATGCAGGCATCCGCGTGATCCTGTTCGACCGCACCATCGATGCTGACGAGAGCCTTTATGAAGCTTCCATCGTCTCCGACATGGCGAAGGAAGGCGAGACGGCGATCAACTGGCTTAAAGGCCAGAACCTTGACAGCTACAAAGTCATCCACCTTCAGGGTGTGATGGGCTCCGCAGCACAGCGCGGCCGTTCCGGCGCTCTTGACGACGCAGTCGCAAACGACGGCTTCGAACTCGTGACACAGCAGACCGCTGAGTGGAACGCTGAGAAGGCACAGCAGATCGTCCAGTCCGTCATCGACTCCGGCGCGGAATTCAACGTCATCTATGCTGAGAACGACGATATGGCGAAGGGTGCCGTCGCGGCGCTCGATAAGGCAAACATCTCCCACGGCGTAGGCAAGGACGTCATCGTGATGGGCTTCGACTGCAACAAGTGGGCTCTGGAAGAGCTGCTCGCGCAGAACTGGAACTATGACGGACAGTGCAATCCTTTCCAGGCCGCTTACCTCGACGAGATCATCAAGAAGCTGGAAGCCGGCGAGACCCTTGACCAGAAGGTCGTCATCATGGAAGAAAAGGGCTTCGACGCAACTACGATCACGCAGGAAGACGTTGACAACTACGGCATCTGATGAAGGATCCGAAGTTTAAGACTGAAGAACCGCAGTAAAAAAGGACATACAGCGCGGCACAGCGGTTTATGCGCAGCTGTGCCGCGCGTTTCATGAGGAAGGGAATTCTGATGAGAGACGGCGTAGTACTGGAAATGCGCGGGATATACAAGAGCTTCCCGGGCGTCAAAGCTCTCCGGAATGTCGATTTCACGCTCCGCGAGGGAGAGATCCATGCCCTGATGGGAGAGAACGGCGCCGGAAAGTCGACGCTGATCAAAGTCCTGACCGGGGTGTACAGCAAGGACGACGGAGAGATCTTCCTGCGCGGCGTCGATGGCGCGGCGGTGATCCGCTCGCCGCAGGAGGCACAGAACCTTGGCATCGCGACGGTGTACCAGGAGATCACGCTCTGCCCGAACCTGTCGGTCGCGGAGAATATCTATATCGGCCGCGGCAGCGGCAGTCTCCGGAACTGGAAGAAGATGGGCGCGGACGCGGATAAGATCCTGCAGTCGCTCGACATACCGGCGAGGGCGTCGCAGCAGCTCGGGACCTGTTCCCTTGCTGTGCAGCAGATGGTGGCGATCGCGCGGGCCATCGACATGGACTGCAAGGTGCTGATCCTCGACGAGCCGACTTCCTCCCTGGATGAGCAGGAAGTGGAGAAGCTCTTCCGCCTGATGCGGGACCTGCGGAGCCGGGGCGTCGGCATCATCTTTGTCACGCACTTCCTGGACCAGGTCTACGAGGTCTGCGACAGGATCACAGTGCTCCGGGACGGCCAGCTGGTCGGCGAGTATGAGATCGGGTCGCTGCCGCGGCTGCAGCTGGTCTCGAAGATGCTCGGCAAGGACCTGGACGATCTGTCGGACATTAAGGGAGACCGGGAGGGGAGCACGGAGGAAGGCGCGGAGCCCGTCTATGAGGTGCAGGGCCTCCAGAGCAATGCGGGCATCAGTCCTTTTGATTTCCATATCAGAAAAGGAGAAGTCAACGGGTTCACGGGTCTTCTCGGCTCGGGACGGAGCGAATGTGTGCGCGCGATCTTCGGCGCGGACCGCGTTCTCTCCGGTTCTGTGAAAGTGAACGGCAAAAAAGTGAAGATCACGAAGCCGCTGGACGCGATGAAGCAGGGCATCGCCTATCTGCCGGAGGACCGCAAGGCCGACGGGATCGTCGGGGACCTCTCCGTCCGCGAGAACATCATTCTGGCGCAGCAGGTCCTGAAGGGATTCTTCCACCCGTTCTCCAAGGCGGAGACGGCGAAGATCGCGAAGGAATACATCGACCTTCTGGACATCAAGACGGCCTCGGCGGAGACGCCGATCCGCGCTCTCTCGGGCGGGAACCAGCAGAAGGTCATTCTCGCGAGATGGCTCCTGATGCATCCGGAGTACCTGATTCTGGACGAGCCCACGAGGGGCATCGACGTCGGCACCAAGGTCGACATCCAGAAGTTGGTCTTAAAGCTCGCGGACGAGGGCAAGAGCGTCACCTTCATCTCATCCGAGACAGAGGAGATGCTCCGCACCTGCTCCAGGCTGATCGTCATGCGCGACCGCAAGGTCGTCGGCGAACTGACAGGGGACGATCTCACGCAGAACAAGATCATGAGCACGATCGCCGGAGGGGAGGAGAACAATGCGTAAATCATTCATCCGGGAGCTTTTGTCGAACCAGATCTGCATCCCCGTCGCGGCGCTCCTGATCCTGACCATATTTAACCTGATCGTGGATCCCGGCTTCTTCCGGATCACGCTCGGCCAGAACAGCGCGGGCTTCCCCGTGCTCACCGGCTACCTGATCACGATCCTCGACTACGGCTCGGAGCTCGCCATTCTGGCACTCGGGATGACGCTCGTCACCTCGTCCTCCGGCGGACAGGATATCTCTGTCGGCGCCGGCATCGCGATCGCAGGCTCTGTCATCCTGCGCGTCCTGTGCGGGACGAACTCGCGGCCGGATACGCTGCAGGCACCGGTGATCGTCGCTTTTCTCGTCGCCTGTATCGCCGCGATGCTCTGCGGCGCATTCAACGGCGCGCTGGTCGCCTATTTCAGGATCCAGCCCATGGTCGCGACGCTGATCCTTTTCACGGCGGGACGCTCGATCGCCGCCTGGATCAACAACAACGAGCTGCCGATCATCAGCGACCCGTCGTTCGCGGTGTACGGAGGCTTCATTCCGGGCGTGCCGCTGCCGACGCCGTTCTTCATCGCGCTGCTGTGCATCATCGTCATGGCGCTCGTCCTGAAGTTCACGAACCTTGGGCTGTACACACAGACGGTGGGCATCAATGAGAACGCCGCCCGCCTGAACGGCCTGAACCCTCAGCTGATCAAGTTTCTGTCATTCGTGATCCTTGGCCTGTGCGTCGCGGTCTGCGGCCTGATCAAGGTCAGCCGGCTCTCGTCCATCAACTACTCGGTCATCGCGAAGGACATCGAGATGGACGCCATCCTCGCCGTCGCGCTCGGCGGCAACGCTCTCTCCGGCGGACGCTTCAACATCTGGGCATCCGTGCTGGGCGCGTATGTGATCCAGTTCCTGACGACGACGCTCTACAAGATGAACGTCCAGTCCGACGCGCTGCCGGCTTACAAAGCGGTGGTCGTCATCCTGCTCGTCGTGATGAGCGCGCCTTCCGTCCGGGCAAAACTGGCGGCACTGACCGCGCGCCGCAGGAATGAAGCGAAGGAGGCATGACATGAAGGAAAGAAAAGGTTTTTCCCTGAACAGCATAACGGATACGACGCTGCTCCTGACCATCACGATCATCGTTTTCTTCATGATGTATATCGGTGCGATCGTCTTCCAGGGCAAAGGGTTTCTCAAGCCGCAGACGTTCTTTAATATCCTGAACGCGAACGCGGCGCTGATCATCACCTCCGTCGGCATGAGCATCGTCATGATCACAGGCGGCATCGATATCTCCGTCGGCGGCGTCGCGGCGCTGGTCAGCATGTGCTGCGCCGTCTACCTCGACAAGATGGGAGGGAACGTCCCGATGTCGATCGTGATCGCGGTCCTGATCGGGCTCGGCTTCGGCCTCGTCCAGGGCACGCTCGTCGCCTATCTGGGCATCCAGCCCTTTATCGTGACGCTGGCGGGCATGTTCTTCGCGAGGGGCATGACGACCATCGTCAACACCGCACCGTTCAACGTCGAGAATAAGAGCTTCGTCGCGCTCAAGGAGACGCGCGTCATCGTCCCCGGATTCGGTACGGTGAACAAGCTCGGAAAATACGTCAACGCGTATGTGGAGATCGGCGTCGTCGTGGCGCTCCTCATCGTGATCCTGTTCTTCGTCGTTCTTCGGTGGACGCGGCTCGGCAGGAACTTCTACGCGGTCGGCGGCAACGCCCAGAGCGCGCTGATGCTCGGCATCAACGTCCGCCGGACGAAATTCTACTCGCACCTGATCTGCGGGCTTCTCGCGGGCATCGGCGGCTTCGTCTACTTCATGCACGTCGGCTCCGGCTCCGCTTCGCACGCGAGCGGCATGGAGATGAACGCGATCGCGTCCTCGATCATCGGCGGAACGATGCTGACAGGCGGCGTCGGAAACGTCATCGGAACACTCTTCGGCGTCCTGTCGCTCAGCACGATCCAGAACATCGTCTCCTCCGCCGGACTCGACCAGGCGTGGTGGACCGGCATCACGATCGCCGCGATGCTCTGCCTGTTCCTTGTCGTCCAGAGTATCGTCATGGCGAGAAAGAAGAGAGCTGTCGCGAGATAAAGCCACTGGAAAAGAAAACAGCGCAGAGCCGTCCGGGAGTGTCCCGGGCGGCTCACTTTTTCAGCATCTTGTACAAAGAAGGTGGTATTTATCCCCCTGCTCATATACAATAGTTATATCCGGACTTTGCGCGACGTACAGTAACGGAGGCGGCAGGCCCGGAGGTTGGCACAGTATTTTTCAAAGGGAGGTAAGCGGAATGAGCAGAAACTGGAAGAGAACTCTGGCGGCTGCGACGGCTCTGCTGATGTCCTTGTGCCTTGCATTCGGCAGCGGCATGACGGCATCACAGGTTAATGCGGCCAAGGATACGTATGAAGATGCGGGCTACTATGAGATGTCGTACATCGTGGTCGCCGACGAGGAGATGGATGCCGAGATGCTCGCGTCGTACGGGCTGAAGGCAGGCCTGGTGCTTGATGAGGACGGGACGGGCTTCCTGTTCCTGGCGGATGATATCACCGAGCTCACCTGGGCGGACGGCTGGATCGAGTCGGAAGGCGAGACCGTCGAGTACGCGATGCGCAGAGGCACGCTGATCATGGAAGAGGAAGACGACGGCGAGCATGTCCGCATGGAGTTCGTGCTGAGCGACGATCCCGCGCCGACGAGGGAGGAGCTTGCGGGATCCGGATTCGGAGCCGGCGGAGGATTCGACATTGACGAGTATGACACCGAGGATGTCATCGTGGTCAGCAGCGTCGAGGAGCTGATGGAAGCAATCGACGACTACAGGACGGTCATCTTAAAGCCCGGCACCTACAACATCACGGAATTCCTGAACGACTACGACCTGGAAGAGTGGGACTGGGAAGAGTATGAAGAGATCCAGGAAGATGAAGAAGCGGAGGAACTCGATTACGGCCTCTATTTTGAAAAGGTCTTTGACGGAGAGGGCCTCGTCATCAACAACGTCGACGGACTGACCCTGATCTCCGCGGATCCGAAGAAGCCGGCTGAGATCGTCTGCGAGCCCCGCTATGCGGAAGTCCTTAACTGCGTCGACTGCGACAATCTCACCATCGAGCACGTCATTCTCGGCCACACGGATGGCGAGGGCAGCTGCACGGGTGACGTCATCGCCCTGCACGACTGCTGGAACACGCAGATCGTCGGATCGGAGCTGTACGGCTGCGGCGCTTATGCTTTCGAACTTGACGACTGCTACAGCATCGACGTGAAGGACTGCTACATCCACGACTGCACGTACGGCATCGCGACGATCGACGAGACGTACGACGTGAGCTTCTGCCACACCAGATTCGAGGACTGCAAGGAGTTCACGATGTTTGAGGTGTCGGACAGCGGCGTCGTATTCCTCGGCTGCAATTTCAAGAACCTGGACGGCGCGCTGATCTCGGCGGACAATGATTCGACCGTCAAGTTCGCAGCCTGCACTTTCGACAAGGATGCGAAGGCTTCTCTGGATGAAGTGGCCGGCGACAATATCAAGGTCATCGAGTGATTTAAGAAGACTGTAATTCAGAATGAAAAAATGACCCGGCATGAGAAATATCTCATGCCGGGTCATTTTATTCTTCCTTGGCTTCGGCTTCCCGCTCTTTCAGCTCTTTCTTCTTGTTCCGGACTTCCCACCGTACTTCAAAGGCGAGCATTCCGCGGAGGATAATGATCGCGCCGAGCGCGATGTAATCGCTGTAGCCGCTCGCAGTCGCGGTCTTCAATACCTCGCCGCACATCAGGAACTCGAGGGAATCGGAGATGCCCTCCGCCAGCTCCAGCGGGTCTTCGTGATGCATGATCTCGTGGATCAGTGCTTTTCCCGCGACGAAGAGGAGATAGGCGACGCCGACGAGCTCAAGTGCCGTCGCGCCGAATTCGACGAGGTGTTCAAGGAACTCTTCAAGTAACAGCGTGATATGTGACATACCGGCCTCCGGTCCGGGGCGGGCCTTGGAGGCGGGCTCCGGAGATGCAGTTCTATGAGTTTGCGGATACAAATACCAGTATATCGTTAATTTATGCTTTTCGCACGCTCTCTCTCTCAACGAGCCTCGTGTCGAGCTGGATCTTGCAGATCTCGCACTCGGGGTGCCGGATCCGCTCGATGAGCCGCTTGACCGCCGTCGCGCCGAGCCCGCGCTTGCGCACGTTCATCGTGGAGAGCGGAGGCACCATGATGTCGCACAGCGGCATGTTGTCGAAGCCGATGATCGAGACGTCTTCCGGCAGATGGTATCCGGAGTCGTGAAAAGCTTTCATCGCCGCGGCCGCAATAATGTCGTTATCCGCGAAGTACGCGTCCGGGAGCTCGGGCTTTCCGCGCAGGAATTCCATCATCTCGAGGTAGCCTTCCTCCGAAGTCGGCGTCACGTCGTGGATGAAGCGGCTGGACTGCGCTTCAGCGCCCGCTTCGCTGAGCGCGGCGTAGTAGCCGTAGGCCCGCTCGGTGAAGTTGCGGATCGGCGCCGCGGAGCGCAGGTGGCCGATCGTGTGATGTCCGCTGTCGAGGAGATGCCGCACGGCGTCGTAGGCGCCCTGGAAGTTGTTGATCAGGACGCAGTCGTATCTGATGCCGGTGAAGCAGCTGTCGAGCACGACGATGGGGATGTTCACGTCGTCGAACCAGCGGAAGTCATCCTTTTCCATCTCGGTCGCCATGATGAGGATGCCGCTGCAGCCGTGGGAGAGGATCTGCCGGATCTGCGTCCGGATGTCCATCGTCTCATATATATAAGAAATATTCAGGATGCAGTTGTTCGCGGCGCACTCCCGCGTGATGCCTTCCGTCACCTGGGAGAAGAAGGGCGTGTCGCGCATGACCTTGCCGTGCTTTCTCCAGTAGATGAGCTGGAACGAGTGCTGCGTCGCCTCGAACACGCCCGCACGCTTTTCGTCGAAGCCGTGTTCCTTGGCCGCCTGCAGGATCAGTTCCCGCGTCTCTTTGCTGATGCCGGGTTTATTGTTGAGCACCATCGAGACGGTCGCCGGGGAGACGCCGAGCTGGCGCGCGAGTTCTTTTGAAGAGATGTTCACGGGTCGTCCTCCTGTCCCTGCCGGCAGCGATGATACGAGAGCGGCGGGGAAATCCTTTTCTTAAATGTGAATTGAAATCAAGTGAAGTAATTGAATAATTTAATCCGGTTAAGTGAAATATAGCATGACCGCAGCCTGAAAGCAAGAAGAAATGGGAAAAATAGAGTTGAACGATTCATATTATTTTTAAAAGAAGGTATTGACATCGCAGAGATAATCGGTAAAATTAAATTAAATTTGCTGAATCGCTAACTGAATAATTTAATAACATTAAACAGAGTTAAGAAGGGCAATTAACACAATACTCGACATCAGCAGTGGAAGGAGAATGAAATGGGGAAAATCGTGATTGGCTTTGCACCGACCAGACGCAGCATCTTCAGCGCGCCGGACGCGATCAAGTACGCGAACCTGACGCGGGAACGCCTGAATGAACTGGGCATCGACTACGTCGACATCAAGGACATCAATGAAGACGGACTGCTCTATGACGACGAGGGCAGGATCAAGATCGCGGAGCGCTTCAAGGCGGCCGGCGTCGACGGCCTGTTCTTCCCGCACGCGAACTTCGGCACAGAATATGAAGTCGCCCGCCTCGCGAAGGAACTGAACGTTCCCGTTCTCCTGTGGGGACCGCGCGATGAGAGGCCCGAGCCGAACGGCATGCGCCTGCGCGACTCCCAGTGCGGCCTGTTTGCGACCGGCAAGGTCCTTCGCCGCTTCCGCATTCCTTTTACCTATATGACGAACTGCCGCCTCACGGATCCGGAGTTCGAGCGCGGCCTGCGTGATTTCATCGCGGTCTGCAACGTCGTGAAGACGTTCCGCGCGACGCGCATCCTGCAGATCGGCCCCCGCCCGTTCGATTTCTGGAGCACGATGTGCAACGAGGGCGAGCTGCTTGAGAAGTTCAATATCCAGCTTTCTCCGATCCCGATGCCAGAGCTGACCGAAGAGATGAAGAAGGTCAAGGCCGAGGGCGAAGAGGTCGCGAAGGTCGTCCAGTACTGCCGCGAGAATTTCATCCTGCAGTGCAATGACGAGAATCTTGAGAACGTCGCCGCCCTGAAGGTCGCGATGAGAAACCTCGCGACGAAGTACGGCTGCAACGCGATCGCGATCCAGTGCTGGAACGCGCTGCAGGGCGAGATCGGCATCATGCCCTGCGCAGCGAATGCCCTCCTGAATGAAGAAGGCCTGCCGGTCGTCTGCGAGACCGACATCCACGGCGCGATCACACAGCTGATGGTCGAGGCCGCCGGCATGGACCGCCCGTCCATGTTCTCCGACTGGACCGTGCGCCATCCCGACAACGAGAACGGCGAGCTCCTGCAGCACTGCGGCCCCTGGCCGATCTCCGTCGCCGGCGAAAAGCCCACGATCTGCGTCCCGGTCGCGTTCAAGCACAACGGCGCGGTCTCCGCGGAAGCGAAGCACGGCCCGATGACGCTGGCCCGCTTCGACGGCGATAACGGCGAATACTCTCTGCTGCTCGGCCACGCGAAGGGCATCGAGGGACCTTACACGAAGGGCACTTACGTCTGGGTCGAAGTCGCGAACCTGAAGAGGCTCGAGGCGAAGGTCGTCGAGGGACCTTACATCCACCACTGCGTCGCGATCCACGGCGACGTCGTCCCGGTCCTGTACGAAGCATGCAAGTACATCGGGATCAAGCCGGACCTCTACGATCCGATCGAGGACAAGGTCAAGGCGTACCTGCACGGCGAAGAAGTCGTGTTCGACGAAGTCTGATCAGATACTGGCGCGCACCGTCTCCGCTATGCGAAGCGCCGCGGAGACGGAGGCGCTTAGAAGGCTCCGGGAGAGAGTTCCCCGGGCTGCCGGGCGCTTCGGAATAGGTGGATCAAATGAATGAACTGAAAGCAAAAGCATATGATCTCCGGCAGGACACGCTGGACATCATCATGGCGGGCGGCGGCGGACACATCGGCGGCGACATGAGCGTCATGGAGACGATGGTCGCGCTGTACTACTGCCAGATGAACATCTCCCCGGAGAACATGGATGACCCGGACCGCGACCGGTTCGTCATGAGCAAGGGCCACTGCATGGAGACCTACTACGCGGTCCTGTGCGACAGAGGGTTCCTCGACCTTGAGGACGTGAAGGCACGCTTTTCCAAATTCGGATCTCCTTACATCGGCCATCCGAACAACAAGCTGCCCGGCATCGAGATGAACTCCGGTTCGCTCGGCCACGGCCTGCCGGTCAGCGTCGGCATGGCGCTCGCGGGCAAGATGGACGGCAGGGACTACCGCGTCTACACCGTCATGGGCGACGGTGAGCTCGCCGAGGGCTCGGTCTGGGAGGGCTTCATGTCCGGCAGCATGTACAAGCTGGACAACCTCTGCGCAGTCATCGACCGCAACCATCTGCAGATCTCCGGCAACACCGAGGACGTGATGGCGCACGGGGATCTCGCGGCGCGCATCCGAAGCTTCGGCTGGAACGTCATCGTCGTCAAGGACGGCAACGACCTCGATCAGCTGAATGCGGCTTTTGACGAGGCGAAGACCGTGAAGGGCAGGCCCACCTGCGTGATCGCGGAGACCGTGAAGGGCTGCGGCAGCGCGGTGATGGAGAACAAGGCGCCCTGGCATCACAAGGTGCCGACGGCGGAAGAGTACAAACAGATCAAGGCGGATTTCGCGGCGAGGAAGGAGGCACTGATCAATGAATAAGATTCCCAACAGACAGGCCATCTGCGAGGTTTTGATGAAAGAGGCTGCGGACGACAAGAACATTGTCGTTCTGTGCAGCGATTCCCGCGGATCCGGATCGATGACGCCTTTCTTCAACGAGTTCCCAGAGCAGGCCGTCGAGGTCGGCATCGCGGAGCAGGATCTGGTCAGCATTTCGGCCGGACTTGCGAAGTGCGGGAAAAAGGCTTTTGCCGTCTCTCCCGCGAGCTTCCTGTCCACAAGAAGCTATGAGCAGGCGAAGGTCGACTGCGCGTACTCCAACACGAACGTCACGCTGATCGGCATCAGCGGCGGCGTCAGCTACGGCGCGCTCGGCATGAGCCACCACTCCGCACAGGACATCGCCGGCATGAGCGCGATCCCGAACATGCGCGTCTACCTGCCGAGCGACCGGTTCCAGACGGCGAAGCTCATCGAGGCGCTCCTGCAGGATGAAAAGCCGGCTTACATCCGCGTCGGCAGAAACGCGGTCGAAGATATCTACACCGAGGATGACTGCCCGTTCGAGATGGACAAGGCGACGGTCATCGGCGACGCGGACGAGGCACAGGTCGCGATCGTCGCGACCGGCGAGCTGGTCCAGTACGCAGTGAAGGCACAGAAGCTCCTCGCGGAGGAAGGCGTGAAGGCGGTCGTCGTCGACATGTACTGCGTGAAGCCGCTCGACAAGGAGATCCTTGAGAAGCTCGCGGCGAACCCGAACATCAAGGGCTTCGTCACGGCGGAAGAGCACTCGCCCTTCGGCGGCCTCGGCTCGATGGTCGCGCAGGTCGTCTCCGCTTCGAACCCGAAGAAGGTCCTGGAGCTCGCGCTCCCGGATGCGCCCGTCATCACCGGCACTTCTCCCGAAGTCTTCAAGTACTACGAGATGGACAGCGAGGGCATTGCGAAGAAGGCGAAAGAGCTGCTGTAATGCGGCGGAAAGATACTATACGAAACTGAGACATCAGATAAAGCTTGGGAAATTGCGGTCGGAGACGGCCGCAATTTTCGTTGCGGAGAATAGAGTGGAATTCTATAATTTTTATTAGGTGGGCCATGTGTCGGAAGGAAGAGCACGTGTGTCGGAAGGAATACTTCGAGTACTGTACGATGATGTGGGGGA
>DJXE01000108.1:20621-49327 GCA_002449595.1 Lachnospiraceae bacterium UBA7012
ACAGAGTATCCGGGGAGAAAGCAGATGGAAGAAAACAATAACACAGAAGGAAACAGGCGCCCTGGCAATGTGCTCCAGGTTCTGGTCGCAGTGTATCTTCTCTATACGTCCTGGAGCCTGATGGACGCGGCTGCAGCGACGCAGGGGAAGGAACGCCTCCTTATTATCCTGGCGATCGTGCTGTTTGTGGTGTGCGGTCTTTTGCTTCTGGTGAAAAATGTGATAGCCACGATACGGAAGAAATAGTTGCCTGCTATGCAGCCTGATTCTATAGAAATGGATCCGGGTGTTGATAAGAGTCGGGGCACGAAAAAGAATGAATGCGTGGATACTCGCGTAGAGGGAGAGAGATATGAACGCACAGGAAAAATACATGCAGTGGATGGAAAAGCTTCCGGAGAATGATCCGCTGCGAAGTGAACTTGAGAAGATCGCCGGGGACGAGAAAGAGATCTCCGAGCGCTTTTACCAGGACATCGTATTTGGCACCGCGGGCCTTCGCGGGATCTGCGGCGCGGGCACGAACCGCATGAACAGCTATACGGTCGGCCGCGCGACGCGGGGCATTGCGAACTATATTCTTCAGTCGGGAGAAGATCCGCTGAAAGGCGTCGTCATCGCCTATGACTGCCGGTATTTCTCACGCGAGTTCTCGGAGCTGGCGGCGAAGATCCTGACGGAGCGCGGCATCCGCGTCTATCTGTTCCCGTCGCTGCGCTCGACGCCGGAGCTGTCCTTCACGATCCGGAAGGTTGGCGCTGTCTCCGGCATCAACATGACCGCGAGCCACAACCCGAAGGAATACAACGGCTACAAAGTCTACTGGTCGGACGGCGCGCAGATCTCCGGGGAAGTCTCGGACGGGATGCAGCGGGAGATCGGAAAGCTCGGGTTCTTTGATGACGTCAGTGGGGAGATAAAGACGGCGGGCGGAAAAGGGCTTTTCGAGGAAACGACGGCGTCCTCTGAGGACCTTCTCGTCATGCTCGGCGAGGAGATGGACCGCGAATATTATGACTACGTGAAATCCATGCGGCAGCGGGAGGACGACGAGCTCGACCGCTCCGTGCGCATCGTCTACACGCCGCTGAACGGCGCGGGCAGCATTCCGATGGAAGTCCTCTCTCAAGAGGAAGGGTACACTTCGTTCTTCATCGTTCCGGAACAGAAGGAGCCCGATCCGGAGTTTACGACGGTCGGCTATCCGAATCCGGAGGATCCGCGCGGCTTCGCGCTCGCGGAAGAACACGGAAAGGAACTCGGCGCGGAGATCCTGATCGCGACGGACCCCGACGGCGACCGGATGGCAGTCGAGATCCCGGACGGCAAGGGCGGCTACAAGCCGCTAAACGGCAACCAGACCGGCGCGCTTCTCATCGCCTACATGGCGCAGAGCCGGAAAGAAAAGGGCACTCTGCCGGAGAACGCAGCGATGATCAAATCGATCGTGACAGGAAACTTCGGCCGCGTGATCTGCGAGGACTACGGGATCCGCGTCTTCGAGGCGCTGACCGGCTTCAAGAATATCTGCGGCGTCATCCCGCGCGCGCAGAGCATGGGATATGAGTACTTCTTCGGCTATGAGGAGAGCATCGGCTGCGCTCCCGGCGAGGCGGTGCGCGACAAGGACGGCGTCTGCGCCGGCATGCTGATGGCGGAGCTCGCAGCCTGGTGCAAAAAGCAGGGCAGCTCGGTCGGCGAATACCTCGAGTCACTCTATCAGAAATATGGCTACTATGCGGAGAAACAGGTGTCCCTCGTGCGCGAGGGCAGGGAAGGCGCCGCGCAGATCGCGCATATCATGGACGTCTTCCGCGGCGAGAAGCCGCAGCAGTTCGGCCGCTTCACTGTCGAAAAGACGATCGACTACATCGACGGCTACGAAGACATCCCTGCGTCAAACGTGCTCATCTACTACATGGACGACGGCAGCTGGTTTGCTGTGCGCCCTTCCGGCACCGAGCCGAAGATCAAGTTCTACTTCTACGTGAAGAAAGACAGCGCAGAAGCCGCTGCCTCCACGCTGCACGACCTGCGCGACGCTGTGAACGCCATGACTGCCGGGATCTGAGCGGAACTATGATATTATGATTGCATGAAGCCTCTTTTTAATTCATATTCATTCATATTTTTGTTCCTGCCGTTGCTCACAGTCGGATTCTATTCAATTATTCCGGCTGTGATTCGTATGTTTCAGAAAAGAGGGAGTGCCTCATCTGATCGGGCGATACAGTCCGCAAGAAAATGGCTTCTTATCGCAATATCGCTCGCATTTTATGCCTGCTTCGGATGGCGTGATTTCTTCATATTTGCTGCCGGAATCCTGATCAATGGATTGCTGGGGTGTGCGATTTCAAGACGGACTGGAGCGAAGGCGATCACAGCAGTCGGGGTGATCTTGAATATCGGATTCCTTGCTTTCTTTAAGTATGCGGGGTATCTGTCATTCAGCAGCGGCAGTATTGCGATGCCTCTCGCGGTCAGCTTTTATACATTTCAGCAGATCTCATTCCTGATCGATGTGTACCGCGGGGAGATCCGCATGGAGATGCCTGGCGCGGCGCGTTCAGGCATGTCGGATCAGGCCGCGTCATTTTCGGATTATCTTCTCTATATCACATATTTCCCCAAACTTCTTGAGGGACCGATCGTCCGCTTCCATGAGATGAAATCTCAGTTCGACCGGATGGGCGAGACGCGGTTCGACGGGGAGAGATTTCTGCGGGGGCTGTTCCTCTTCACGCTCGGTCTCGCGAAGAAAGTCCTCCTGGCGGATACGATCGCTGGTGCGGTGGACTATGGCTTTTCTGTGCTGCCGCGCGTCACATGGCTGGATGCGGTCGTCGTGATGTTCGGCTACACGCTGCAGCTCTATCTCGATTTCTCCGGCTACTGCGACATGGGGGCCGGTGTCAGCCACATGATCGGCATCGAACTGCCGGAGAACTTCCACCTGCCATACAAGGCGCGGGGCATCGCGGAGTTCTGGGACCGCTGGCACATGACCCTGAGCCGCTTCTTCACAAAATATCTCTACATCCCGCTCGGCGGAAACCGCAGGGGAAGAGTGCGCACTTATCTCAATATCATGATTGTCTTCCTCATCAGCGGGATCTGGCACGGCGCCGGATGGACGTTCCTCGTTTGGGGCTTCATGCATGGCGCGCTCAGCGTAGTGCAGAGAGCGCTCGCGGACAGCCGGAAGGCCGGAACGAAGAGTGCTCAAGGTGTGATGCGTCGTCTGTGGGATTTGATTTGTACAGTGTTCACATTTGTGTATGTCTCTGCCGCCTGGATGTTCTTCCGCGCGGACAGCGTCAAGCAGGCGCTGGAGCTTCTGAAAATCGCCTTCAGCAAGCCGTGGCTGCGCTGCTCGATCCGTCTCGCCAAGAGCGCCCAGCTCGACGAGGTGTGGTACGCACTGAAAGTGCTCCACCTGGACAGCTGGAAATACAGCGGATATATCTGCATGTGGCTTGTGCTCGCTGTCTCCGCAGTAATCGCCTTCGCGCCGTACACCTTCCGCGAGATCTCAGAGAAACACAAGATCCGTGGGCTGACGTACTTTTTCATTGCAATCCTCTTCGCTTGGTGCGTGATCTCCCTTGGCGGCGTGAGTACATTCTTATATTTCAAATTCTAAGCAATAGGTGACAGAATTTGATGGGCTATTTACCACAATTGAAGAAAACATCGAATGCGGTAGCAAGGAATTAGAAGAGTAATCAACCGCAAATGAAGAAAACATCAAATGCGGTAGCAGAATCAGAAGAGTAATCAACCGCAAATGAAGAAAACATCAAATGTGGTAGCAAGGAATTAGAAGAGTAATCAACTGCAATTGAAGAAAACATCAAATGCGGTAGCAGAATCAGAAGAGTAATCAACCGCAATTGAAAAATACATCAAATGCGGTAGCAGAATCAGAAGAGTAATCAACCGCAATTGAAGAAAACATCGAATGCGGTAGCAAGGAATCAGAAGAGTAATCAACCGCAAATGAAGAAAACAACAAATGCGGTAGCAGGATCAGAAGAGTAATCAACCGCAATTGAAGAAAACATCGAATGCGGTAGCAAGGAATTAGAAGAGTAATCAACCGCAATTGAAGAAAACATCAAATGCGGTAGACAGGTCAACAAGAAGTATCAGGTAATAGCAGGAAATCATGGGCAAGGACCAGACAATAGACCAATCCGGGCATCCGGCAGAAGATACACGCAGCAACCACGTAGCAAGCAGCGCACAGGTCCGCAAAGCGGCGGCGGTGTTCGCGGGCACGGCAGCGACGCTTCTGATTCTGTGCGCGGTGCTGACGGTGATCGTGGATCCGTTCTTCCATTATCATGCGCCGCTGAAGGGGTTCCCTTACGTCGTGGACAATCAGCTGTCGCAGAATCCGGGCATGGCACGGAATATGACGTATGACAGCATCATCACGGGTTCCTCGATGACGGTGAACTTCAACACGAATGATTTCCGCGAGGCGATGGGCGTGAATGCGCTCAAGCTCTCGAGCAACGGCGCGTACCCGAAGGACATCGCGAATGTGCTTGACTTTGCCTACGATGAGCACTCAAGAGCGAGAAAAGCATCTCCCCTCACGAACGCATTTATCGCAATCGATGTTGCTGTGTTCACGGCGGGGCCGGAAGAAGTCAAGTACCCGCAGCCGACCTACCTGTACGATAAGAGCCCGCTCAACGACATCCCTTATCTTCTGAATAAAGACGTCCTCCTCCAGTACGTCCTCCGCCCGATCATCGAGCGGGAGGCGACGGACCTCGCGACAGTCTATGCGACGACCTGGCAGACGGAGGAATACTTCGGAAAGGACTGGGTCCTGCAGGGATTTGCCCCCTCAGAAGTGAGAGAGAAAGAGGAGCCGAAAGACGCATACAGAGAAAAGACAGAAATAAATCTGGAGCGCAACATCCTCTCTTATGTGAGACAGCATCCGGAGACGGAGTTCACCTTCTTCTTCCCGCCTTACAGCATTCTCTATTGGTACAACGTCGAGCGGGAGAACCATCTCGAAGCTACAATGGCGCAGTATGAACAGATCGGCGAGACGCTGCTCAAAGAGGACAACGTGCGCGTCTTCTACTTCCAGGACATGGAGGACGTGGTCACAGATCTCGCCAACTACTCGGATTACGAGCACTACAGCCCCGCTATCAACAGCTACATGGCTGCCTGCTTCGGCACCGGCGAACACGAAGTGCACCCCGGCGGAATGCACGAGGTGCTCGATCATATGCGCTCAATTGTCGACTCCTTCGATTTTGAAACATTTCTTGCACCGCGATAAAAAATGCCCGGACCGCAGCCCGGGCATCACTGTTATTAAAGCGTCATCTGAATCTCTTGATTACGACTTGAATCTATTCATCACTCCAGCGTCACCTTCATCTGCACCGGATTGTGGTCAGACCAGACGAACTCCAGGTTCGCGGTCTTGAGTTCGTCGATCTTCACATTGGAAGAGACGATGAAGCCGTCGATGATGTAGAACTGGAAATTGCTCTGATCCGCGCCGGCGAGCGGCTGATCCAGCGAGCGGCAGCTCGCGGTCTTGTCATCCATGCGGCTGACAAAGTCGTCCCCGAAGGAAGTCACGTCGATGACGCCGGGCTGCCATTTGCCATCATACACAGGAAAAGGACTTTCCACATCATCAAAGATCTGATTGAAATCACCGCCTGCGATCACGTAGTTGCCCTTGTCCGCTTCCTCCTGAAGGAAGGACTGCAGCATCTGTGTCTGCGCGGCTTTGCCTTCGCCGTCGTCATAGGCTTCAAGATGAAGATCGACGAGGACGAGCTCCTTTTCGCCGTCCGGCGTCTCGACCGGAACGCGGTTCACGAGGAGGCACCGCTTCAGGTTCGCCATCCTAACCGGCCAGGAAAAGGGGATCGGCAGCTGGATCCGCTCCGCCTCCCGCACGGGATACGAGGAGAAGATCGCGAGGCCGGAATCGACCTTGCCGATCGGCGGGATCGGATAAGGAAGGAACTTCACTAAGAAATTGTTGGCAAAGCTGGCCTGATACAGGGACACGCCCTTTTCTCCGGCTTCCTGTCCGGGAATCGCGAGGCCCGCCTGGCGGACAGCGCGGTCCCCGTTGAGCAGGCTCAGCAGTGCACTGTACTCATTGACGTGATGCGAGCGGGCACTGTCGCGGTCGATCTCCTGCAGGAACAGCACGTCAGGCGACTGCGCCTGAAGATAAAGCGCGATGCCGGTGAGGTTCTGCTGAAGGCGGTCCTCGGTCGCGGTGTTCACGCTCTTCCCGCCGTCCATAAAGAAGTCCGCATTATCGCCGAGCGCGCCATAGCCGATGTTCCAGCTGATGAGAGAGAGCGAGTCGCCCTTGGAGAGGACCGGCTCAGAAGCGCTCGAAGCATCAGCCTGCTCGCCGTCCTGCGCCGCCGGATCTGCCAGAACGATGACTTCCACCGTCTCGCGCTCCTTCGGCTTGTACTCCGTCACGGACAAAAAGACGAGCAGCAGCGCAAACGCAGCGACGAATACGCCCAGAATAATCGCAATGATTTTTAAGAACTTTTTAGCCATTTTCTTACCCCTTCTTGCTGTACTTGAGCGGCGCCGCACGAATCGCGCGGCACCTGTACCATTATAGTACATTCGGTGCACGGAATGGTAAAATAGCCTTATGGAAAAACAAATGAACCAGAAATCAAGTAGCAGCAAGAAATCCAAGTACAGACGCCGGCTCGCGGCACTGTCGGTCTGCCTGCTCGGGCTCCTCTTCACAGGGTGCGCGGGCGGACAGAAAGAACCGGAAACGACCGGGCAGCAGGCGACCGAAGCAGCTCCCAATGCACCCGGCCAACAGAAACCGGAAGCAGCTGCAGACGCAGCCGGGCAGCAGGTGGAAGCATTCACCCCGACCGTCGTTAAAGAAGACGTCGACCTCCCGGGCTACGAGGGCAGCTGCGACCTGCTCTTCGTGGCGGACCTTCACATCGTGGAAAAGGATGACCCCGACGTCGCCGCCGACCAGATGGAGACGGTGAACCAGAGGTATACCGCATTCTCGAACGGATACGGAGCATCGGCGGAGTACTGGAAGAAGCTCGCGCCCGTGATCGACGGGCTGGAGGCGGACTACGTGCTCTTTGGCGGAGACATGGTCGACTACTGCTCGGAGAGCACGGTGAAGCATCTGAAGGAAGGCCTGGACCAGATCAAAACACCGTGGATGTACGTCCGCGCGGACCACGACCTGGCGAGCTGGTACGCTGAGAATGGAACACCGGAGGAGGCGTGGCGCCTGCAGGACACCGCCGGCCCGAACGAGGCCGTGATGACCGCGGACGTCGGCGAAGATCTCCGGATCATCGGATGGAACGACAGCACGTCCCAGATGACCGCGGAGGCGGCGGAGCACATGAAGCAGGAACTGCAGAAGGCACGGGACGAGAAAAAGACCGTCGTCCTCCTCACACATGTTCCGCTGTATACCGGGATGGACGAGGAGATGGCGGAGCTGTCGAGGCAGGCCTGGCAGGACAGAGTCCTGTGCTGGGGCGCAAACTGCTACCACTGGCCCGATGCAAACACCGCAGCAGGCCTGCAAGAAATTCTCGCAGAAGAGAGCCCGGTGGAGCTCGTCCTGACGGGACACGTGCACTATGATCACGAGGGAATGCTCACTGAAAAAATCAGGCAGTACACCTTCGCTCCTTGTTACGGAGACCGAGTGACGCTTTTGCACATACATTAAGAACAGCAACAGCACCCACATCCAAACAGCCGGCTGAACAAAAAGAGGACACAGATGTACAACTGCAAAAACTGCGGCGGCGCGCTGGAGTACGACATCAGCCTTGAGAAACTCCACTGCGCGTACTGCGGCACCGATTACGATCCCTATCAGTATGACAGGGAAGAAAATGACAACGGCGTCAACGAGCAGCAGATGTTCGACGTGACGGTCTTCACCTGCCCCCAGTGCGGCGGCGAGATCACGACGACGAACCTCTCCGCGACGGGCTTCTGCACCTACTGCGGCGCGAACGCCGTGCTCACCTCCCGCATGGGAACGGCCAGGAGGCCGGAGGCAATCATTCCTTTTCAGAAGACGAAGGAAGACTGCCGCGCCGCCTACGAGGCCTTCGCGAAGCGCGCGGTCTACGCCCCGAAGGAGTTCCGCGATCCGGAGTACCTGGACCGCTTCCGCGGGATCTACATTCCTTACTGGATCTACAAGGTGAGATTCAACGACCAGGTGACGGTCAAGGGGACGCGCTCCCACCGCGACGGCAGCTACACGGTGACGGATGAGTACAGGCTGACCTGCAGCGTGAGCGGCGACTACGACGGCATCCCTTACGACGCGTCCTCCTCGTTCGACGACACGATCGCGCGCATGATCGCACCGTACCGTGCAAAGAGCCTCCGGGGTTTCACGCCGTCGATCCTGTGCGGCTATTACGCGGACACGGCGGACGTCGCGAGCAGCGTGTACGACGAGGACGCCGTGGAGACCGCGGCGAATTACGCGATGCGGCGCGTCGAGAAGAAGCTCGCCAAGGGCGGCTACACCCTCGACATCCCCGCGCTGCCGGAAGAGAAGGCGAAGCTCCTCGGCGCGAAAAAGGAAGGCGTGACGGGCGCGATGCTGCCGGTCTGGTTCCTGACCTGGCGAAGGAACGACCGCGTCGCCTACGCGATCGTAAACGGCGAGACGGGCAAGGTCGCGGCGGATCTGCCGGTCGACATGCGAAGGTACCTTGCGGGAACGGCGGCCATGGCGGTCGTGCTGTTCCTCCTTTTCAATTTCTTCCTCTCGATGACGGCGCCGACAGCGCTGCTCATCTCCTCCGTCCTGGCGCTGGTCTCGGGGATCCTGTTCTACCGCGAGATGCGGAAGATCAGCAGCAGGGAGAACCACGAGGAGGACAAGGGCTTCTGGGCCGCGGACGCGGCGGAGGGCGCAGGAGAGAATGCGGCGGAAGCCTTCAGGCGAAGCAGCGCATCGAAGAAGGCTGCAGCAGCTCATGTGAAAAAGTTTTTGAACCCCCTCGACAGCGGTTCCGTCTTCCAGAGGATCCTGCGGAACACCGGAGGGATCCTGGCCGCCGCGGCGTTTGTGTTCGCCCAGTCGGGGATCTCGGAACTGCTTGACGAAGTGTCCCCCGCGCAGCGGGCGCTCATCGGCGTGATCCCGACGCTGGCGACCGGCGCGGTGTTCTTCGTGCTCACCATAGCGCTCGCAAAGCGGGTGAAGGAGAAATCCATGATTCCGCAGGCGGCGGCAGCTTTTCTTGCGGAACTCATTGCGTTCGTGATCCTCGCGCTGAGGCCGGTCGACGACTGGAAGTACTACGCGGGCTCGATCGCATGCCTCGCGGCCGTCGCGGTGACGTGCTTCGGCCTCATCGGGAAGTACAACATCCTCTCGACCCGGCCGATCCCGTCCTTCTTTGACAGGAAAGGAGGGAACGACCGTGCGTAAGACGGCAAAACTCATGACGGCAGTCTTCACCATAGCATTGTTCATGACAGCGGCGCTCCCCATGCGGGCGGCGGCGTCCGACTACGCGGCGAACCCGGCCGCGGTGAACGAGACGACCGGCTATAAGGTTTACATTTACGACTGGGAAGACCTCCTGACAGGTGAGGAGGAAGAGGCCCTCGTCAGCGACATGATGCCCGTCACGCAGTACGGCGGGGCGGCGTTCGTGACGGAGGACGTAAGCGCGGGCACGAGCAAGACGGCAGCCGAGCGCATGTACCGCGAACTGTTCGGCACAGGCAGCGGGACGCTGTTTCTGATCGACATGGGCAACCGCAACCTCTGGATCTTCAGCGACGGGGCGATCTACCAGACAGTGACCGGATCCTATGCGGACACCATCACGGACAACGTCTACAAGCTGGCCGTGGAGGGACAGTACTACGAGTGCGCGAAGGGCGTCTTCGAGCAGGAGGCGCGGATCCTGGGCGGCGGCCGGATCGCGCGGCCGATGAAGTACATCACGAATGCGCTGATCGCGCTGATCTTCGCGCTGCTTTTCAACTACGCGTTCGTCCGCTGGACCTGCCGCGAGCACGCGCCGATCGACACGGAGCTGATCGCCGCGGTGGCGGCGACCTTCGTCGCCGGCAGCCAGAATGCGGTGCACACGGGCTCGAAGCGCGTCTATGATCCGCCGGTCAGCAGTTCCTCCGGCGGCGGAGGCGGAGGAGGCGGCGGTGGCGGCCACTCCGGCGGTGGCGGCGGCCACAGTTTCTGATGCAAACTGGACGAACGGAAACAGTTGTGCTATCCTTGACGAAGATATGCGTTGAAAAACTCTTTGCTACAGGGGAAAGAGCGGAAACATGCCTCGGAAACCGCGGATCGCGGGACCGGGCAAAAAAGAATAATTAAAGGAGAAGAGAAGCATACCATGAAAAAAGCAGGTATTCTGGCTCTGGCGTCCGTAATGATGCTGAGCGTCATTCTGACGGCAGGGTGCTCCAAGAAGGAAAAGGAAGAAGAAGCAGCTACGTCCTCCGTGGTCGAGAAGATCCCGGTCGAGGAGGCGGCTCCGATCGAAGAGCCTGAAGAAGCAGAAGAAGAGACCGAAGAGGCGGACAGCGGCGAGGCGAAGGAAGTTCCCGAGGGAATGTACCTCAGCGAGCTCACCGGCGAGCCGATCGACGAGGCCCTGAAGGATCAGCGCCCGGTCGCGGTCATGGTCGACAACGAGTCCATCGCGCTGCCTCACTACGGCACGGCGGAAGCGGACGTTGTCTATGAGATGATGAACAGCACGGCGAACGACCGCATCACGAGACTGATGGTCCTCGTGAAGGACTGGGGTGCGATCGAGCAGCTCGGCAGTATCCGAAGCACGCGTCCCACGAACGTCATTCTGGCGGCGGAGTGGAATGCGGTCCTCTGCCATGACGGCGGCCCGTTCTACATCAACGATTATCTCTCCAAGGCGAACATGAAGGAGCACTTCTCCGGCACATTCTCCCGCGTCAACAACGGCAAGGCGACCGAGTTCACAGAGTATGTCGTGAAGGGCGACCTGGACAAGAACTTCGCGAATTCCGGCTATTCCAAGACCTACAACCAGTACAAGCCCGAGGATGACAGCCACTTCAACTTCACCCCTTGGGGCAAGGAAGTTACTCTGAGCGACAACTACGACGTCCTCGAGGCGAAGGCGATCTCCCTTCCGTTCAAGCACAACGGCTCCAAGCTGAACTACAACGCGGAGACCGGCCTGTACGAGTACAGCGAGTACGGCAAGGTCCACCAGGACGCTGAGGACGCGGAAGTCCTCGCGTTCAAGAACGTCATTCTCCAGAGCGTTGATTTCATGCAGCTCGACGAGCACGGCTACCTGATCTATGACATCTGCAACGCGGCCGCGCAGGGCTACTACATCACGAACGGCGAAGCGATCCCGATCTACTGGTCCAAGACGGCCCTGGATTCGGGCGACATTCTGACCAGGTACTACGATACCGACAACAACGAGATCGAGATCAACACCGGCAAGACCTACATCGGCCTGATCCCTTCGGATTCCTGGGACAGCATGACGCTGAACTAAAGAAGAAGCGGATGCGGCACGGCGCCGCGGCCTGCTCCGGCAGGCGGGAGCCGGAGTCTATGTTCTGTGAAAAGAGGTGTCACTGCCCGGCGGCGGTGGCACCTTTTCTAAACGGTACCGAAAGGATCAGGGAACGGCGATGGACAGCAAAGCGCAGCGCTCGGAAAACAAGTTTTTAAATACGTTGAAGGGCGCCGCCTGCCTGCTGGTCGTCTGCATCCACTGCCGCTTTCCGGGCGCATTCGGAGAGCTGGTGCTGGCGCAGGCGAGGGTCGCGGTGCCGTTTTTCTTTGTCGTGAGCGGGATCTTCCTGTCCGCCGGAGCCTCCTCCCCGGAGCGGCTCAGGGCGCGGGCGGGGCGCACGCTCCGCAGGCTCATCCCGCAGACAGCGCTTGTCTGGACCGTTTACACGTTGTATTCTTTTCTGTGGCAGGCACTGCACGGGTGGTCCATAGCACAGCTTCTCAGTGAAAAGCTTTCATCGCAGGAGATCAAGGTCTTCCTGCTCTTTCAGTCGGGCCGGCTCGTCTGGGATCCGGCGTACAGCTTCGACCACATGTGGTATCTGTTCGCGATGGTCACGGTGATGGCCCTCGTGTGGATCTTCGCACCGGTACTGCGCAGGATCCGCGTCCCGGTCTGCATTGTACTGCTCGCCGGCCTGTATTTCGGGATGCTTCTGCAGGTCGTCTATCCGATCCGGCCTTTCGGGATCAGCATCCGGACGTGGTACGTGTGCCGGAACTGGCTCCTGATGGGGATTCCGTTCGTATTGCTTGGGAACATCCTGTCGGAGATGGAGCTCCCGGACCGCGGCGGAAGAACGGATACGATCGCCGCGATAGCGGCAATTTTTGGCGCCGCGCTCACGACGCTCGAATACGCCCGTTTTGGGATCAAGGAGATCTATGTCGGAACGCTTTTCACGCTGATCGGACTGACCGTTCTTGCGCTGCGACACCCTGCGTGGGAGATTGGACCGCTTCATCGAATCGGAAGAGATGATTCCGCGCAGATCTACTACTGGCACGTGCTCGTGCTGTCGCTGGTCGACTGGGCGATCGCGCTGATTCCTGGCATGCAGGAATTTGTCTGGACGAGCGTCCCGTTCGCGTGGTGCAAGCCTGTTCTGGTCATGTTGCTGTCAGGGATTGCAGCAATCGCCATCCGCGCAGCAAAGCAGCACGGCCTTGAGAAGAAAAATCAATAGTTAACCGGATAGAAAAGATGAAAAAAGGGATCCTGGCAGCCGTGGCAGTGGCCGCGGCACTGACAGCAGCATATGTGCTCCCAGCGCGGTATTTCACGAACCGCTTTTTGCCGCGCACCTGGCTGAACGGAAACGACGTCTCGCAGATGACGGCGCAGGAGGCGGAGGAGGCGGTGCTCTCCGACGCGGACCATTACACGCTGTCCCTGCAGGGAAGAGGCGGCGTAGAAGCCGTCCTGAGCGGAGAGGACATCGGATATCAGACGCGGCTGGAAGTCCCGGCGTCTGCGCTGATCGCCGCACAGGACCCGTGGAGATGGCCACTCGCCCTCCTCGGATTTGACGAGCGCGAAGTGCCGCTCGTGAAGGAGGCGGACGAAGACAAGCTGCGCGATGCGATCTATAAGTCCGTTCTGTTTAATAAGGAAAATCTGGCCGAACCCGTGAACGCCGCCGTCGTCTACGATGAAGACGAGGAACGCTACACCGTGAAACAGGACGACGGCGTGATGCCGATTCTGGACGCGGTGACCGCAAACGCGATGGAAGCAGTCTCCGACGGGCTGCGCGACCTCGATCTCGAGGCGTCGGAGGAAAACTACGCAAAGCCGAGGATCACCGCGGACGAGCCGTACGTGAACAGCGTCGCGAAGCGCCTGAACGCCCTGACGGGGGCAAAGATCCGGCTGGACTTCGGGGAGGCGGTCGAAGAGATCGGCCCCGCGCTCTATCACAAATGGATCTCCTTTGACGAGCACGGCGTGAGCCTGAGCCGGGAGCAGATCGCGGAATACGTCGCGTTCCTCGCGAACCGGTATGACACGAAAGGAAAACCGCACACCTTCACGACGACGCGCGGAGAGGAGCTGACCCTCGAGAAGGAAGTCACCTACGGCTGGTCCCTGGACCAGGAGAAAACCGCGGACCTGATCAATCGAATGATCTGGGCGGGAAGGCAGGAGACGGCCGAGCCGGTCTACCGGCAGACCGCGGCGTCCCCCGACCGCGAAAACGACATCGGCGACACCTACGTCGAGATCGACCTCGACCGCCAGCACCTGTACCTGTATGAAAAAGGGAAAATGATCCTCGAGACGGACTTCGTCTCCGGCAAGGTCATGGCAGGGGCGGGCACACCGAACGGCGTGTTTGCGATCTTCGGGAAGCAGCGGCATGCGATCCTGCGCGGCGAAGACTACGAGACGCCCGTGAACTACTGGATGCCGTTCATCCGCGGCGTGGGCCTCCACGACGCGACGTGGCGCGGCAGATTCGGCGGCTATCTCTACGTCAACGGCGGATCCCACGGATGCGTGAACCTCCCGCTCCAGAAGGCGGCGGAGATCTACGACCACGTGGAGATCGGCACGCCGGTCATCTGCTACGGCGGCATGACCCGCGAGGAGGCGGTGCAGTGGAACCGCGGCGAGTTCACACCGGCCTGGGAGCTGGAGGAGCAGAAGGAAGCCGAGGCGGCGGAAGCGGAAGAAGAATCATCCGGAGAGTCGGGAGAGACGGAAGAAACAAGCACGACTGATACAACAAAGATAGAAGAAACAAGCACAACTGATACAACAAAGACAGAAGAAACAAGTACTTCCGGAACCACAGAAAAGACGACAGAAACCGAAACCTCCGAGACCACAGAACAGACAACAGAAGGCTGATCTCACGAAAGAACTGATTAAGATATATTCAGAATATGCATTATAAAAGAGCTGCCGAGGCAGCTCTTTCACATAGCAATTATTCACTTAAAACTGTGTCCGAGGACCCAGCTCATCTCAGCCCCGTGATTCCCTGATCATGGTTGATGGATTCAAGGATCCAGATGTAGTCGTTGCTGTCGGTCGTGCTGACGCAGACGGGCAGGTCCTTCGCGGTCGTGCGCTGATAGGTCCCGGCGGCCTCGAAGACGCCTTCCTTCGCGACGCCGTTCCAGTCCCTCTCGTTGCCGTCCGGCTCGATGGTCGTGAGGTACTCCTCGCCGTCATACAGGCCGTTCTTGAAATTGCCGATGACGTTCGTCGTGACGCGCGCCTCCAGGTAGCGGAGGTCGAAGTCCAGGTGCTCCTGGCCCTCTCCGTTCGGCAGGTCATTCGCCCAGTCGCCGACGAAGCTGTGGCTCAGGATGCCGTTGTTCAGCATGGAGTAGCGGCTTCCGTTGATGAAGGTCTGGAACCAGGTTCCCCTGCCGCTTCGAACGCCCTTCTCGAAGGAGCCGTAGTAGTAGCAGTTGTTCGCGTAGACGGCCATTCCGATGCCGTCAGGCTCGCCGTCCTCGTTCTCCTCGCCCCAGTAGTAATAGTCATCCGTGCCGTCAAGCATCTGGGACATGTAGCGGAATCGGGGCAGCCTCGAGAGGAAATGCGCAGCTTCCGTGTGGTTGCTCTCCATGTAGCTCGCCATCTCCTGCAGCTGGTTTTCGATCATCTGCTCGGTGCGGGGATAGTAGTTCAGGTAGGGGATCTCGGCGTTCTTGACTTCCTGCTTCTCCATGAAGGCGATCGAGTTCGCGCTGCTGTCGCCGGTGCCGGCGGGGAGCACTTCCTCCTGCGGCATCACGATCTCATTGGGAGCAGCCTGCGACGCGGGCTCTTCTGTGGGTCTCACGTCGAGCGGATCCTTCTCCGGACCGAAGGCACGCTTACGGTTCACAGCCGTGCGGGTCTTCTCGCCGGAAGCGACGGTCCTGGTGCTGTCGTCAGCGCTTTTCCCGGCTGCGGCTTCTTCCGCGTCCTCTTCGTCCGCCGCCTCGGAGGCGTCCGCGTCCTTCGCTTCTTCGCCTTCCTCTGCAGCTTCTTCGTCGGCGGATGCTTCTTCGGTCTCTTCTTCGGAGGCATCCTCGATGCTTTCCACAGCCTTGGTGTCCGCCTCGGCGGAGCCGGTCGACACCGCGGGGGCCGCGCATGCCGTCGCTGCGATCAGGACGGACAGGACAGCGGCGATCAGGGTATATCGTTTCTTTATGGTCATAATTTTCTCCTTTGTCATAGGGTGACTGGTTGAAAAGAGTATATCATGCGCCGCGCCGCGATTCGTGACGGAAGTGTGAAATCGGAGGCCGGGGGATGCCAAATCAGATTTTTTATGTATAATGGTTAATTATGAATTCTGACGGCCCGAACTACGAATACGATTACGACTCTGAATATTTAAAGAAGAGAAGGCAGGTCCGCCGCGAGAGGATGCTGCGCAGGCAGCGCGCGATCCGCAGGAGGATCATTCTCTTTGCCGCGACGGTCCTTCTCCTCGCGTGCGGCATCCCTGCCGCGATCCATTTCTCAGGAAAGAGAGCGGAGCGCAAAGAGCAGGAGACGCTGCTTGCTGCGGAAGAACAGCAGAGAGCGGAGGCGGAGGCGCAGGCGCAGGAAGAGCTGCTCCGGCAGCAGGAGGAAGCACAGGCACAGGAAGACGCGGAAGCTGCGCGGGAAGCGGAGGAGCAGGCGCGCATCGCGCTCTATCAGCCGCAGGAGACGGAGGCGACGCAGGAGATCCCGCTGTCCAATGAGAACGTGAACAGCACGCAGGCGATCCTGGTCAACGCCGACACAGGCGAGATCGTTGCAAGAAAAGATGACCAGCGCGTGATCAGCCCTGCTTCCATGACCAAGATCCTGACGCTCCTCGTCGCGTGCGAAAACCTCACGGAAGAAGATCTGGACGACCCTTTCACGATCTCGATCGAGATCACGGATTTTGTTTTCAAGAACCAGTGCAGCGCCGTCAATTTCGACAAGGAAGAAACCGTGACGGTCCGCGACCTGCTCTACGGCACGATCCTGCCCTCCGGCGCCGACGCGGCGATGGGACTCGCGGAATACGTCGCCGGCTCGCAGGAGGCGTTCGTGGACATGATGAACGCCAAGGTGGAAGAGCTCGGGATCTCCTCCACGGCGCACTTCACGAACTGCATCGGACTCTATGACGAAGAAAACCACTGCACGGTCCGCGACATGGCGGTGATCCTGCGCGCGGCGGTGGACAACGAGATGTGCCGGGAGTTCCTCTCCGCCCACACCTACACGACGACGTCGACGCCGCAGCATCCGGACGGCATTGAGATCTCCAACTGGTTCCTCAGGAGGATCGAAGACAAGGATACGCACGGGGAAGTCCTTTACGCCAAGACAGGCTACGTCGACCAGTCGGGCAGCTGCGCGGCCAGCTTCCAGCGCTCGAACAGCGGGACGAATTACGTCTGCGTGACGGTGAACGCGCACAGCCCCTGGCGCTGCATTTACGACCACGTCGAGATCTACTCTTCCTATACAGAGTAATTTCTTATTAGAAAAATTTTTTCGCGCGAATCATATATATTAGAAATGCCCAGTTCACGCTGATCGGCAGGAAACTCCGCCGGACAAAAGCCGTTCGCCACACATGCGTTCGGTTGACATCGCATTATAGCTCTGTTATATTACAAATCGTAACATTTCCGTAATAAATTACGTGAATGTTGCGATTTTTTTCCAAAATGTACCGGAAAGGGGTAACTTTTGAATAAATCAAGGGTTCTTGCAATTCTCAGCGCAGCGGCGATCTCAGTGAGCGGACTCAGCATTTCCGCACCGGCAGCAGTCCGGGCGGAGGCGAAGGTCGGCCAGTTAAGACTGATCAGCGCAGGCGTCGACTATATTCTTGCGGAAGAGCGTTTTTCCCTGAAAGACGTTGAAAATGAAGTCACAGCCCTGAAAGCGGCGCAGGAAGCGGCCGCGCAGGAGCAGGCGGCAGTCGCGGAAGAAGAGCAGGCTGCGAATACGAGAGCAGCGGTCGGTGCGAGCATGCTTTCGGCGGGTCTCGACCTGTCCCCGATCGATCCCCTGGTGGAGTCGATCCCGGAAGAAGTAAAAGCAGCTCCGGAGCAGGCAGAGAGCGAAGCAATCGTGGAGTTGGCGCCGGCAGCAGAAGAGACCGCGGAGAGCGCAGTCGTTGAGGAGACGACCACGGCGGCGGGCGAGACGGAACAGACTGCGGAGACAGCTTCTGTGACGTCAGAGGCGGAGCAGACCACCAAAGAACAGACTGCGGCGTTGGAAGAGACGAAGCAGGAAACGACTGAGGTGGCAGCTGAGGCGAAGTCGGAAGCGGAAGAAGTGACCGCGCCCGCGTCGGAAGAGACGGCGAAGGAAGAGACCGCGCCTGCAGCAGAAGAAGAGAAAAAGACAGGACTCAGGGATCTCCTGAAGAACCCGTCCGAGACGGCGGAAGCGGTGATCGGCGGAACCGAGAAGATCATCGTTGATATCGCGGCAGAAGAGACGATCTCCGTGGACCAGGTCGTGGAAGAAGCGGTCAAGGCTGCGGAAGAAGTGAAGGCGAAAGCGGAGGAAGAGGCAAAGCAGGCGGAAGCGATCCGCAACGGCGAAGAGCTCGTCGTCGCGCGCGTCGATGACTTCGTCTACGTCCGTGAAGAGCCCAACTCCGAGAGCGACTACGCCGGCAAGCTGTACGCGAACGGCGTCGGCAAAGTGCTCGTGCCCGATGACGGCAGCGGCTGGGTGAAGGTTCAGTCCGGCGACGTTACCGGCTGGGTCAAGGCGGAATTCCTCGCGAGCGGCATCTACGCGAAGGAACTGGCCTCCGAGGTCGCGAGCCAGAAGGCAAAAGTTACGGCGGACACGCTCCGCGTTCGTGCGGCAGCTGACGCGCAGTCCGACGTCATCACCCTCATCCCGAACGGCGAGGAATTCGAAGTTCTCGAGGAACTGGACGGCTGGCTGAAGGTCAACACACCGGACGGTGAAGGTTATATCTCCGCGGACTTCGCGGACGTTGAAGATTTCTATCCCGAGGCGGAATCCAAGATCGCCGAGGCCGAGAGACTTGCGGAAGAAGCCCGCAAGGCGCAGGCGCAGCGGCAGGGCAGCAGCTCTTCCGGCTCCTCCGGCAAATCTTATCAGGGCAACGGCTCGTACCGCGCAACGTCGGACGGCTCGTCCCAGCAGCAGGCAGTCGCGAACTTCGCGCTGCAGTACATCGGCAATCCGTATGTCTGGGGCGGCTCCTCGCTCACGAACGGCACCGACTGCTCCGGCTTCACGATGGCGGTCTACCAGCACTTCGGCGTGAGCCTGCCGCACTACGACGCATCCCAGAGATCCTGCGGCTCCGCAGTCTCCAGCCTCTCCGAGGCGCTGCCGGGCGACCTGATCTGCTACAACGGACACGTCGGCATCTACATCGGCGGCGGCCAGATCGTCCACGCGTCGAACCCGTCGAGCGGCATCAAGGTCAGCAATGCGGCTTACCGCCAGATCGTCGCGATCCGCAGAATCTTTAACTGATGCGGGCGGAGTGTTAAAACAAAATAATCTGAATCATATGGGGTCCCAACCTGTGCGGTTGGGGCCCTTTTTTGGTATACTTAACCATATAAGACGGGCGTGCGAAACAGTGTGTCAGCGCGCTGTCAAATTCTTTAAAGTACGGGTCCGGACAGGCCCACAGCCGCCCGGGATCCGCAGAAAGGAGCAGGCATGAAAATCACGATCGTCGGAAAGAACATGGACGTCACACCCTCTCTCCAGGACGCCGTCAAGGACAAACTGGGGAAACTGGACAAGTTCTTTGCGCAGGAGATCGAGGCTCACGTCGTGATGAGCGTCGATAAGGACCGCCATAAAATCGAGGTGACGATCCCCGTGCGGGGAGGAATCATCCGCTCGGAGCAGACCAGCAATGACATGTACGTCTCCATCGACCTCGTCGAGGAGATCATCGAGCGCCAGCTCAAGAAATATAAGGGCAAGCTCATCCGCAGGGAGCAGGCCGACGTCGCCTCCTTCAAGAGAGAGTACATCGAGAAGGATTATCTCGACGACGAAGAGATCAAGATCGTCCGCAGAAAACAGTTCGACCTCAAGCCGATGTATCCCGAGGACGCATGCGTGCAGATGGAACTGCTCGGCCACAACTTCTACGTGTTCTGCAACGCGGAGAACGAGCAGATCGCCGTTGTCTATAAGAGAAAGGGCGGCACTTACGGCATGATCGAGCCGGAGCAGTGACGCGAAGGCTGATATTCAGGCGCCGCCTGCCGCGAGCGGGCGGCGCCATTCTTGTCCTCACGGGGGAGAAAAACTGACCGGAAAAAGAACAGTCGAAAGAACCGAAAAATCATCGGGATTACAGAGGAATTGTGATTGAAAGAAGAGCCTCAGTGTGGTATAATGCAGTTTGACAAAAAAATAACAAAGTGAGTTTTGTAATAGGAAATTTTCTGATATTCAGATTCAAAAATGGAGGTAGGAATGAGCAAAAAAGTTGTAATTGCAGGTGCGTGCCGCACAGCGGTCGGCAAGATGGGCGGCGCGCTCAGCACAACTCCCGCAGCGGAGCTCGGTGCGATCGTCATCAAGGAAGCACTTAATCGCGCAGGTGTCCCGGCGGATCAGGTCGACCAGGTCTTCATGGGCTGCGTCATCCAGGCCGGCCAGGGCCAGAACGTCGCACGTCAGTGCTCGCTCAAGGCAGGCCTGCCGGTGGAGACTCCCGCCGTCACCCTGAACGTCGTCTGCGGTTCCGGTCTGTATGCGGTCAATCTCGCGGCGGATCTCATCAAGGCCGGTGAGGCTGATATCGTTGTCGCAGGCGGCACCGAGAACATGTCCATGGCTCCTTTCGCGGCGATGAATGCCCGTTTCGGCTATCGCATGAACAATGGCGTCCTCGTCGACACCATGATCAAGGACGCGCTGTGGGATGCGTTCAACGACTATCACATGATCAGAACGGCTGACAACGTTGCGGCACAGTGGGGCCTCACGAGAGAGGAACTCGACGAGTTCGCGGCGAACAGCCAGCAGAAGTATGAGAAGGCTCTCGCTGCGGGCAAGTTCAAGGACGAGATCGTTCCCGTCGAGATCAAGCAGAAGAAGCAGACCATCGTCTTCGACCAGGACGAGGGACCGCGCCCCGGCACGACTGTCGAGACGCTTGCAAAGCTTCGCCCGATCAACGCGGACGGCGTCACCACCGCGGGCAACGCTTCCGGCATCAATGACGGCGCTTCCGCAGTTGTCGTGATGAGCGAGGAGAAGGCGATCGAGCTCGGCGTGAAGCCGATGGCAACCTGGATCGCAGGCGCCCTTGGCGGCGTTGACCCTTCCATCATGGGCGTCGGCCCTGTCGCGGCGACCACGAAGGTCCTGAAGAAGACCGGCCTCACGATCGACGATTTCGATCTGTACGAGGCGAACGAAGCATTCGCGGCGCAGTCCGTGGCAGTCGGCAAGGATCTGGGCTTCGACCTGTCCAAGCTGAACGTCAACGGCGGCGCGATCGCGATCGGACATCCTGTCGGAGCATCCGGCGCAAGGATCCTGACAACGCTCCTCTATGAGATGCAGAAATCTGATGCGAAGCGCGGCCTCGCGACGCTCTGCATCGGCGGCGGCATGGGATGCGCGACCGTAGTTGAGAAGTACGAGGCATAAGTAAAGCGCACAGCGGTGATGCCGCGGTTCCGGAAGGGAATCGCGGCATCACGTGGTGATAAGCCCGATGAGAACGGACGGTCTGCACAGGCGGGAAGTTCCCGGAGGGAGCAGCGAAAAGAAGGCAAGAAAAGGAGTTTACGAGATGGAATTTGTGAAATGTGAAGCGGAAGGCGCGGTAGCGGTGATCACGATCGATCGTCCCAAGGCGCTCAACGCACTCAATTCCGCGGTTCTGGACGAGCTGTCGGCGACGTTCGACGCAATCGACCAGAACGTGATCCGTGCGATCGTCCTCACGGGCGCTGGCGACAAGAGCTTCGTCGCGGGCGCGGACATCGGCGAGATGAGCACGCTCTCCAAGGAAGAGGGCGAGGCGTTCGGCAAGAAGGGCAACGACGTGTTCCGCAAGATCGAGACCTTCCCGATCCCGGTCATCGCGGCGGTCAACGGCTTTGCGCTGGGCGGCGGCAATGAGCTCGCCATGAGCTGCGACATCCGCATCTGCGCGGAGAACGCGATCTTCGGCCAGCCGGAAGTCGGCCTCGGCATCACGCCCGGCTTCGGCGGTACGCAGAGACTGGCGAGGCTGGTCAGCCCCGGCATGGCGAAGCAGATCATCTACACGGCCCGCAACATCAAGGCGGACGAAGCGTACCGCATCGGCCTTGTGAACGCGGTCTATCCGCAGGAAGAGCTGCTCGACCAGGCGAAGAAGATGGCGGCAGGCATCGCGAAGAACGCGCCGATCGCTGTCAGAGGCTGCAAGAAGGCCATTAACGACGGTCTGGAAGCGAACATGGATGACGCTCTCGTCATCGAAGAAAAGATCTTCGGCGGCTGCTTCGAGTCCTATGACCAGAGAGAAGGCATGGCGAACTTCCTCCGCAAGAAGGACGATCCGAACAAGGTCAAAGTTGTAGATTTCAAAAACGCGTAAGCAGATAAAACAAACAGGAAAAGAATGGAGGCAAAAATGAAAGTTGGTATTATCGGCGCGGGAACCATGGGTTCCGGTATTGCCCAGACATTCGCTCAGTGTGACGCGGTCGAGACCGTTTATCTCTGCGACATCAAGCAGGAGTTCGCGGACGGCGGCAAGGCGAAGATCGAGAAGGGTCTCATGAAGAGAGTCGAGAAGGGCAAGCTCGACAAGGAAGTCGCTGACAAGATCATCGGCAAGATCCAGACCGGCCTGAACGAGATCTGCGCGGATGCGGACCTCATTGTCGAGGCGGCGCTGGAAGTCATGGACATCAAGAAGGCCTGCTTCAAGGATCTTGAAGAGAACATCGTCAAGAACCCTGACTGCATCTTCGCGTCCAACACTTCTTCCCTGTCCATCACCGAGATCGGCGCAGGCCTTCCGAAGCCGATCGTCGGCATGCACTTCTTCAACCCGGCACCGGTCATGAAGCTGATCGAGGTCATCCAGGGCGCGAACACCCCGGACGAGACCGTAGAGAAGGTCAAGGAGATCTCCGTCCAGCTCGGCAAGACCCCTGTCCAGGTCAATGAGTCTGCAGGCTTCGTCGTCAACCGCATCCTGATCCCGCTGATCAACGAAGGCATCTTCGTCTACTCCGAGGGCGTCTCCGACATCGAGGGCATCGACACCGCGATGAAGCTCGGCTGCAACCACCCGATGGGCCCGCTGGAACTCGGCGACTATGTCGGCCTTGATATCGTTCTCGCGATCATGGAAGTCCTCTACAGCGAGACCGGCGATTCCAAGTATCGTCCCGCTCCGCTCCTTCGCAAGATGGTCCGCGGCAAGAAGCTCGGCGTGAAGACCGGCATCGGCTTCTACGATTATTCGAACGGCCAGAAGGTTCCGACCGACAAGAAGTGAAACAGATCCCGGACTGCTCCGGCTTCCGTATGACGGAAGCCGGGGCACGGTATCACTTAAGATGATCACAACAGTGAAAAGTGGCGCGCTGCCGCGGCGCAAGGAACGCCGCGCCACACGCCGGAAATGAGGTAAACATGGATTTTATGTTGGACAAACAGCACGAAATGGCCAGGAACCTTTTCAGAGAGTTTGCTGAGAAGGAAGTTAAACCGCGTGCGATCGATGTTGACGAGACCGAGATCTTCCCTCGCGACACCGTTGAGAAAATGGCGAAGTACGGCTTCATGGGCATCACCGTTCCGAAGGAATACGGCGGACAGGGCTGCGATCCTCTGACGTACGCGATGTGCGTCGAAGAGCTCGCGAAGGTCTGCGGCACGACCGCAGTTATCGTCTCCGCGCACAGCTCCCTTTGCTGCGACCCGATCCTGTTCTGGGGCACGGAAGAGCAGAAGCAGAAATACCTTGTCCCGCTCGCAAAGGGCGAGAAGATCGGCGCGTTCGGCCTGACCGAGCCCGGCGCCGGCACGGATGCGCAGGGCGTCCAGACCAGAGCGGTGAAGGACGGCGATTCCTACATCCTGAACGGTTCCAAGTGCTTCATCACGAACGGTAAGGAAGCGGATGTCTACATCATCATCGCTTACACCGACATCGTCGAGGACAAGAAAGGCAGAAAGAAAAAGGTCTTCTCCGCGTTCATCGTCGAGAAGGATACGCCCGGCTTCACCTTCGGCACGAAGGAGAACAAGATGGGTATCCGCGGCTCTTCCACGTATGAGCTGATCTTCCAGGATTGCCGCATCCCGGCTGCGAACCTGCTTGGTCAGGAGGGCAAGGGCTTTTCTTACGCGATGCACACGCTGGACGGCGGCCGTATCGGTATCGCCGCACAGGCGCTCGGCCTCGCGGAAGGTGCTCTCGAGAGGACCGTCGCGTACGTCAAGGAGAGAAAACAGTTTGGCAGAGCGATCGGCGCTTTCCAGAACACGCAGTTCCAGCTCGCTGAGATGGCGACGAACGTCGAAGCTGCGCAGATGATGGTTTACAAGGCAGCGATGGCGAAGGCGACGCAGTCCCGCTACTCCGTGGAAGCTGCGAAGGCGAAGCTCTTTGCGGCACAGACCGCGATGGACGTGACGACCAAGGCAGTCCAGCTGTTCGGCGGCTACGGCTACATCAGAGAGTACGAAGTGGAGCGCATGATGCGCGACGCGAAGATCACGGAGATCTACGAAGGTACCTCCGAAGTTCAGAGAATGGTCATCAGCGGCGCCCTGCTCGCATAACCGGCAGTGCAGATTCAGTATATAAGGAGAATTCGATAACATGAAAATCGTTGTTTGTATTAAACAGGTTCCGGATACTGCCGGCGGCGTTAAGTTCAAACCCGACGGAACTCTGGACAGAGCTGCGATGCTTGCGATCATGAACCCGGATGACAAGGCGGGCCTGGAAGCGGCACTGAGGCTGAAAGATCAGTACGGCGCGGAAGTTACGGTTCTGACCATGGGCCTTCCGAAGGCGGACGATATGCTGCGCGAAGCACTCGCGATGGGTGCGGACAATGCGATCCTCCTGACCGACAGAAGACTCGGCGGCGCGGATACGTGGGCGACCTCATCCTCCATCGCCGGCGCACTCAGAAACCTTGAATATGACCTGATCATCACCGGCCGTCAGGCGATCGACGGTGATACCGCGCAGGTCGGACCGCAGATCTCCGAGCACCTCGGCATTCCGCTGATCTCCTACGCGGAAGACCTGAAGGTCGAAGGCGACAGCGTCATCGTGAAGCGCCAGTTCGAAGACAGATACCACATCGTCAAGGCGAAGATGCCCTGCCTCGTCACAGCGCTTGCAGAGCTCAATGAGCCCCGCTACATGACGCCCGGCGGAATCGTCGACGCACTCGCGAAGGAAGTCACTGTCTGGGGCAGAGACGAGCTGAAGGACGTCGATGACAGCAACATCGGCCTCAAGGGCTCCCCGACCCAGATCGCGAAGGCTTCCGACAAGGTCAAGAAGGGCGCGGGCCAGAAGGTCGTCCTCGACAGCGCGGAAGAGTCCGCACAGTTCATCTTCGACAAGCTGGCTGAGAAGCACATCATCTAAACAACCGTATTGAACATATTATTGGAGGAAACCATGTCTTTAGAAGAATACAAAGGAGTATTTATCTTCGCCCAGCAGGTTGACAACGAGGTCAGCAGCATCGCCCTCGAGCTTCTCGGCAAGGCGAAGGATCTGGCGCAGGATCTCGATGAGAAGAAGGTCACTGCGGTCCTCATCGGCTCCGAGGTCGGCGGCCTGACTGACACGCTCGCGGCTTACGGCGCGGACCGCGTCATCGTCGTTGACGATCCTGAGCTGAAGGATTACAGAACAGAGCCCTACGCACACGCGCTGGCTTCTGTTGTAAAAGAGTTCAAGCCTGAGATCCTGCTGATTGGCGCAACCGCCATCGGCCGTGACCTCGGCCCCCGCGTCTCCGCCCGCATCCACACCGGCCTGACGGCGGACTGCACGCAGCTCGACATCGGCGATTTCCCGCTCGTTGCCGTTCCCGGACAGGAAGACAAGCAGAAGCATAAACAGCTGCTCATGACCCGTCCCGCATTCGGCGGCAACACGATCGCGACGATTGCATGCCCTGACTTCCGTCCTCAGATGGCGACGGTCCGTCCCGGCGTTATGCAGAAGATCGTTCCGATCGAAGGCGCGAAGGCTGAGATCGTCAACTACAACCCCGGCTTTGAGAAGAACAGCTGCTACACCGAGATCCTTGAGGTCGTGAAGCAGGTCTCCCAGGTCGCGGATATCCAGGATGCCAAGATCCTTGTCTCCGGCGGCCGCGGTGTCGGCAGCGCCGAGAACTTCGCACTCCTCGACGAGCTGGCGGAAGCGCTGCACGCTACGGTCAGCTGCTCCCGTGCAGTCGTTGATTCCGGCTGGAAGCCGAAGGATCTGCAGGTCGGCCAGACCGGCAAGACCGTCCGTCCGAAGGTCTACTTCGCGATCGGCATCTCCGGTGCGATCCAGCACGTGGCAGGTATGGAAGAGTCCGATCTCATCATTGCGATCAACAAAGACGAGAACGCTCCGATCTTCGACGTCGCTGACTTCGGTATCGTCGGCGATCTGAACCAGATCGTTCCGCTCCTGACCAGGAAGATCCAGGCTGCGGCGGCGCAGAAGTGATCTTTCACTGAAACGTAATATAATGTATTTTTGAGACCACAACACAACAGAAGGCAGCCGGCTGTTTCAGCCGGCTGTCTTTCCACCTGAGAAAGCGGGAGAGAAACACTACAATGAACAGCGGGAAGACGATCCTTGATTTTGAGACGGTAGCGCTTTTCGACGAGGAAAACGCGATCCGTATTATCGATCAGACGAAGCTGCCGGGCACGACGGAACTGATCGACCTGAAGACGGCGGAGGAGATCTGGGACGCGATCTATCTCCTCAAGGTGCGCGGGGCGCCGGCGATCGGCGTCACGGCGGCGTTCGGCATCTATCTGCTGACGAAGCAGGTGGAGATCGCTGACGATACGCCGGAGAAGCACGCGGAGAATTTTGAGACACTGAAGGCGGTGTTTGAGAAACAGAAGGACTATCTGGATTCCTCCAGGCCGACCGCGGTGAATCTCTCCTGGGCGCTGCGGCGCATGGAGAAGGTGTTCCTCGCCTGCGGTGAGGATGAGAGCCTGACGATGGCGCAGGTGAAAGAGCGCCTGCGCGAGGAGGCGGTGAGGATTCGCGAAGAGGACGTGGCGGTCTGCCGCAGCATCGGCGAGTACGGCCTGACGCTCTTAAAGCCCGGCGACGGCGTGCTGACGCACTGCAATGCCGGACAGCTCGCGACCATCAAGTACGGGACGGCGACGGCACCGATCTATCTGGCACAGGAAAAGGGCTATGGCCTCAGAGTCTTCTGCGATGAGACGCGGCCGCTGCTGCAGGGCGCGCGGCTGACGGCCTACGAGCTGCATGCCGCCGGCGTCGACGTGACGCTCCTGTGCGACAACATGTCGGCCTCCCTGATGAAGACCGGCCGCGTGCAGGCGGTCTTTGTCGGCTGCGACCGCGTGGCCGCGAATGGAGACGCCGCGAACAAGATCGGCACCAGCGTTGTGGCGACGATCGCGGCGCGCTATCACGTGCCGTTCTATGTATGCGCTCCGACCTCTACGATCGACATGTCGCTGGCCTCCGGGGACGAGATCGTGATCGAGCAGAGAAAGCCCGAAGAGGTCACGGAGATGTGGTATAAGGAGCGCATGGCGCCGGAGGGGATCTCTGTGTATAATCCGGCGTTTGACGTGACGGATCATGACCTGATCACAGGGATCATTACTGAGTACGGGATCGCACGGGCACCCTATACGGAGTCGCTGAGGGAGATCTTCCGCAGGAAGGAAGCGGAGAGCGGCAGCCGGATACGGATATGAACAAAGGAAAAGGCTCGTGAGGTGATCACGGGCCTTTTGAGCGATAAGAGATTAACAAAAAGGCTTTGCTGGTCAGATGCGACCTGCAAAGCCTTTGTTTCGATGTAAGTGACAAGATTCGAACTCGCGACCTTCTGGTCCGTAGCCAGACGCTCTATCCAGCTGAGCTACACTTACACAACAACGATATTTTAGCAGATAGGATCGATTTGTCAAGCGGCAGAAGAACAATTTTGATATGGAACCGCCGGGAAACAGATCGCCTCCTGCGAAACAGGCATAAAACGATATGATAACGGGGGTCGCGGTGCCGCGGCAGGAGTGCTCCGGCACCGCTGTTACATGCCTGTAGCAGGAGGTATGACAAAAATGGCAGTATTACTAAAAGAGATCGCGAAAGTGGCGGGCGTGTCCGTCTCTACCGTGAGCAAAGCACTGCGCGATCACAGCGACATCAGTTCACATACCAAAGCCTTGATAAAGCAGACAGCGGAGAGTATGGGATACTATGATGACAAGGGCAGGAAGGAACAGAAAAAGAGGCGGGCTGTCCTGAAGCACGTCGGGATCATTATTCCGGGCGGTGCTTCCGCGCGGCGCGCGGAGGAGGAAGTAACGATCTCCTCCTATTTCGTGACCGTGATGGAAGAGAGCGGTTATGACTGTACCTTTCTGATCGAAGATTCGGAGCTGTCCTATATGACCCGGATCCGGATCGGAAGTCTCGATGGCGTGTGCATCATCGGCGCACAGAGACGGAAGGCGGATATGCTGATCCTCGCCGACGAACTGTGCAAGGAGGGCATCGCCGTCGTGACGGTGGATTACAGCTATCACGGCATCTGCGCCGTCTTGCACGATGCAGCGACGACAGGCAGGCGCAACAACGCAAAGCTGGGAGAGGAGGCTGCGAGGCTCCTGATCCGCAGGATCGAGCGCGAGCCCGAGGCGGCCGAGCACATCCGGATCCCGGGAATTCCTCAGCAGGACAACAGCTGAGGCAGCATTACATGAACTGAAGGGCAGCCGTCCGGCCATGAGGCGCGGGCGGCTGTTTTTCCGGGCGAAATACTCGTGGTTTTTTTGTTGACACTGAAAAAGCTGTACTATATAATAACATGTGCGTCCTGAACAGGGGAAAGCCGGGGTGTGGCTCAGTTTGGCTAG
>DJXE01000009.1:0-2827 GCA_002449595.1 Lachnospiraceae bacterium UBA7012
GGGCCGCCCTCTCCGGCTGTCTTCGTCACCGTGACCGGTGCGCCGATCGCCGCCGCGAGGAGCTTCTGGCCGACTTCCGGAGTCTTGAAGTATCCGCCGTGGCCGGTGATGCTGTCGATCTTCACCTTCTCGTCGCGCAGGATCCGCATGCCGAGAACGAGCGTCGCGATCGCCGAATTCAGGTGCGTCCGCATGAAGTTCGCGATCGACATGTCAGCGTCCGGCTTCCTGAGGAGCATCGGCATGCCTTCGTTGAGGTGCGTCACGCCCTCACCGGAGAAGTAGTTGTAGCTGATCAGGCCGCCGCAGTCCTTCGCGCCCTCGAGCGCCACCTGGAACAGCTTCGTGTACAGCTCGTTCATATCCGGCTTCGCGCCGAACAGAGCCAGAGACTGCTTCAGCAGGCCGACCCACGCGTTGATGTCGGAAGTGCAGTTGTTGCAGTGCACCATTGCGACCGCCTTGCCGGTCGGGGTCGTGACCATGTCGATCTCTTCATAGACCTTGGAGAGCGCTTTCTCGAGGACGATCATCGCGAAGATGGACGTTCCTGCGGAGACGTTGCCCGTCCTTGCCGCGACGGAATTCGTCGCCGTCATGCCGGTTCCGGCATCGCCTTCCGGCGCCGCCATCGGAGCGCCCGCCTCGAGCTTGCCGCTCGGATCGAGAAGTTTTGCGCCTTCTGCTGTGAGCACGCCGGCGTCTTCGCCTGCGACCTTCACTTTGGGAAGCACGTCACGGATCTTCCATGCGACGCCCTTCGCCGCGAGGAGCCCGTCCATCTTGTCGAGCATCTCCTCATTGTAATCATTCGTCTCAGAATCGATCGGGAAAATGCCGGACGCCTCGCCGACGCCGACGACCTTCTGCCCGGTCAGCTGCCAGTGGATGTAGCCCGCGAGCGTCGTCACGAAATCGACCTGCGGCACATGCGCTTCGCTGTTCAGGACTGCCTGATAGATATGGGCGATCGTCCAGCGCTGCGGAATATTGAAATCAAATGCAGCCGTCAGCTCCGCCGCGGACTGCTCCGTCATCGTATTGCGCCAGGTCCGGAAAGGCACCAGCAGATTGCCTTCTTTGTCAAAAGCGAGATAGCCGTGCATCATGCCTGAGATGCCGAGCGCAGCGAGCTTCGTCAGCTCGACGCCGTACTGCTCCTTCACGTCGCGGACGAGATCTGCGTAGCAGTCCTGCAGGCCGCCCCAGATGTCATCCATATGGTAAGTCCAGACGCCGTCTTCCAGCCGGTTCTCCCAGTCATGGTTTCCCTGTGCGAACGGGATAAAGTCGTCGCCGATCAGCACTGCCTTGATTCTCGTCGAGCCGAATTCCAGGCCGAGCACCGCCCTGCCTTCTGTGATCGTCCGGATGATCTGTTCTCTGTCCATGATCCTTCCTCCGTAATTTTTCTGCCCGCTCCCGCGGGTCTTAGCTGCCAGTACGCCTTTCCGGCTTTGCCGGGACCGGTTTCGATGCCGCTTCATGCCGATAAGCTGTACTTCCTTATCATACCACTAAACCGGTGTCTTTCGCGCGCTCACATTGCCGGTTTCCGCGAATGATCCATGCCGGCAGTTCATGCGCGCTCCGGACAAAGAGACAGCCGCGTCATCTGACGCGGCTGCCATTCAGTAATCTCTATCCTTCAATCGATATAACCTTGTAATCCTGCATCGTCACAGCATTGCGGATCAGCTCGTCCGGGACGGGGCGGTCCATGGAGACGACCGCGACGTTTTTCTTCAGGTCGACCTTCGCGGATGCGCCCTCGAGGCGGTTGATCGCGCGTTCGACGCGCGCCTTGCACTTCTCGCAGTGCATTCCCTCGATGTGCACGGTCTTCGTCGCGACCACAGGGCCGTCCAGCTTCTTCTCCGGCTCTTCGGCGAAGATCTCCCCGCCGCCTCCGCCGCAGCAGTCCCCCTCACCCTTCAGGTGCTTCATGGAACTCTTTGCAGCGAAAAACACGATCAGCGCCAGCACTGCAATTACGATCACTGTACTCATCTGTAGTCCCTCATCTTTCCGGCGATCGATCCCCGGCCTCACATCCATGACGACCATGTACTGTGTGGCGTCACTCCGGTGTCGATTGCTTCTTCATGACGGCAGGAGCCGGATCGCTCCGGCTCCTGCCATTTTATCATTTCAGCTAAGCAACAGGTATTTTAGTTTTCTTAGTTCACCTTGACCGCCGCGGTGAGTTTCTGGGACTCCTTGTAAGGGCGGAAAAGCATGTAGAGCATGAACGCGAGGACCGCGACGGCGGCGATGAGGCCGATCGGGTGGACCTGTCCGGCGAACAGGCTGCCGAACTGGTAGATCATCAGGGAGACCGCGTAAGCGAACGCGCACTGGTAACCGATCGCGAACCACGTCCACTTCGCGTTGTTCATCTCACGCTTGATCGCGCCGATCGCCGCGAAGCAGGGAGCGCAGAGCAGGTTGAACACCAGGAAGGAATAAGCGATCACGCCGCTGTTGCCAAAGGATGCCGCAAGGCTTCCCCAGATCTCTTCGCCCTCTTCCGCGACTTCTTCGAAGCCGTACAGGACGCCGTAAGTTGCGACGACGTTCTCTTTTGCGACGAGGCCCGTGATGGCGGCGACTGCAGCTTTCCAGCCCTCACCTGCAACGTTCCAGCCGAGGGGCCAGAAGATCCAGCCGAGCGCCTGGCCGATGCGCGCCAGGATGGAGGAATCGTTCTCCGCGACGACGTCTTCGATCATGTGGAAGCCGCCCGTGAAGGAGAAGCTCTGCAGGAACCAGATCACGATGGTGGAGAGCAGGATGATCGTTCCGGCCTTCTTGATGAAGGACCAGC
>DJXE01000009.1:2905-14849 GCA_002449595.1 Lachnospiraceae bacterium UBA7012
ACCAGCCGCGCTCCCACATGGATCTCAGGATACTGCCGAGGGTGGGCATATGGTATGCAGGGAGCTCCATGACGAACGGAGCGGGATCGCCTGCGAACATTTTCGTCTTCTTCAGCATGATGCCGGAGATGATGATGGCCGCGACGCCGATGAAGTACGCGGAGGTCGAGACCAGCGCGCTGTGGTTCGGGAAGAACGCACCCGCGATCAGCGCGATGATGGGAAGCTTCGCGCCGCAGGGGATGAAGGTCGTCGTCATGATGGTCATGCGGCGGTCGCGCTCGTTCTCGATCGTCCTGGAAGCCATGACGCCAGGGATGCCGCAGCCGGTGCCGATCATCATCGGGATGAAGGACTTGCCGGAGAGGCCGAACCTTCTGAAGATACGGTCCATGATGAACGCGATACGCGCCATGTAGCCGCAGCCCTCAAGGAATGCCAGGAAGAAGAACAGGACGAACATCTGGGGAACGAAGCCCAGGACCGCGCCGACACCGCCGACGATACCGTCAACGATCAGGCTGGTGAGCCAGGGTGCCACGCCGGCGCCTTCGAGCAGGCCGCCGATGCTGCCCTGCAGCCACTCGCCGACAAATACGTCATTCGTCCAGTCCGTGACGATCGTGCCGACCGTCGTGACGGAGAAGTAGTAAACGATGAACATGACCAGCGCGAAGATCGGGAGCGCCAGCCATCGGTTCGTCACGATGCGGTCGATCTTGTCCGATGTCGTGAGTTCGCCGGTCTTCTTTTTGCTGTAAGAACCCTTCAGGATGCCGCTGATGTAGGTGTAGCGGTCGTTGGTGATCAGGGATTCCGCGTCGTCATCCAGTTCCTTCTCGGCGGAAGCGATGTCCTGTTCGATGTGTGCCTTGACGTCCGAAGACAGGTTCAGCTGCTCAAGCACCTTCTCATCGCGCTCAAAGATCTTGACCGCGTACCAGTGCTGCTGCGCCGCCGGGAGCTTGCCTTCCGTCGCCTCTTCGATGTGCGCGATCGCGTGCTCGACGGGGCCGGAGAACTTGTGCTGCGGGACGGTCTTCGTGTTCTTCGCGGCGTCGATCACAGCCTTGGTGGCCTCTTCGATGCCGGTACCCTTCAGGGCGGAGATCTCCACGATCTTGCAGCCGAGTTCCTTTTCCAGCTTCTTCGTGTCGATCTGATCGCCGTTCTTGCGCACGACGTCCATCATGTTCAGCGCGATCACGACCGGGATGCCGAGCTCGACGAGCTGGGTCGTCAGGTACAGGTTGCGCTCCAGATTCGTCGCGTCAACGATGTTGAGGATCGCGTCCGGGAGCTCCTGGATCAGGTAGTTTCTCGCGACGACTTCTTCCAGTGTGTACGGGGAGAGCGAGTAGATGCCGGGAAGGTCCGTGATGATCACGTCGCTGTTTCCCTTCAGCTTGCCCTCTTTCTTCTCGACGGTGACGCCGGGCCAGTTGCCGACGTACTGGTTGGCGCCGGTCAACGCGTTGAACAGTGTGGATTTGCCGCAGTTCGGGTTGCCGGCCAGTGCAATTCTGATACTCATTTGTTTCCTCCGTTCGGACTTCCTCACTGCTGTGCGGAAATCCCCCCTCATAATAGTTTTGACTAATTAAGTTTTATCACGCTAACTCGGCGGTAAAAAATCAGTCCGCCAGCTGCACCATCTCGGCGTCCGCCTTCCTGACGGAGAGCTCATACCCGCGGATATTGATCTCCACCGGATCACCCAGCGGCGCGACCTTACGGACATAGATCTCACTGCCTTTCGTGATGCCCATATCCATGATGCGGCGCTTGACCGCGCCCTCGCCGCTCAGCTTCGCGACCTTCACGGTCTCGCCGACCTTAGCATCTCTTAGTGTTCTCACTTTCTTCCTCCTTAGCTGTTTCCTGTTACTGTGTAAATCCAACCGGCAAAGCGGTGCGGAAATCAGATATAGATCTTCTGTGCGAGCTGCGTGCTCAGCGCGACGCGCACATTCTTGACGTTGACGATCACGTTGCCTTCCGAGGCGCTGATCAGCGTCACTTTGGCTCCGGGCACGAAGCCCATGTCCTGCAGGTGCGCTCTCACTTCGTCGCTCCCGCTGACTCTTGTGATCCCGTACTCTTTTCCCGCGTCTCCAAGTGCTAAAGGCATCATACGCATCTCTCCTCATCTCTCAGAATCGGTTAGAATAACCTAACCTATTTCATTATAAGTTAGTCACGTTTAATATCTATGGGCAAAATAGACAAAATCTCAGTGAGTTTTTCGTGACTAACTATTAAAATTAACCCCTGAGACGTGCGAAGTCCGCATCCGGAGGATGCGGACTTCGTATGTCTTTTTGCTGCGCACTTTATAAAATCATTCTTTCATGATCGCCGACGCCAGTCCGTACTGCGCGCGGTACACCGGCCAGTCCTTCTCGATGAAGTGCCCCTCGATGCACTCGTTCGGCCACTTGAAGCCGCCGGGGGTCGGCTGCATCGTCGCCGTGCCTTCGCTCAGCTGCTTCGCGAGGATGTAGTAGTCGCGGATATAGTCGTTGCTGATCGCGACGCCGTTGTGCGCGGGATAAATGCAGTCGAACTCGTCGGTGCGCTCCATGAGGCGCGCGGTGTCGCTGAGCATGTTCCCGATCGCTTCCTTCGTCGTGATCTCATCATTGCAGAAAAGGAGCACCTGGCTGGGATCGATCTGGTCGCCGGAGAACAGGATCCTGCGCTTCCGGTCGATCAGCATCAGCCCGCTCTTCGCGTGCGCCGTGACGCGGATCACCTCGAACTCATTGCCGCCGATGTCGATGACTTCGCCGTCCTCAAGGATGTGCCAGACGAAGTTCTCGCCGAGTTTGCTTTTCCATGACGCGTACTGCTCCGGATCCACGGTGATCTCGTAGTCGTGCTCCGCGCCTTCCCCGCACCAGCACTCGTCCCACCAATAGATCTGGCCGGCGTGGTCGAGGTGCCCGTGCGTGAGGACGACCATGACCGGAAGGTCCGTGATCTCCTCCACGACCGCGCGCAGGTCGCCGTCCCACTCGTAGCCGGCGTCCAGCAGCAGCGCCTTCTCGTCGCCGATCAGCAGGTAGCAGAAGTTCTCCCACTGGTTCGTGAGGACGTAGAACCTGTCGTCCACCTTCCACTTGCCCCAGATCAGGCCGTCGGGTCTCATGTTCATTTCCTTGCTCATTGGTATTTCCTCCGTAACGTTTGTTTTACACTCTGGTTATTGGATAACACAAAAGCGCCGTCTCACAGCCCCGGGAAGAATTCCGGCACCGCGCAGTCGGTCGTCGTCTTCTCAAACGCGTGCGTCCCGCCGCTGCGGATCATGGACGTCAGGACGTCGAGGACGTGCACCGCGAGCTGCGCGTCGGCGTGACAGGGAACGCCCTTTTCCAGGGATGCTGCGATGTCGGCAGGACCGACGCCGCGGGAGTTCTCGGTGTAAGGGTTCGCCGGCGCGAGGATCTCCTCCTCGACCTTCTGCTCCCACCAGTCAGGATACAGCGCCGGATCGTTTTCGCCCGTGTACACCTTCACCGTGCCGCCGAAGTTGTTCGGATTCTCCAGGAGCATGACGCCCTTGGTCCCGTGCAGGATGAACGTGTTGCGGTCCATGACGCCGGTGTCGGCATCCAGCGTAAACGTGCCCATCACGCCGCTCTTCATCTGAAGGAGCGCCGCGACCTCACTCTCGTTTGGCGTATCCATCTCCTGCCCGTATTCCTTCGCGAGCGGGTTGATGCAGACGTGCTTTTTGAACGGCGCCTTCACGATCGCGCAGACTTCGTCGACCGCGCCGAGCAGGCTCACGATCGCCGTCAGGTAGTAGACGCCGTAGTCGAGGCAGGTGCCGCCGCCCGGCATCCTGAGGAAGGAGTAGGCGCTCAGCATCAGCCAGTTATTTCTGCTCGCCGTCGCGGAAAAGGACGTAACCTCCCCGATCGCGCCTTCTTCCAGTGCCTTTTTTGCGCTCTGGAGCGCGGAACCGAGGAAGGTGTCCGGTGCGGAGGCGAGGTACAGCCCCTTTTCCTTCGCGAGGGCAAGAAGTTCCTTCGCCTTGTCGAGGTCGTCCGTGATGACCTTCTCCGTGTAGACGTGCTTCCCGTTCGTCAGCGCGGTTTTGATGATGTCATAGTGTGCCGGCACAGGCGTCAGATTGACGACGAGCTCGATCTCCGGATCCGCGAGAAGGTCCGGCGTCGTCATCGCGCGGATGCCGTACTTGTCCGCCTGCTTCTGCGCGCTCTCGATCCTCGTCGCGGACACCGCCCGCACGTCGAGATAGTCGCTGAAGGTCGTCGTCATGTTGGTCAGGTAGATGGTGCTGATGTGTCCCGCACCGACGACGCCGACTTTTAATCTCCTGTGTTCTGCCATGCCGTCCTCCTTCTGCCCTGTGGGCTGTCAACCTGTTTGCCGCTTCGTCAGTATATTTCTACTCATCTGCTCATGACAGCTCATCCAGCGTGCTGCCGTACGGCGGCAGGAACTCACGCACGAAGTCGCGCACTTCCGGCAGTTCGTCGCACATCGCGTCGATGGAGCGCTGCGTCGACTCCTTCGCGGTGCGGAACTCTCCGTTGCCCGCGTTCTCTTCCTCAATGCACTTGATGAGGGCCGAGAGCTTATCCGCCGCCTTGACGAGCCGCAGCATGTAGCTCTGGTCTTTGTCTTTTGTCTCGTCCGCTTCCGGCATCAGGATCTCCCGGAATGCAGGCTGCAGGTCTTCCGGCAGCCGTCCCAGCAGGTGGTCCTGGGCTTCCGCTTCCACTGCTTTATAAGCGCTGCGCAGGCGGTCGCTCCCGTACTTCACCGGGGTCGGCATGTCGCCCGTGATGATCTCCGTCGCGTCGTGGTAGAGCGCGATGAGTGCCGCGCGCTCCCCGTTCAGGTTCTTTCCGTAGCGCACGTTTGCGATCGTGCAGAGTGCGTGCGCGATCATCGCGACTTCCAGCGAATGTTCGCTGAGGTTCTCCGGCCGGGAGGCCCGCATCAGTGCCCAGCGCTCGATGTATTTCATGCGTGACACTGCAGCAAAAAACGTGTAACTCTGTTCCTTATCCATTTTCAAATATCCTTTGATCCCGCCTGAAAGCCTGTCCCACGCCGGAAAGCACAGGTGACCATGCCCTGGATTCGCTCAGGCAGAATGCTCCTCAATATATTTCTTTAATTCCCCGTAGATCTTCTCCGTGTCCGGCGGGCAGCCCATGACGCAGAAGTCGTAGTCCTTCGTGCACCGGCCGATCCCCAGAGTGCCTCTTCTTCCCTGATGTCCCTGCCCGATCGCGATCTTCTCCGGGAGTTTCTCCAGCAGCCCTTCTTCCTCGAGCTGCATCAGCGCCGGCACGAGATTCGCGTAGCACGCGCTGCAGGAATCCGCCTCGTCGACAGCGTACTTCACAGAGAGTACCTTGTGCTCCCGCGGCCGTTCGTCGTCCTCGTAGACTCCCGTGCTCTCCTCCCTGCTGCCGCCGAGATGCACGATCTCCAGCGCGTCCAGATCCGCCGTCCCGGTCCCGAGCTGCTCCGCAAGGCGGATGTAAGGCACGTCATCCGCGGTGTAGCCGATGATGCGGCAGGCGTAGCTGTCCGTGAGCACCGGGTCCAGCGCCGCCATGATGCAGTTGCGAACAACAGGGTTCCCGCCTTCCTCGAAATCGTAGTCCCCGCAGATGTGGTCGACGACGATGAAGTCCGGCTTCAGCACGGTCGAGAGGTGCGCGATCGGCTTGTGCAGCCCCATCTGGTGGAAGCGGCGCTTTTCCGTATTCGGAAGAAGCCCCTTCATGTTCTTTAACGCGCAGGTGACCCTCGTCTGGCAGTGCCCCTTCAGCACCGGCACGTTGATCAGGAAGTCAAACGTGTCCGCGATATCCGTAATATTCAGCTTCATCCCCGCGGCATCGACCTCGTGCGACTTCTCCTTCTGCGCGTCGACAAACGGCACGCCGTACTTCTCGCACAGCGAGCGGTAGCCGCAGTACTCATATGCCTCCGAAGTGCGGTCGCCGACCCACGAGCCCTCCGCGATCACAATATCGCTGTATCCTCTGCCCTGCAGGTATTCGATGATCCCCTCGAGGATCTCCGTGTGCGTCGTCGCGCCGAAGGACGACGGCGTGGGACAGACCAGGTTCGGCTTGATCCCGATCCGGATGCTGCCCGGATCTGTGCCCGCACCTGTTTTCCCGCGGATGAGCGCCTCGAGGTCCGTCTCCTTCAGGAGCTTCAGCGTCATCTCGCGGAACGCGGTCCCGTATATCTTCCATATCTGATTGGATTGAATCATCTGGATTCTCCTGTGTTTAAGCCTTTCTATCAAGTATATCAAACTCCTTGTCCACGGGCACGGCAAAACGCTATACTATAATAGAAATGGCCGCAAAATGACAGACGTTTCCGACAAGCCGCGCGGCCCGAAAGATCACTCCGAATCACCTTTACTTCATATGCAGTAAGGAGGAACTGACATGGGCGAACTCAGAGAGCAGACATTCAACTGTTTTTCCAATGAAGGCTGGAAGACGGTCAACGAAGAGGGCATCGGCGTGTGGAAGCGCCTGCCGCTCATCAAAGACGACGACTACCAGGGCATGGGCATCCAGTGCATCCTCTACCCCGCCGGCATCCGCCGTCCCGCACACCGCCTCAGCTGCGGCAGCGGCATCTATATCATCGAGGGCGAGCTGACGGTCGACGAGGGCACCTTCGGCAAGGGCACTCTGATCTGGCACCCTGCGAACCATATCTACAGCTATTCCACGGAGAAGGGCTGCCGGCTGATCTTCGTCACGACCCACTCCCACACGTCGGAGTACGTCGACGCCGTCCCCGCGCAGCAGGAGACGAAGACCGTCATCAGCAACATCTTCGAGAAGGAAGGCTGGATCCAGGGCGAGGAGCCCGTCGGCGCGTTCTTCGACGACAAGCCGGTCGTCACCGACCCTTACAACGGCGCGCTCATCAACTTCTCCCACTATCCGGAGGGATTCTACAAGCCCTATCACGTTCACACCTGCTCGCACGGCGTCCTCGTGATCGACGGCTGCGAAAAGACCGCCACCGGCAACTACGCGCCCGGCTCCTTCATCTGGCACCCCGCCGGCGTGAAGGCGGGACACGGCCCCGCGGACGGCCACGACTGCTGGTTCATGTTCATCGCGAACCGGCCCTTCGAGATCGAGTTCCTTGAGGAAGAAGAGGACTGATCTCCGGCCGCACTTTTATAACATATAGTACGAGAAAAGCCTTGTCCCGCGCGACAAGGCTTTTCCAATCTATATGTATTCATCTGTATGCTGCCGAAACACAGCGCATTCACCGCAAGCGGGCTGGTGTGCCAGACACGCGCTCACTTCACCAGCGACTTGGTGTACCAGACGCGCGACTTCCAGCGCGCCATCTGGATCAGGCCGCGCACGAGCTCGTCCATCGCAAAGGCGATCCAGCAGCCCGCGAGGTCCATTCCCAGCTTTACGCCCAGAATGTAAGAGAACAGGACGGAGATGCCCCAGGTCGTGCACAGCATGACGACCATGGGAAAAGCTGCGTCGCCGGTGGCCGTGAGCGCTCCCTGGAACGTGTGGTTGAAGGCGCGCCCCGCCTCGACAGCGATGTCGATCACGATGACGCCGGCGGCCATCGCGATGATCGTGGCATCCTGCGTAAACAGGCGGATCAGCGGGAAGCGGGCGAGCGCGACCACAGACGCGAAGCCGACGTTCAGTATAAAGTTCAGCACAAAGTGCCGCATCGTCATCCGGTAGACGCGTTCATGCTCTCCCATTCCGGTGAGGCGGCCGACGAGCAGGGCGTTCGCCTGTCCCATTGCGTTGCCGGTCAGGTAGGTGTAATAGACGATGTTGTGGACGTAGATCTTGGAGGCGACCGCCGCGGCGCCAAGCGACGCGAGCACGCCGGTCGTCACGGTCTGCGAGAGCGAGTAGGACAGCGTCTGCATCCCGTTCGGAATGCCGATGCGCAGGATGTCCTTTACGATCGGCAGCGACAGGGCCCGGAAGTTCAGGAGCCGCAGCTCGGGGTGAACCTTTCGCAGCAGGATGAGCATGAGCACGCACGAGGCCAGCTCGCTTAAGATGCGGACGATCGCGATGCCGGAGATGCCGCTGAGCGGCGTCTCAAAGGGCCGCAGGATCACGATGTAGCTGCCCGCGGCGTTCAGGACGTTCATAATGAGCGAGACGAGAACGGGGTAGAACGTGTTGCCGTACGCGCGGCTGACGGCCATCGCGCAGGTCATGATTGCCTGGAAGACCGAGAATCCGGCCGTGATGCGAAGGAACAGTGCCGCGTCCGGTGCCAGTCTGGCCTCCAGGTGCATGAGGCGCATGACCGGGTCCGCCACGAGGGCCATGAGCCCGCCGAGCACGATGCTCATGACAAACAGCAGGTGCATCGAAGCGGTCGCGGTCCGCGAGGCCGTCTCCCGCCGCTCGGCACCGAGGTTCTGGTTGATCACGACGGTCACACCGGTGCAGACCATCGTATACAGCATCGTGACGGTCGTGAGGACCTGCGTCGACACCCCGATGGCGGCGACCGCGTCGTCGGAGATGTGTCCCATCAGCCAGACGGTCACCGTGTTCATCAGGTTCTTCAGGAGCTGCTCCGCGAAGATCGGCACGAAGAGCCCGGCCAGCGTGAGCGTCCCGGTCTCCGTCTTGAGGCTGTTCAGTTCGTTGTTCTTATCAAATACATTCAGGTCCCGGATCCGGAATCCAGCTGCCATTTCATCTCTCTCTTTCGGCTGCGTCGTTCTGCAGTCAGCTGATACTCTCGGCTGCGGCGTTCTGCAGTCCGTTGCTGCTTTTTCCTGCGATCCTGTTTTCCAGGTCGCCGATGACGTTCAGGTGGTATTTCGCCGCCATCTCTTCCGCCAGGCGGATCGCCGCCCGGTCGCAGATCCGCCCGAGCTTGTGCGCGTCCGCGCCGAAGATGACCTCGTTACCGATCTCGCCCGCGATCGGCCAGAAGTCCATGTTCGGATAGTGCCTGCCCTCGATGAGACCCTGCAGGTTGATCTCGAGCGGAATGTCCAGCTCTTTCGAGCGCCTTGCGAGGCGGCGCATATGCTTTTCAAACAGAGCGGTATCTCCGATGAAATGAATGACGTCGGGGTGCGCGAAGCAGTCGAAGTATCCCGTCTCCAGGCCTTCGATGCACTGGTCGACGTAGCGGGCCAGCTGCCTCTCGTCGTTCGTCTTCCGGAACGCGGAGTAGTCCTGCGTCCCGTCCTCGCGGATCTCGTTGCCCAGGTTGTGCTGCCCGAGCAGGAAGTACTCGAACGGGTACTGGGAGAGGAACTCCATCAGCCGGCCGAAGTATTTCGGGTAGTACTCGATCTCCAGACCCAGGTGGATCCGGATGTCGGAGGCATATTCCTTTTTCAGTGCGAGGATGGTGTCGACGTAGGTGTCCATCTCCTCCGGGCGCATCTTGACGCCCGTGGGATAGTAGTCCCCGTCGTAAAAATATGGCGTGTGATCCGAAAAACCGAGAACAGAGAATCCTCCGCGGATCGCCTCCTCGACGTACTCGCGCGGGGATCCCGTCGCGTGCCGGCACAGCGGCGTGTGGTTATGGTAACTCGCGTACATGGGACGCATTCCTTCCAGATGATCCGCGGACGCCATGGAAGTCCGCAGACGGCGTACAATTCTTGTATTTCACAGCTTTTTATTGTACAGTTTCTTTTAGAGAACTCAATAGAGAAGTTGCATTTTCCGGCGGCTCGGGAGCTTTTCGAGGGGCCGGCGGGGCGCTTCTTTTGATGGAGGAAGGAAATGGCAAAACACAAAAACATCGTCTGGCGTGACAGAAAGCGGAACGCACTCGGGCTTCCCTGGTCCTTCACGGTCTATGAGCTCGGGAACGACCGCCTGTTCATCAACCGCGGCCTCTTCAATACCCGCGAGGACGAGGTGCGCCTGTACCGGATCACGGACATGACGCTCACCCGCTCGTTCTGGCAGAAGCTTTTCGGCATGGGGACGATCCACTTCAGCTCCGCGGACCAGGCCATGGGCAATTTTGATATCAAGAACGTAAAGAAGGTGGAAAGGGTAAAGGAGATGTTCTCCGAGATGGTCGAAAAGGCGAGGCGGGAGGCCCGCGTCTACACCAGGGAGACGATGCACTCCGGCGGCATGCCGATGCCCGGAATGATGCCGATGGGCAGCTTCCCGCAGATGCAGGAGATCGACCCGGAAGATTACGAAAATCACATGCCCGTTGATGACGACAACGACGATCACTGATTGATCCGCACCGGACAGGAGCCCGCCGCGCGACTTTGATTCCGACGGCCGGGCAGACAGGTATGGGCAGGAACGCCTGAAGTGGAGGTTACCATGTTTGAATTTGAAAAAATGTGCCGCGACTACGAGACCCTGACTTATGACGAGCGCCGCTCCGTTCTTGAGGAGTTTGCGGCGGTCATTCTTCCGGCGATCACCGACGTGACAGGAGGGACGGAATCCTTCCGCGTCCTCGCGCTCGCATCCTGCGCGGCGGACGGGAAGCTGAACGAAGCCGAGTACGCCCTGTTCAAGGACGTCACCGGCCTCGACCTCTCCTATGACGTCCTGGAGAGCGACGTTCTCGATGCCAAAGACCAGGATCTTCTGGACGCGGCGGACGAAGTCGTGGACGGCTTCGCGGATCTCGACGTCGACATCTGCGACGCGATGATCGGCTTCTGCCTCTGCCTGTGCTCCGCCGACGGAAGGCTGAGCCTCAAGGAGAGGTCCTTTATTAAGAAGCTGATGAAGTGATTTGCTGAGTTCTGCGCTTGTCCGGAAACAATCGCTATCGGACGGGCAGACTAGCAGCCCATCCGATGTCCGTTAGCCTCACATGCAGCTTCATGCAAGCATAAGCTGCGCATTCGGCTTTATCGCTCAAAAAATCAGGGAGACCGTTTTGATGCGGTCTCCCTTCTTTATGTCTTTGTATGGCCCCGTGCCTGCGCAATTGTCCGCAGGAACGGATCTTTTTATCTCAGATTTCTTTAACCAAGAATACCCTTATTCGCATTCTTCAGAACAGGAATCTCCGTGTCATCCTTGTCATCGATGTGCTCACCGGCGTACTTCTTCGTCTCAGCGACGATGACGCCCGACAGGAGCAGGACGGCGAAGATGTTCGGGATCGCCATGAGACCGTTCAGGAGGTCCGCCAGATCCCACACGAAGTTCAGTTCCATCAGGGAGCCGATGAAGACGCCCGCGACCCAGAGGATCTTGTAGGCGAGAATGACCTTTTCACCGAGCAGATAGACCGCGCAGCGCTCGCCGTAGTAGTACCAGCCGAGGATCGTGGAGAACGCGAACGTGATCAGGCCGACGACCAGGATCGGAAGGCCGATGCCCGGGATCATCGAGAACGCTTTGCTCGTCAGCTCGCTGCCATTGCCGGAGAGGCCGTCGATCGCGGGATACTTGATGATGCAGGAGGTCAGGACGAGGCCGGTCATCAGGCAGATGACGACCGTGTCCCAGAACGTGCCGGTCATGGAGACCAGCGCCTGCCGCTTCGGGTTCCTTGTCTGCGCCGCAGAGGCGACGAGGGGCGCGGAACCCATACCGGATTCATTGGAGAACAGTCCTCTCGCAAAGCCGTATCTGCAGGCTGCGACGATCGTGCTGCCGACGAAGCCGCCGCCGATCGCCTTGGGCTGGAACGCTGCGGAGACGATCGCAACGATCGCCTGGCCGAGCACGTCGTGGTTCATGACCAGGATGATGATGCAGCCGACGACATAGAAAAGGGCCATGAAAGGAACCAGTCTCTCGGAGACCTTGGTGATCGACTGAATGCCGCCGATGATGACCAGGCCGACGAGAACTGCGAGGACGACCGCGACCGCGACGGCCGGGACGTGGAAGTTCGTGGTGATGTTGGAGACGACGGCGTTCGCCTGCACCGTGCAGCCGAT
>DJXE01000025.1 GCA_002449595.1 Lachnospiraceae bacterium UBA7012
CACTTCGCGAAGACCGGCATTCGCTGCAATGCGATCGCGCCGGGGTTCTTTTCGACGGCGCAGAATGCGAAGCTGCTGTGGAACGAGGACGGGACGCCCACCGCGCGCACCGGCAAGATCCTGAACGCGACGCCGATGGGGCGCTTCGGGGAGCCGGAGGAACTCGTGGGCAGCCTGCTGTTCCTGCTGGATGAGAAGTGCTCCGGCTTCATCACCGGCGTCGTGCTGCCGGTGGATGGCGGGTTTAATGCTTATTCGGGAGTTTGAGAGCGGAGAAACGTATGGATATTGATCGGATCGCTAAAAATGACGAAGGCCTGAGCCGGGAGGAGATCCGGGAGGCGCTCATGGAGTCGCTTGAGGGGCGGCGCGTGGGGAAAGTGCTGATCCTTCCGCCGGACTTCACGCGCTATCACTCCGGCGCGGGGTTCATCACAAATGTGTATTATCACGCACTGACGGAGCGTGGGGCTTCGGTGGACATCCTGCCTGCGCTCGGCACGCATGCGCCGGTGAGTGAGGAGCAGATGGATGCCATGTTCGGGGACATTCCGCATGACCGTTTTCTTGTGCATGACTGGCGCCATGACGTGGTCCGGCTCGGGGAGATTCCCGCGGACTATGTCAGTGAGATCACGGAAGGTCTCTGGACGGATCCGGTCAGTGTCGAGGTCAACCGGCGCATCATGGACGAGAGCTACGACCTGATCATCTCTCCGGGGCAGGTGGTGCCGCATGAGGTCATCGGTATGTCGAATCATGCCAAGAACCTTTTCGTCGGGACGGGCGGCAGTGACATGATCAACAAGAGCCACATGATCGGCGCGGTGTACGGCATGGAGCGCATGATGGGGCGCGATCACACGCCGGTCCGGAAGCTTTTTGATTACGGGATGGAGCATTTCCTGAACGAGCGGCCGATCCTTTTCGTTCTGACGGTGACGACGGCGCCCGGCGGAGAGATCCGCACGCATGGGCTTTTTATCGGCGAGGGGCGCGATTGCCTCACCAAAGCTGTGAAGCTCGCGCAGGAGAAGAATATCGACTTCGTTCCGACCGGACTGAAGAAGTGCGTGGTGTATCTCGATCCCTCCGAGTTCAAGAGCACCTGGCTCGGCAACAAGGCAGTCTACCGCACGCGCATGGCCATGGCGGACGGCGGCGAGCTGATCGTGCTGGCGCCGGGCGTCGAGCGGTTCGGCGAGGACACGGAGTGCGACCGCCTGATCCGCAAGTACGGCTACCGCGGACGGCTGCACACGCTTGAAGAATTCCGGAAGCCGGAGAGCCAGGATCTGCGGGACAACATGGGTGCTGCGGCGCACCTCATTCATGGGTCGTCGGATGGACGCTTTTCCATCACTTATGCCGTGCGTGATATTTCTCGGGAAGAGATCGAGGGCGTCGGCTTTGGCAGCGCGGATTATGAGGAGATGTGCAGGCGCTACGACCCCACGAAGCTCCAGTACGGCTACAACACGGTGGATGGGGAAGAAATCTATTTCATTCCTAATCCGGCGCTTGGGCTCTGGATCAACAGGGAGAAGTTTGAGGGGTGAGTGCGGGACCTTAGTATCGAACGAAGATAATTTGATATTTGAATTTTGGTGCAGCGCGGGTTATATTCCCGCGCTGTGCATATATACATACAGAATGAACGGTTCAGACGTTCAAGGAAGGTCGGAACGTTTGCGGGTGAGAGCATTCAGAAAAATCGGAACGCCTGCGGGTGAGAGCATTCAGAAAAATCGGAATGCTTGCGGGTGAGAGCATTCAGCATAAAGCGGAGAACTTGCTTTGGCGAGTGGACGGGAATCAAACATTTAGTGATAATAGAAGTATAACGCACCCGGGGAAATGAAAAGAAGCACCGCAGAATCACTCATGCGGAAATGCTTGGAAATGGAGAGAGAAATGGCACAGAACCAGGCGGAACAGGAAAAGAAATTTGAACAGCGCGCACAGACGAAGGATGCGTTTTCGCAGTTTGTGGCGGCGAAGAATGAATTCAAGATGTCGCTCGCACAGCTGAAGAAGAAGCCCAAGAGACTGCGCAGGCCCATGCCCGGCAGAGCGAAGCTTGCAGTCACCGGCAGATCACTTCTCACGGTGAACAAGGAAGGCCAGATGGTGCAGATGCCCTATCGCCCGATGCAGAGACCGGCCGTCAGAACGATCAGCTTCGCGCAGCTCTGCAGCATGAGCAGAGCCGGCATGGCGGACGAAGTCTTCCGCAGAAGAGCGGAGATGGAATTCGCGCTGAACGAATTCAAGATGCAGCGCATCGCCATGATGAACAGCAGGCATGCGGATATGACGCTGTGACGGCTGGATGGCTCTTAAAGGAAAAATTGATTTCTTGTCGGCTGATGCCCGGAAGGCATTTCTGACTTCAATCTCGGCTGACGTTGGAAAAGAAGAATAATGATCCCCGGTGATCCTGCAATTGCGGCAGTGATCATCGGGGATCTTTTCATGTGTGGGTTTTGAAGTATGTGGGCCTTAGAAGAACCTGCTTTGGAATGAACCAGCTATTGGAAAGAATCAGTTTTTTGAAGGAATCTGCTTTGAATTGAATCAGCTTGACGAAAGATAAGCGGCGAACTTCTGATACGATTATTCATTGTGCATCAGGCCGCGGAGATGTACCTTAAAGGAGCGGCTTCTCGTGGAATCCGGAATTACGGCATAAATCAAGAAATGAAAAAAAATGCCGTAAAAATAGTGAGCCAGAGAATAAGCAAAGAAGAAAACAAGTTAAAGAAGAAAACAAGTAAAGAAGAAAAGAAGGCAGAGGAAACAGCATGGCACTGGAGAGGGCAGTCAGGGATCTGGAGAAGAAGGGTTTCGGCGATCGGGTGATCATTCCGGAGCACAGCAGCGCGACGGTGGAGGAAGCGGCCGCGGCGCTCGGCTGCAGTCCGGGCATGATCGCGAAGACGCTGTCTTTCCTGCAGGGGGAGCAGCCGGTGCTGATCCTGGCGGAGGGCTCGGCGAGGATCGACAACAGGAAGTACAGAGAGCGCTTCGGATGCAAGGCGAAGATGATTCCTTCTGATCAGGTGGAAGCATTGGTCGGACATGATGTCGGCGGTGTCTGTCCATTCGGAATCAATGAAGGAGTTATTGTGTATCTCGATGAGAGCCTCAAGATCCATGAGACGGTCTACCCCGCGGCAGGAAGCGACCACAGCGCAGTGAGACTGTCCATCGCGGAACTCGAACAATGCAGCGACTACAGTGGCTGGGTCGACGTCTGCAAGTTTCCTGAAGCTGCCATATAAACATCGGAGGCAAAAACAAGTTATGAAGAGAACAATAGATACGCCCGGAGGGAAGATGAAGCTGATCATCCTGCGCCACGGAGAGGGCCCCGGAATACTGTGGATCCACGGCGGCGGATACGTCATGGGCATGTCAGAGATGGTGTATTTTTCCATGGGAAGAATGCTGGCAAAGCACTATGGCGGCACTGTCGTTTCGCCGGAGTACAGACTTGCAAAGAAGGCACCATATCCGGCGGCGCTGGAGGACTGCTACGCGGCGCTGAAATACATGTATGACAATGCTGAGGAACTCGGATTCGACAAGGACAGGATCATCGTCGGCGGAGAGAGCGCCGGAGGCGGACTCGCAGCGGCTGTATGCAGATATGCGAGGGACAAGGGAGAGGTGCCTGTGCTTTTCCAGATCCCGCTTTATCCGATGCTTGATTGTGAGGACACAGATTCATCGCGCGACAATCACGCGCACGGGTGGGACACAAGAAGAAATCACCGGGGCTGGAAGTCGTACCTGCGGGACCTGTATGGCACGGACCGGGTGCCGCCTTACGCGAGCCCATCCCGCGCGACAGAGTACAATGAATTGCCTCCCTGTTACACATATATTGAGGATGGGGAGCCGTTCTATGACGAGACGCTCACTTATGTCAGGAATCTTCAGGAAGCGGGCATAGATGCAGCAGTTGACGTGTTCCACGGCCACACGCACGGCTTTGACTATATGTTCTGGACGAAGAATGCGAAAGAAGCAAAACAAATGCTGATTCAGGCAGCAGCCAGGTACATGCAGCCTGATAGCAGTTCACAACCAAACAAATGAGAATATAATAGTGCTCACAAAACGAGAAGTAAGCTCAAGAAACCGCTCACAAAGCGGTAAATGAGAGCAAGAAAATAAGTGCTCATGAAGCAAATTATGAGCACAAGAAATCATTCACAAAGCATCAAACGAGAACATAAAAATTGCCCACGGCGCAAGCCGTGGGCACTACAAGTTATTCACAAAACAGCGGGCAAGAACAAGAACTCCGCCTCACGAAGCGACGCCCCCCTCACGGCACGATCAGCGAAAACAAAAACGCCGCCCCGCAGCAGCACACCGCGGTCGTGAAGAGGTCACCCTTGAACCACGCGACGAGGACGCCGACGATCAGTGCGCAGAGGCCGGCGCCGGGATTGGCGGTGGCACTCAGGATCGCGGGGAACGTCATGACGGCGAGCGTCACGTAAGGCACATAGAAGAGAAACGAGCGGATAAAGCGGTTCGTGATGTTTTTCCTGAGGAGCAGAAAAGGAAGCATGCGGACCGCGTAGATCGACAGGGTCATGATGAGCAGAGAGAGCCAGGTGTTATGCATGCGACGCCTCCTCCTGCGCGGACGGATCCGCGTCTTCTTCGATATCGACAGGCTTCAGCGCTGCAGCAGCTGCTGCGAGGGAGAGCGTCAGGATGATGATCCGAAAGCCCGATGAGATCCGCGACAGCACCGGAAGAATGCTGAAGAGCCCGCTCAGCGCCATGGAGATGGCGACGAGACCGAGAATGAAGCGGTCCCTGCGCGCGGGCGGAATGATGATCGCGAGGAACATGCCGTACATTGCGACGGTCAGCGCGTCCGTGACGCGCGCGGGCAGGATGTTGCCGACGAGGACGCCGAGCACGGTGCCGGAGCACCAGCCGGCGACGCTGATCGCGGTCATGGCGTACGTGTAAACAGGCTCAAGATATCCGCGCACTGCACTGGAGAGCCCGAAGATCTCATCCGTCATGCAGTAGGCGAGGAAGAACCGGTGGTAAAAGGGCGTGCGCGGCCCGATCTTCTGTGAGAGCGAGCAGCTCATCAGGAAGTAGCGCAGGTTGACGACGATCGTCGTCGCGATCATCTCGAGGACGCCGGCGCCCGCGCCGATCAGCGTGACCGCCGCGAATTCGCCCGCCGACGCGACCATGCCGAGCGACATGAGAAACGACTGCAGCGCCGTCATGCCGATCTCGCGCGCCGCGAGCCCGAGCGCGAAGGAGACCGCGAAATAGCCCGTGCAGATCGGGATCCCGTCGTGAAGGCCGCGGCGGATCCACTCTTTTTTTGTAGTCGGAAGATTCTTATTTTCATTCATAACGGTCAATAGTATAACACAAGTGGTCGCAGCGGTTGAGCTTTCCGCGCGAATCGTCTAAAATAGATAGAACGTTCTGACGGCAGGACAGCCGAGGATGGCGATCACTGTGATCAGGGCGAATAATCTTTTTCTTAATCAGGAGAGAAAAGCATGCTCCCGCGCGATCCCAACATCTTACTGAGTGTGATTAATACGAAGCTCCGCGACCGGTACGCGGATCTGGACGCGCTGTGCGACGATCTGGACGAAGACCGGGAGGAGATCGCGGGGATCCTTGGGGAGGCAGGCTACGTCTACAGCCCGGAGGGCAATCAGTTTATCGTAGCAAGGCCGGACGGCGCCAGATAACGGGGCGCGCGGTACCGGCCGGATCCCAGACTACATAAAACACAGAGCGGCAGGCAGTGCGCCTTTTGACGCACAGGCTTCAGCATGGGCGATGCATGCCCGGCTGACGCGGAACGGATCCGGCCGCCCTGATAAAGCAGCTCATAAGAAGAGAGGTATTTTTGTATGCGCAGAGAACTCGCGACAACCTATGATCCGAAGGGAATCGAAGACCGGATCTACCGCCGCTGGGAGGACAAGAAGTACTTCCACGCGGAAGTGGACCACTCGAAGAAACCGTTTACGATCGTGATCCCGCCCCCGAACATCACGGGACAGCTGCA
>DJXE01000145.1 GCA_002449595.1 Lachnospiraceae bacterium UBA7012
TGGGGCATCGCGGACCGCACGGACTACGACCTCACGCAGCACCAGAACACGTCCGGCGAGGACATGACGTACTTCGACGACACGAAGGCGGAGAGATACATCCCGTACGTCATCGAGCCTTCACTCGGCTGCGACCGCGTGACGCTCGCCTTCCTCTGCGACGCGTACGACGAGGAGGAGCTCGAGGGCGGCGACATGCGCACCGTCATGAGATTCCATCCCGCACTGGCGCCGGTCAAGATCGGCGTTCTGCCGCTCTCCAAGAAGCTTAACGAGGGCGCGGAAAAGATCTTCGCGGAGCTCTCCAAGAAGTACAACTGCGAGTTCGACGACCGCGGCGCGATCGGCAAGCGCTATCGCCGGCAGGACGAGATCGGAACGCCGTTCTGCGTGACGTATGACTTTGACTCTGAGACGGATGGCGCTGTGACCGTAAGATTCAGGGATAGCATGGAACAGGTGAGAGTCAAAATCGACGAGTTGGATGCGTGGTTTAGCGACAAATTCAGCTTCTAATAGTAATATATAGCCCCATATGGGCATACTGCGCTGGGCCCGCCTTTCGGCTGCAAACTGCGCTCGTCACGTCACTAAGCTCGTGAGGGACCTCGCTAAGTGACGACGGCTTGTAAAGCACCCAGCGCAGCACGCCCATATGGTTCTTCGCTTACCCGGATAACTGATAGAAGCTCATATTTTTCGTGGAACCACACAAATACCGAGAACGGAACCGGATTCAGGCCAGCGATGGACTGGTATGAACAAATAAATCATTTATAGATTAAAGGAAGATGCAGATGAGACAGTTTACGTCACAGGAACTCAGGGAGACCTGGATCAACTTTTACAAGGAGCGCGGGCACGCGGACTGCGGCGCGGTGTCGCTCGTTTCGGACGGCTCGACCGGCGTTCTGTTTAACGTCGCGGGCATGCAGCCGCTGATGCCGTACCTTCTCGGCGAGAAGCACCCGCTTGGAACGAGGCTGTGCAACGTGCAGGGATGCGTGCGCACGAATGACATTGAGTCGGTCGGCGACAAGAGCCACGTCACGTTCTTCGAAATGATGGGCAGCTGGAGCCTTGGCGACTACTTCAAGAAGGAGCGGTGCCAGTGGAGCTTTGAGCTGCTGACGCAGGTGTTCGGCTTTGATGCGGATCATCTGGCGGCGACGGTGTTCGCGGGCGATGATAATGCGCCGCGCGACGAGGAAGGCGCGAAGTACCGCATTGAGTCCGGGTTCCGGAAGGATCGCATTTTCTATCTGCCGGCAGAGGACAACTGGTGGGGACTTGAATATGGTCCCTGCGGCCCCGACAGCGAGATGTTCTACGTCGCGGACGTGCCGGACTGCGGCCCGGACTGCGGTCCCGGCTGCCACTGCGGCAAGTATACGGAGCTCGGCAACGATGTCTTCATGCAGTATGAAAAGCATCATGACGGCCACCTCACGCCTCTCGCAAAGAAGAACGTTGATACGGGCTGGGGCCTCGAGCGTATCCTTGCGTTCCTGAACGGGACGAAGGACGTGTATCGCACGGACGTTTTCGCGCCGGTTATTGCGAAGATCGAAGAGATCACCGGGCTGAAGTATGAAGAGGACGAGACGAAGACCAGGTCGATGCGCATTCTTGCGGACCACCTGAGAACTTCTGTCATGCTGATCGGCGACGAGGCGAAGCTTCTTCCCGACAACAGCGGCGCCGGCTACATTCTTCGGAGACTGATCCGCCGCGCGGTTCGCCACGCGAGGACGCTGGGCATCTCGATCGACCAGATGATCGAGCTTGCTTCCATCTATATTGAGATCTACGGGGAAGGCTATCCGCTGCTCCCGAAGAACCGCGAGTATGTTCTGAACGAACTGAAGAAGGAAATGGTCCGCTTCGAGAGCACGCTCGAGAACGGCATGAAGGAGTTCCGCAAGCTGCTCGACGCCGGCAAGGCGGAGGGCATGAAGGAACTGGACGGCAAGTCCGCGTTCTACCTGTACGACACGTTCGGCTTCCCGCTGGAGCTGACGGTCGAGATGGCGCAGGAAGAAGGCATCAGCGTCGACGAGGAAGGCTTCGCGGCTGCGATGCAGCAGCAGAAGGAAATGGCGCGCAATGCGTCCGCTTTCTCCCAGAAGACGGATCTCACGGCGTCTGTGTTTGACAAGCTGCCAGAGGACCTCACTTCCGAGTTCGTCGGCTATGAGACGATCAAGTGCGAAGATAAGATCCTTGCGATCGGCACCTTTGAGGATGAAGAGAGCGGCGCGGCTGCCGGTCTCGCAGATGAGATCAAAGAAGGCGTGACTGCGACGATCGTTGTCGGCAAAACTCCTTTCTATGCGACGATGGGCGGCCAGAAGGGTGATATCGGCGTCATCGAGACGGCAAACGGCCGCTTTGAAGTGTCTGATACCATCAAGCTCGCTGGCGGCCGGATCGGCCACGTCGGCAAGGTCGCAAGCGGCGTGATCCGCGTCGGCGATGCGGCGGTGCTTTCCGTCGATGCTGACGAGCGCGCGATGACGTGCCGCAACCACTCCGCGACGCACCTGCTTCACAGCGCGCTGCGCCAGGTGCTCGGCGATCACGTCGAGCAGGCCGGTTCCTACCAGGATCCGGAGCGCACGAGATTTGACTTCTCGCACGGGCAGGCGATGACCAAGGAAGAGATCCGCAAGGTCGAGGAGATCGTCAACGCGAAGATCGCCGAGAACCTGGCGGTGAACACGGTCGAAATGTCCCTGGAGGATGCGAAGAAGAGTGGGGCGATGGCGCTTTTCGGCGAGAAATATGGGTCCAGCGTCCGCGTCGTATCCATGGGCGACTTCTCGAAGGAACTCTGCGGCGGCACGCACGTCAAGGAAACCGGCGAGATCATGAGCTTCAAGATCCTGTCCGAGAACGGCATCGCGGCCGGCACGCGCAGAATTGAGGCGATCACCGGCACGAACGTCAGCGCTTACATCCTGAAGCTCGAGCAGCAGCTCGAAGACGCCGCAAAGGCGGTCAAGGCGACGCCCGCGACGCTCATGGAGCGCCTCGAGAAGATGAACGCGGAGATCAAAGAACTCCGCAGCGAGAACGAATCCCTGAAGTCCAAAGCGGCGAAGGACGCGCTGGGCGACGTCATGAACCATGTCGTCGACGTGAAGGGCGTGCCTTTCCTCGCGACGGCGGTCAAGGACGTCGACATGAACAAGCTTCGCGACCTCGGCGACCAGCTGAAGGCGAAGATCCAGGACGGCGTCATCCTGCTCATCTCCGAGACAGCCGGCAAGGTCTCCCTCATGGCGATGGCGAGCGACGCGGCGATGGCGAAGGGCGTCCACGCGGGCAACCTCGTCAAGGCAGTTGCCCCGAAGGTCGGCGGCGGCGGTGGCGGCCGCCCGAACATGGCGCAGGCCGGCGGCAAGAACCCCGCAGGCATCCCGGACGCGATCGCGTTCGCGCCGGAGGCGCTTGGAGAGATGATCAAATAATTTGGTTGTTTGAGGCTGAGCCGTGGGGGGACCTGCGGCTCGGCTTTGTTTTAGCTTAGCTAAGCTGCGGGCTAGATAGTGCATTTTCTTCTTGACTGTCTGTTTTTCCGTGATTATAATTTAAGCGTTCTGAATTTTTTCTATATTTTGAAAGAACATTCCCTACAAGTCTTCGAGCTGACGGGACCGGAGGGAGGGTAGAGAGAATATGTCAAGCGTTATCGTAAAAGAGAATGAGACTCTGGACAGCGCTCTGCGCAGATTCAAGAG
>DJXE01000142.1 GCA_002449595.1 Lachnospiraceae bacterium UBA7012
TTCGTCGGCACGAAGAAGCAGGCACAGGACGCGGTCAGGACCGAGGCGGAGCGCTGCGGCATGTACTACGTCAACCAGAGATGGCTCGGCGGTATGCTGACCAACTTCAAGACGATCCAGAGCCGGATCGCGCGCCTGAATGAGATCGACAAGATGGCGCAGGACGGCACGTTCGACGTCCTTCCCAAGAAGGAAGTCGCGGGCCTGAACAAAGAGAGAGAAAAGCTCGAGAAGAACCTCGGCGGTATCCGCACGATGGAGCGCATCCCGGATGCGATCTTCGTTGTCGATCCCAAGAAGGAAAGGATCTGCGTGCAGGAAGCGCAGGCGCTCGGCATCACGCTGATCGGTATCGGCGACACGAACTGCGATCCCGACGAGCTTGATTACATCATCCCCGGCAACGACGACGCGATCCGCGCGGTCAAGCTGCTCTGCAGCCGTATGGCGGACGCCGTCATCGAGGCGAACCAGGGCATGGAGAATCTGCCGGAGTCCGAGCAGGCGGCTCTCGCTGAAGAGTCCGCGGCGAGTGAAGCGGAGCAGGCAGCGGAAGGCACACTGTAAGGAGGAAGACAGATATGGCTATCACAGCTTCACAGGTTAAAGAATTAAGAGAGATGACCGGCGCCGGCATGATGGACTGCAAGAAGGCCCTCACCGAGACGAACGGCAACATGGACGAGGCGGTCGAATGGCTCCGCAAGAACGGCGTCATGAAGGCCCAGAAGAAGGCTGACAGGATCGCGGCGGAAGGCCTCTGCTGCATCGCTTCTGACAACGATCAGAAGGCGGCTGTCGTCGAAGTCAACTCCGAGACCGACTTCGTTGCGAAGAACGAGAAGTTCCGCACCTACGTCGAGAAGGTCGCGGCACAGGCGCTGCATACCTCTGCTGCAGACATCGACGCTTTCCTGGCTGAGCCCTGGGAAGAAGACAATGCGAAGACTGTGAACGACGAGCTCATCGAGATGACGGCTGTCATCAGCGAGAAGCTCTCCATCCGCAGATTCACGCAGGTCGAGGCCACTGAGGGCTTCGTCAGCTGCTACACGCACGGCGGCGGCCGCATCGGCGTCATCATCGAGGCGAAGGCGGATGCTGTGAACGACGCAGTCAAGGAAGCTGTCTACAACGTTGCGATGCAGGTCGCGGCGATGAACCCGAAGTACGTCTCTGACGCGGAGATCCCGCAGGCGGAGAGAGACCACGAGAAGGAGATCCTTCTTGCGCAGGCGATCAAAGAGAACGAGGAGCTTCCCGAGGAGAGAAGGAAGCCGCAGCAGATCATCGAGAAGATGCTGATCGGCAGACTGGCCAAGGAGTTCCGCGAGATCTGCCTGAACGACCAGGTCTACGTCAAGGCGGAAGATGGCAAGCAGACTGTCGCGCAGTATCTGGCGCAGGTCGGCAAGGCAAACGGATGCAATGTCTCCGTCAAGCGCTTTGTCCGCTATGAAGTCGGCGAAGGCATCGAGAAGAAGGTCGACAACTTCGCGGAGGAGGTCATGGCCCAGGCTGCGAAGCAGTGAGGCTGACCGCTTCTTAAAGAAGAAGATCTGCGGGCACCGGAGCGGACGCTTCGGTGCCCGTTTTGCAATATCATTTTCTAAATGGTATCATTATGCGTGAGTTTTTCTTTCCCGCACATGGTGACAGTAAGACAGGACACGCGGAGAACGATACGCTTATGAGATTTAAGAAGATCAACAGCAAGACGATCAGCTGCTATATCACACAGGACGACATGCGCGAGGTGGGGATCCGCCTCGACGATATTTTCGAGCGCCGGACGAAGGCGATCGAGTTTATCCGCGGCGTGATCTCCAAAGCTTCGGAGGCGGAGTCCCTGAAGCTGGACGGAGACTACACGTCCATGCGGATCACGGTCCTTCCGGACAAGTCCGTGTGCCTGACGCTCTCTTCCGACGCGAACGACACGCCGGAGGCGCAGGTGCTGCAGCAGAACGCGCAGAACGTATATATCTACAAATTTAAGAGCATGGCTGACCTCATCCGGTGCTGCCGCCACATCGCGGAGGGCACGGAGATGTTCACGAGCCTCTATGAGGATCCGGAGACGGAGGAATACTATCTCCTGATCAGGAGACTGGAGCACTCCGGCAAGGACTATGAGAGGCTGGTCCTGTCCGTCAACGAATTCGGAGAGCTGATGCCGTCGTCCGAGAGCAGGGCGGCGTGGCTTCAGGAGCACATGAAATGTCTGATCCCAGAGAACGTGATCGAAACGCTGGCTCGCCTGTAGGCGGGATCCGGCTGAACAAGTACCTCGCCTCCTGCGGGATCGCTTCCCGGAGGGAGGCGGACCGCCTGATCGAAGAGGGCGAGGTCAGAGTCGGAGGAAAGGTCGCATCCCCGGGCGACAAGGTGCTTCCGGGGGAGACCGTGACAGTCTCCGGCAAGCTTGTGAATGCGCCGCAGAGAAGAATTGCGGTGGCCTATTATAAACCGGCAGGCGTGACCTGCACGGAGCGCGATCCGCATGCGGAGCGCACGCTGAAGGAAGCCTTTTCCTATCCCGTACGGCTGACGTATGCCGGCCGCCTTGACAGGGACTCGGAAGGGCTTCTCATTATGACCAATGACGGCGACCTGATCGACGCGATGATGCGCGGCGCGAACGGGCACGAGAAGGAGTACGTCGTGCGGACCGTCCGCAGGATCGCGGACGCGGACCTGCAGCGCATGGAAAAGGGCATCTGGCTCAAGGACCTTGACGTGAAAACACGGCCTTGCAAGATCAGGAGGCTTGGCGATTACACCTTTTCCGTCGTGCTCACACAGGGCCTGAACCGGCAGCTGCGCAGGATGTGCAAGGCGGTCGGGCACGAGGTGAAATTCCTGAAGCGGATCCGGGTGCTCACAGTGAGACTCGGCGGCATGCACCCCGGGGAGCAGCGGACGCTGAGCAACGCGGAACTGAACGAACTGTACGAGGCGGCGGGCCTTCCGGCGCCGTATCCGGGCTGATGCGGAATATAGGGGAACAGCCGGGGAAACCGAGCCGGGACCGGTAAGGAAGCCGGCATGAGAAGACCGGCGGAGCCGGAGAAGAATGGCAGAAGTGATGGGCGAAAACGGAAACGCGGCGCAGCTCGCGAGAATGAAGGAACTGCACGGGATCCTGCTGGAGGCTTCGCGCGCGTATTACGCCGAAGACCGCGAGATCATGAGCAACTTTGAGTACGACCGGCTCTACGACGAGCTGCAGGCGCTGGAGGAAGAGACCGGCGTCGTGCTCGCGGGGTCCCCGACGAGGCAGGTCGGCTACGCCTCCGTGGACGAGCTGCCAAAGCTCCGGCACGAGCAGCCGATGCTCTCGCTCGACAAGACGAAATCGAGGGACGACCTGGCGGAGTGGCTCGGGGACAGAGAAGGACTTCTGTCATGGAAGCTGGACGGGCTCACCGTCGTTCTCACTTACGAGGGCGGGGAGCTTGCGCAGGCGGTCACGCGCGGCAACGGCGAGATCGGCGAAGTGATCACGCCGAACGCACGCACGTTCCGGAATCTGCCGCTGCACATTCCGTATAAGGGGCGGCTCATCCTGCGCGGGGAGGCGATCATCCGCTACTCCGATTTCGAGGAGATCAACCGGGAACTGGAGGAAGAAGCCGCGAAGGACGGCGACACCGAATTCGTCGCCTACAAGAATCCGCGCAATCTCTGCAGCGGAAGCGTCCGGCAGCTCAGCAGCGAAGTGACGGCGAAGCGCCGGGTGCGCTTTTACGCGTTCTCCCTCGTGGAGGCGGAAGGCGTCGACTTCCATGACCGGCAGGAAGAGAAATTCCGCTTCCTTGCGTCCCAGGGGTTCGAGGTGGTCGAATATCGCCTGACGGACCGGGAGAAGATCCGGGACGATATCCATTATTTTGAAGAAAAGATCAAAGAATACGACCTCCCGTCTGACGGCCTTGTCCTTCTTATGAATGACATCGCGTACGGGGAGTCGCTCGGAAGGACGGCCAAATTCCCGCGCAACGCGATCGCCTTCAAATGGGCGGACGAGCTCGCGGAGACGACGCTCCGGGAAGTCGAGTGGAGCGCGTCGCGGACAGGCCTCATCAATCCCGTCGCGATTTTCGATCCCGTGGAACTGGAGGGCACGACTGTGCGCCGCGCCTCTGTCCATAACGTAAGTATCCTCAGGGGACTGAAGCTCGGGATCGGCGACCGGATCCTCGTCTATAAGGCAAATATGATCATCCCGCAGATCGCGGAGAACCTGACCGGCTCCGGCACGCTGGAGATCCCGGCGGTCTGTCCCGTCTGCGGCGGCGCGACGGAGATCCGGCAGGAGAATGACACCGAGACGCTGGTGTGCGGCAATCCGGACTGCGCCGCGAAGAAGCTCAAGGCCTTCTCGCTCTTTGTGAGCAGGCCATGCATGAACGTCGACGGCCTCTCCGAGGCGACGCTTGAGAAGCTGATCGCGAAAGGGTTCATCCATTCGTTCGCGGATATCTACCACCTCGCGGAGCACCGGGAGGAGATCGCGGAGATGGACGGCTTCGGCGAGAAGTCCGCGGACAATCTGCTGCAGACGATCGAGGTCTCGAGGAAGACGCAGCTGCGCCGCGTGCTCTCGGCGGTCGGCATTCCCGGGATCGGGCCCGCCGGCGCCCGCGCGATCAGTGCGGCGATGGAGCAGGATCCGGACAGGATCCGGGACGCGGACGCGGAGACGCTGTCGCAGATCGAGGGAATTGGTCCTGTACTTGCGGGCCAGATCGCGGCGTGGTTTTCTGTGGAAGAGAACCGGGCACAGTGGGAGAAGCTTCTTGCGGAGCTGACGATCGAACCGGCGCAGACTGCCCCGGTCAGCGAAGGCGACCCGGGAAGTCCGGAGAGCGAGGCGTCTGCGGATGATAAGATCAGCGGGAAGACCTTTGTCATCACAGGGTCCCTGGAGCATTTCGAGAACAGGGACGCGCTGAAGGATCTCATCGCGGACCGCGGCGGCAAGGTCGCGGGGAGCGTCTCGAAGAAGACGGATTTTCTTATCAACAATGACGCGGCATCCGCGTCTTCGAAGAATAAAAAGGCGAAGGAGCTCGGCGTTCCGATCATCACGGAGGACGAGTTCCTGGCACAGTTTCTTACAGAAGCGTAACCGTTCGGCCCACAAGAGGCTGAGCAGCTGCGCAGGATCATGACTACTACAGGAGGTGGCCCAATTGCCGATAAAGATCCAAAATGATCTCCCGGTGCGGGAGAAACTGGAAGAAGAAAACCTGTTCGTGCAGGACGAGGAGCGCTCGATCCACCAGGACATCCGTCCGCTCCAGATCTGCATCCTGAACCTGATGCCGGTCAAGGAGGACACGGAGCTGCAGCTTCTGCGCATGCTCTCCAACACGCCGCTCCAGATCGAGATCACGTTCATGCGGATGGGTTCCCACGAGTCCACGCACACTTCCATCTCGCACTTAAACCAGTTCTACAACACGTTTGAACAGCTGAAGGAGAGACGCTTTGACGGCATGATCATCACGGGCGCGCCGGTCGAAAAGATGCCCTA
>DJXE01000157.1 GCA_002449595.1 Lachnospiraceae bacterium UBA7012
GTCAGGAAGCTGAGGTTGAAGTTCGACGACAGGCCGCCCAGATACTCTTCGATCGTGGTCGGATCATAGTTGCTGATGGAATAGCGGTTGCCGATGATCGCGAAGATGACGAGCGAGATCAGCCAGGACGGGATCGTCGTCCAGAACATCGACTTGATGTGGCCGAACAGAGAAGCGCCGGCCATCGCCGATGACAGGTTCGTCGTGTCAGAGAACGGAGACATCTTGTCGCCGAACAGCGCGCCGCAGATGACGGCACCGGCGATGACGCCGGCCGGGAAGCCCATCGAGAGGCCGATGCCCATGCAGGCGAGACCCGCAGAGGCCGCGGAGCCGTAAGACGTTCCGGTACAGACGGACAGGATCGAGCACAGGAGCATCGTCGCCGGAAGGAAGATCTTCGGGCTGACGAGTTTCAGGCCGTAGTAGATCAGTGTCGGCACTGTGCCGCTCAGGATCCACGCGCCAATGAGGCAGCCAACTGCCGCAACGATCATGATTGACTGGAAGCCGGAGCGAACACCGTCAAGCGCATATCCCTCGACCGCACGCCAGTCACGCTTCGTGACCGCTGTATAAATATACATTATGAGCCACGTCATGAGGAGCGGCACGACAAGTGCGAGTCCGAGCCGCACGCAGACGACGATCTCCACGATGATGACCGCCATCAGGATGACGGAATCCCTCATTGGAATCTGCATTCTTTCCTGTTTTTCCTGTTTCATGTTTTTCCCCTCATTCTGTAATCACCCGCTGCCATGAACAGCTGTTGCACATCATTTTGTATTTTATGCTCAAAATATTCATCTTTCAACTGCATTGCGGACAGAAGGCGCGCCGCACGTGATCAGAAGATGCTCCGTGGACATGTCGTAATACAAGGTAAATTTCTCCTCCGGTGCTGCTTTGACACACACGATGCCGCGCAGTTCCCCGTCAGCCTCAGCATACTGGTCCAGCATATTGCGGCCGTCCGTCAGGAGCTGCGGCCGGTAGCAGAGCGTGCTGTCTCCCTCGAACACCGCGGTATACAGGATCCCGGCCTCCACGAGGTCCTGGAAGATATGGCTTCCGTAACTGAGCTCGGGCATATATCCCGCCCGTGATTCGGACACTTCACAGATCGCACTGAATTCGCTGATATCTGAGAACGCCGACGGAACGCCGAGTTCCGGCGAAGACGTGCAGATCCTTCCGGGCGTCAGGAGGATCAGCCGCTTGTTCTTTGACCGGAATTTCCAGTTGATCGCAGAGAGGATGTTCCGGACCTTGCCCTTTTCCCGGTAAGGCATCCGATAGTATGCGACGGGATCGACGTACACGACCGCGTCGACTTCGTACTGCCTGGAAAAGCCCATGGAAACGCCCTTCGTCTCGAGCAGCACCCGCTCCCGGCTGACGTCCTGCGGAATGCGGACCCTGCCGCCGTCTTCCGCGAGCTGCAGCGGCCTGCACTGCAGCAGGGAGATCCTGTACTCCCCGCTGCCGGAGACGTTGATGGTGTATTCGATGTCGACCGGATACGCATATGCCGACTGGAGGAGGGCAAGGATCTTCCTCATATCATCCATGAGCTGCGCGTTTTGTACCAGCCTGTCGCAGGAGACGTAGAATACGTCCTCGGAGATCCCTCTCTCCCGGAATTCCCGCTCCGCATCCCGGTCGTGCGAATACAGGAGGTTCACCTGTCCCGCCGGCAGCATCCTGCGCACAAGTTCCGCATCTGTGGACCGGACCGGCTCCTCCCCCGCGCGTATGATGTCGATGAGGCGCTGGGAAAACTGGTGCCTGTCCGCAGTATTGGTCAGAAGGACCCTTCCGGGATCGTCCAGGGCAACCATGCGGGGATAGGATCCCGTGCGGCGGTCCACCGCCGCGGTGCCGAGGCCCGCCACCAGCCGGAGCATCCCATGCTGCAGTTTTTCCATCCCCATGTGGTATGGGCTCACGGAGTATCCCACGCCTGCCGCGGTCGGCATCACGAAATCTCCATACCGCGAGCCGGACACCCGCTGTACGAGCAGGGCCATCTGTTCGTCGCGGTTCTCGAGACCGCGGCGCTTCCGGTAATCCAGCGCGGACATGCTCATTGTGCTCGCATATACCGAGCGGACAGCCTGTTCGAATTCGGCCAGCCGCTCCTCCGGGGTGCCTGTGCAGCTGCAGAATACGGATTCATATTTTCCTGCAAAAGCATTTCCGAACCCGTCCTCAAGAATGGAACTCGACCGGACGATAACGGGGTCTGACCCGTAATACTCAAGCAGTTTCAGGAATTCCGCCTCTGTCGCGGCTGAGAACCTCCCGCTCATGATCGCACCGGCAAAAGAATCCGCGAGCGCAAAATAGCCCTCCTCCGATTTCTGCCGGATCTTAAGATCCCAGAAGCCGTTTTCCACGATGTAAGAGTAAAAGACGTCCGAGCCGATATAGAAAGAATCGTGCGGCTCAATACGGGAGAAGATCTCCGGGCTTAGGCATTCGATGATCTTGCGGGACAGAAGCATGCCGCACGCTTTGCCGCCGATCATTCCCGTGCCTACCATGCGGGAGTGGATCTCAAAATAGTCCTCCGGCAGGAAGTACTTCCTGATCAGTTCCCGCATTCTGCCGTCCCGTGTCAGCATGATGTCACAGATCCTTCCGCACTCATCTGTCACGTCGATCCCGCTTCGGAATTTCAGGCCGGTGATCTGGAAGAAGCGCTCCCAGCTGTCCATGCTCTGATTCTGCGTCAGGCGGTCTGTCTCATTCATTTTCCGGTAGAAGCGGCTGATCTCCACGCCCTCCGAGAGTTCTCGCACGATCCCGCTTTCAAGATCAAAAAGGTGCGGCGAGAACATGCTGTCCGATTCCCGGTTCCAGACCTTGATCGGGCGCAGATACAGTTCGCTCTCTCCCGGTCCGGGGAGGACGTCGAGAAACAGCTGGGTCGTCTCCCGAATGATCGTGATCGCGTCAAAAGAATGGCGGCCGCGGATGATGGGGAAAAAGGCCACCGTATCCAGTGAGAACAGGTATGGACAGGTCAGATGGAAAAAATTGCCCATCATGAGGTCCGTCGCCCAGGCCTCCTCCAGTCCTGACAGACAGTCAAAGACGTAGAATGCGTCCATTCCTTCCCTCTCAATGAGACGGTGCACTTCGATCGTGAACGTCTCGAAGCGGCTGCCCGGGCTGATCTGAACGATCTTCAGTCCTTCCTGCGCCTCCAGGATCGGCGGATGCTCGGCAAAACGCACATAGACCAGGTCCCTCCGGTCGCGGATCGCCTGCGCGGCAAACGCCTCCGCAAACGGACGAAATTCATCCAGGGATGATACCTGAAAGACGACGTTGTCCCCGAGGCGGATATTGTCCAGTGTAAGATCCAGCGTCGGGATCCCGGAACATATTCTCTCGAATGCAGCCATGATACGCCTCCTCTCACCAGTACAACGCAAAAAGGCGCCTCCCGGAACGAATCCGGAAGAACGCCTTTGTCCTGATACTATATTACCATACTTATGAGTGCAGCTGTACTATACTTTTTGTATCTATGGCATACATTTCCGCAATACTGGCGCTTATGCAGCGTACTTCGCGTTCATCATCAGAGCGATGAAGGGCCGCACATCTCTCGGGTCCTCGAAGCTGAGGTCCAGAGAACCTTCCGGCTTCGTCGCCTTCATGAACTTCCAGATGTCTTCGTTGCCCTTCAGGCTGATCTTATCGTCATCTGAGAGAACGAGGTAGACATTTCCGCAGCTCTCGTTGACCATTTCCTCCAGTTTCGTTACATCAGGCATTTTTGTGATTCTGAGCATGATTTTGTACCTCCTGTCTCAGCACATCTTTGTGTGACTGTAATTTGTTCGGCGGATCAGCCGCCTGCTGCGCGTTCGGTGTCCGGCTCTGTCCTTCCGGCTTCTGCCTTTCGGCCTTTGCCTTCCGGTTTTTGTTTTCCGGTTCTTTCCTCCCGCTGAACATATCATATCATTCCCCAGGATCTGCAACAGACTGGTTAGCGCCAGAAAATTACAATATCAGGACAACAATAAAGGACGGCTTCGAGCCGTCCCTCATGTCATGGATCACGCATCTCACATTCGCTTTTAAAGTGCGATTTTTAAGCTTTCTCTTCTTGTGCCAAACGCCATCATTATCTCTGCACCAGCACAGATAATATTAATATTGAGCCATCCAGCACATCATTTTAGGACTGCGCAAACGGTTGCCCTGATGTCCTGATGTCCCGAATCCTCTCCCTGGATGTGCCATCACCTGCTCTCCGCATGCGCCTTCCGGTACTGCGCGGGCGTCACGCCGGTCTCCTGCGCGAACACTTTGGTGAAATACGCGGGGGAGGTGAAGCCGCACTCGTCGCTGATCTGCGCGACGCTGTCGTTCGTCAGGAGGAGGCGCCGCATGGCCGTGCGGACGCGGTACATCTTCAGATATTCGCCGGGCGACTGCCGGATGCTTCTGCTAAAGCACCGCGTTGCCTCGCGGCGGCTGATGCTCCCCGCCGCGGCGATGTCGTCGAGGCTGATCTTCTCGCCGTAATGTTCCCGGATATAGTTCAGCATCGGCTTGATCCTGGCCGCGTCCTGTGATCCGCTCACCGTCCCGGCGCTCCGTTCCTCGCTGGTCACACTGAGGAGCTCCAGCCATAATCCCGCCAGTTCGTGGCGAACCTCAAATTCATAGCCGAACGCATCTTCTTTGCAGAGTTCCACGATCTTCAGGAAATGGCCAAGCATCCGGATCCCGGCCGCGTCTTCCGGCCGGATCAGCCATGAGTCCAGCGACGTGCTCTGGAGGATCGGCATGACGTATTTCTGTTCCAGCGGATTTCCGTAGATGCCGGACAGGAACGCCGGCTCGAACTTCAGGCTGTACTCGAGATGCGCGTGCGGCGCGCGCGGCGCGACCGTGCGGTGCAGCACGTTGGAGTTCACGAAAATGGCTTCGCCCTTTTTCAGGTGATACTGCTTCGCGGAGGTCTCGTAGTCCGCCTCTCCCTCCACCACGTAGTTGATCTCGATCGAGGGGTGCCAGTGCCACGGGACCTTCTGCCCGAGCACGCGGTTATAGTCCGTCTCGCCGCAGTGAAAGGTGAGCTCATCGGTCACGCCCGCGATGATCTCCTGCTGGTTCTGGTCCACAGAGATCCTGTAGGGCCTTTTGTTCGACTTGTAGTCTCTGTAAAACATATCCTGCTCCAAAAAAGGCCATCGGATCGCGGCGCAAATTGCTGCCGTCACCCGATGGCCACACAGTTCAGACTGTTCTTCCGGAATGCACTCGAACCTGCGCCGGCTTCATCACCTGCCGCCGGTGCTGATCCTCACGAGCGCCCTGCGAAGCTTCGCCTCCGCGCGTGCGCGGGCTTCCTTCGAGAGCGACTCGTCCGCGAGGCGCTGCTCCGCCTTCTCCTTGGCGGCCTTCGCGCGCTCGATGTCGATATCGTCGCTCCACTCCCAGGTCGTCGGGATGACGTGGACGTTCTTGTCGATCACGGAGAGCATCCCGCCGATGCAGGCGGCGTTCCGTTCCTTGCCGTCCTCCATCGTCACGCGGGCGACTCCCATGCCGATCGCGGTGCAGTAATCCGTATGATTTGCCATGATGGCGACGTCTCCGTGGACCGTGCGCAGAATGATGCGCTGCACGTTTCCCTCGAAGATCTTGCCGTCCATGGTCACGATTTCCAGCGGAAATGTTGACATATCTGTTGATCTCCAGTATCACCTGTGCCGGCCGTGCCGCGGCTTCTGCGCCGCTTCTGACCGCTTTGCACCCGGTGCGTCAGATGTTCTTCGCCTTCTCGAACACTTCGTCGATCGTTCCGACCAGAAGGAACGCGCTCTCAGGCAGGTGGTCGCACTCGCCGTCCAGGATCATCCGGAAGCCGCGCAGCGTCTCCTTGAGCGGAACGTACTTGCCTTCCAGTCCGGTGAACTGCTCCGCGACGAAGAAGCTCTGGGACAGGAAGTTCTGGATCTTACGGGCTCTGTAAACGGCCTGCTTGTCCTCGTCGGAAAGTTCGTCCATACCCATGATGGCGCTGATATCCTGCAGCTCTTTGTATCTCTGAAGGACCCTCTGTACCGAACGCGCC
>DJXE01000107.1 GCA_002449595.1 Lachnospiraceae bacterium UBA7012
GCCGCAACTGCGGCCACATCGTGGTCGGCACTTCGGCGCCGGAAGTCTGCCCGGTCTGCAATCATCCGCAGGCATACTTTGAAGTGAGGGCAGAGAACTACTGATGCGGCAGCGGAACGTCCCGCGCGGCCTGTCCGCTGCGGGGCGGTTGTAAAGACCGATCCATGAAACAGTCAGAAACGATCACGAAAAGAACAGCGATATACGGTGCGGGGCAGGCGGGCGCCATGGCGCTCACCTGGCTCCCCGCGAATGATACGGCAGTCTGCTTCATTGACAGCGCGCCCGGGAAACAGGGGACGCTTCTGGGCGGGCTGCCGGTCGTTTCACTAGGAAATGCTCTGGAAAAGGAACTTGACGAGATCATCATCGCAGTCCTGAACCGGGAGGCGTCCGCGCAGATCCGGGAGAATCTGCGGCAGGCCGGCTTTGCGGGAGAAGTGACGGAGATCACCACGTTCAGGGATCATCTGGACGTGCGCCTCAGTACGCTGCGCCTTTTAAAGGAACAGATCGAGCGGCGGGGCGTCCCCGGCGCCGTCGCGGAGCTCGGCGTCTACCGCGGCGCGTTCGCGGCGGAGATCAACCGGCTCTTTCCCGACCGGACGCTGTACCTGTTCGACACGTTTGCCGGGTTTGATCCGGCCGACGTCTCGGCCGAGGATGAGAGGACGGCGGGAGATCCGCACGCGGGCGGCAGGAACTTCTCCGACACGGGAGTGGAGCTGGTGCGCTCGGTCCTCCCGCATCCGGAGAAGGCGGTGTTTGTCGCGGGGCATTTTCCGGAGAGTGTTGCGGCGTATGCAGCGGTGCCGGGAGCAGCCGGGGCAGCTGCACAGGAATTAATTGAAACAGATCAGAAAGTAAGTGAAGCGGATCAGGAGAATTTGGATCCCGCGCAGGCGACGTACGCGCTGGTCAGCCTGGATCCCGATCTGTATCGCCCTGCGGCCGACGGCCTCCGCTTCTTCTGGGACAGACTGAGCACAGGCGGCGTGATCCTGATCCACGACTACACGAGCTTCCAGTATCCGGGGATCCGCAGAGCGGTGGACGAGTTCTGCGACCGGGAGGGACTCACCGTCATCCCGCTGCCGGATCTGCATGGGACGGCCGTTCTGCTGAAGCAGGAATAAAGAATTAAGATACCGGAGTTGAATAAAGAATGACACAGGACACCAGGGCGAGATACATCATACTCATGCGCCACGGAGAGCGCACTTGCAGCCATGAAAAGAGACTTGTAGGTATCGTGGAAGACCCGCTGACGCCCAGAGGCATTCAGCAGGCATACATGTCGGGAGAGTGGCTGAAAAAGCACGGCCCCCATATCGACGAGGTCTTCGCGAGCCCGCTGCAGCGCTGCATCGACACGGCGGCGTATGCCGCGGAGCCGCTCGGCTTTGCGCGCGCGGACGTGCAGGTCGTGGACGGGCTGCATGAGATCGACCTGGGACGGTGGGAGAACATGCTGCTCACCGAGGCGCAGGCGGACGATCCCGAGGCGTATGCCGCGTGGCAGGCGCACCTGGGCCGTTTCGTGTTCCCGGACGGGGAGAGCTTCGAGCAGTCCGGGAGCCGTTTTGGGAAAGCGCTGGACCAGATCCGCGCGGAACATGACGGGAATCTCCTTGTCGTCGCTCATGCCGGTGTGATCCGTTCTTACATCACGCAGCTGCGGGGAATCGACATCGACCGCATGATGGAGGAGGGTCTGAACTACGCCGGGATGGTGATCCTCACGGACCGCGGCGGGAATACGACGCCGCAGGTGGAGCGGAGAGGCTTTGTCCCGGAGGAACAGATGGATGAAGAAGGACTCGCTGTCCTGTACCGCAAGTACGGAACGCCGGAGCAGGTGATCCGCCATATGCAAAAGACAGCGCAGACCGCGGACAGTATCGTCAGCCTGCTGGGGAGCGGATATGAAGGCATCCGGCAGCAGGTGACCCGCGCCGCGCTCGTCCACGACCTGTGCAGGACGAAGCCCGATCATGAGGCCGCGACGGCCGCCGCGCTTGAACATGAAGGGTTCGATACCATCGCTCCGATCGTGCGCCTGCACAATGACCCCGCGATCGACACGACGCAGGACAAGATCACCCCTGCGGAGATCCTGTACTTCGCGGACAAGATCACGGACGGAGAAGAACTGTGTCCCCTGCGGGAGCGGTTCGCGAAGAGCAGGGAAAAGTGCACCTCGGAAGAAGCACTTGCGCAGCACGCGCGGCGGTTCGAGCGTGCGCTTGAGATTCGTGCAAGGATCCGCGCGGCTGTCGGGACGAAAGAAATTCCTGACGACCCGGTCTGTCAAATTGTAATGCAAGAAAGCTGATATGAGCAGAGCAAAAAAACACACCGCGGGAGAGACCCGCGCGCGGTGGATCCTGGCGGGGCTGGGAGCCGCGCTGATCATACTGTTTCTGGCGTCCTTCCTGCTGGGGCGGTTTGAGGTGCCCCTGCCGGAGGTGCTGCGCATCCTCGCGGGACAGCTGTTCCCGATCGGCAGGACCTGGTCGGACAAGATGGAGATCGCCGTCGTGAACATCCGCCTCCCGCGGATCCTGCTCGCCTGCCTGGTCGGCGCCTGCCTCTCGGCGGCCGGTGTCTCCTACCAGACCGTCTTCCAAAATCCGATGGCGGCGCCGGACATCCTCGGCGCATCCTCCGGCGCATGCTTCGGCGCGGCGCTCGCGATCCTGCTCGGCGCAGGAAAAGCCGGAGTCACAATATCGGCATTCTGCTTCAGCATGCTCACCGTCGGCATCGTCTACCTGATCGGCGCGCGGACGAGGGGCAACCGGATCATGGGGATCCTGCTGGCCGGTGTGATGGTCAGTTCTCTGTTTTCCGCGGGCACCTCCTACGTCAAGCTGGTGGCGGATCCGTCCAACCAGCTGCCCGCGATCACCTACTGGCTGATGGGAAGCCTGTCAGGTGCGACGCGGCACGACGCCTTCACCGCCTTAATACCGATGGCAGCAGGACTCCTTCCGCTGCTCCTTCTGCGGTGGCGCCTGAACCTTCTGACGCTCTCCGCGGATGAGGCGAAGGCGGCCGGCGTGAACACTGAGCGCCTGCGGCTCGCGGCGATCCTGAGCGCGACGCTGCTCACGGCAGCCAGCGTGTCGGTGAGCGGTATGATTGGCTGGATCGGGCTCGTCATCCCGCATCTTTGCCGCAAGCTCGTCGGCAACAACTGCCGGTTCCTCGTTCCGGCATCGATGCTCATGGGCGCGTCATTCCTTTTGCTGGTCGACGACCTCGCGCGGAACCTTCTGTCCGTCGAGATCCCGATCGGCATCCTGACCGCTTTCATCGGCGCGCCGTTCTTCCTGTTCCTGATGACGAGAAAGGAGGCGCCGGTATGAGCGATTCCGTGAAAAGCATCACGTCCGCCCTCCAGGTTGAGGGGCTGAATTACGTTTTTCAGGGAAAACAGGCGCTGCATAACATCTCGCTGACTGCGGAGCGGGGCGACCTGACCTTCGTCATCGGCCCGAACGGCGCGGGCAAGAGCACGCTGTTCCGGTGCATCCTGAATATCCTCACGGACTTCAGCGGACAGATCCGTGTGGGAGGCAAGGACATCCGCAGCATGAGCGCAAGGGAGCGCGCGGAGCAGATCGCCTACATCCCGCAGATCCACAGGCCGACCTTCGGTTACAGCGTCCTGGACACCGTGCTCATGGGAATGGCGCGGCAGATCCCGGTATTCTCAAGACCGGGGGAGAGCCAGATCCGCCAGGCGGAGGAAGCGCTCGACCAGATCGGCGTCCTGCACATGCGCGACCGCGATTTCTCAAAGCTCTCCGGAGGAGAGCAGCAGCTTGTTCTGATCGCGCGCGCGATCGCCCAGAAGGCGAAGATCCTGATCATGGATGAACCGACGAGCGCGCTCGACTTCGGCAACCAGCTGCGCGTTCTCCGGCAGGTACAGGCGCTCTCGCGCGCCGGGTATACGGTACTGCTCTCCACGCACAACCCGCAGCAGGCGATGAACTATGCGGGGAAAGTGCTCGCCATGTCTCAGGGAGAGGTGAAGGCGTACGGACCACCTGACAAGGTCCTCACGCCGCAGCTGATCCGTGAACTGTTCGGCGTGGAGGTTCAGTATATAGCAACAGAATCAGGTGCGGTGATCGTCCCTGTGGGGGACGGCGCTGTGCCGGCGAGGGGAGGAAAAGGACAATGAAAACGAAACGGAACAGATGGCTTGCGATGCTGCTTGCGGCGGCGATGATGACGTCGCTGTGCGCGTGTGCGGCGGCGCCGGCACCGGCCCCTGCGCCCGCGGAGAGTGCGGCGGAGGAAGCACCCGAAGCTCCGGAAGAGACGGCGGAGGAAGAGGCTTCGGAAGCGCCGGCAGAGGAAGAGACTTCTGAATCAGAAGAAGCGGCAGAGGACGAAGGCAGCGCAACAAGAATCTTTACGGATTCCACGGGAAGAGAAGTTGAGATCGACGCGGAGATCACCAGGATCGCGGCGTCCGGCCCGCTCGCGCAGATCGCGCTCTACGCCATCGCTCCCGACCTGATGGTCGGCTGGACGAGCGACTGGAGCGAGGACGCGCAGCAGTTCATCCCTGAAGAATACCTGCAGCTGCCAGTGCTCGGCCAGCTCTACGGCGGCAAGGGAGAGATGAACCTTGAGGAACTCCTCGCGGCGGATCCGCAGGTCGTGATCGACTTCGGCCAGCCGAAGAAGACGATCGTCGAGGACCTCGACGCGCTGCAGGAGCAGACCGGGATCCCGTTCGTCCACATCACCGCGGGCATGGAGGACACCGGAGACGCTTACCGCATGCTCGGCGACCTGCTCGGACGGCAGGAGGAAGGCGAGAAGCTCGCGTCCTACTGCGAGGAAGTCTACGAGAGAAGCATCAAGGCGGCGGAAGCCTCGGAGAAGGCGAAACTGCTTTTCATCGCAGGTGAAAACGGACTCAACGTCATCGCGAAGGACTCCTTCCACGCGGAAGTCGTCGACCTTCTGGCTGACAACCTCGCAGTCGTGGACGAGCCCTCCTCGAAGGGAACCGGCAACGAGTCCGACCTGGAGCAGATCATGAACTGGGATCCGGAGGTGATCATCTTTGCGCCGGAGAGCATCTGCGCGACGGTCGGCGACGATCCGGACTGGCAGACGATCTCCGCGATCAAGAACGGCAAATACTACCGCGTCCCGATGGGACCTTACAACTGGCTCGGATTCCCGCCCTCGGTGCAGCGCTACCTCGGCATGATCTGGCTGACGAAGATCCTGTATCCGGAAGCGGCCGATTACGACCTGAAGGAAGAAGTGGTCCGCTACTATGACCTGTTCTATCATCATGAACTCACGGACGAGCAGTACGACGCGCTGATGGAAATGGCGCAGTGACAGCTCCCCGGCCGGATCTAAGGAGGATGCGGGATGAAAAACATTTTCACACGGATCGCGTATGAGAGGCAGGAGCACAGGGACCTCGTGATGGTCACGATCCTGTCGGATGAAGGGAGCACGCCGCGCGGCAAGGGCTCCATGATGCTCGTCGGAGGCGGCGGACAGCTCCTCGGGACGATCGGCGGCGGCGCGGTGGAAAAGCAGTCGGAGCTGCGCGCGCTCAGGCTCCTCGAGGAGAGACAGTCTGAAGTGCATGGATACCGGCTGCGGCGAAATGCAGCCGAAGATATCGGAATGGTCTGTGGCGGCGACGTCGACGTCCACTTCCAGTTCATCGACGCGGACGACGCCCGCTGGGACGGGTTCGTGCGGGAGGTCCTGTCGAGGATCGACGCGCAGGAGCCCGGCGTCCTCGTGTTAAAGCACGACGGCTCCTTCCCGGCGCTGGCGGACGCGGATGGAAACACGCTCGCCGGCGAGGCGGCGGCAGAGGGACAGGAGTGCACGAAGGTGGAACTGCCCGTGATGGAGCGGGCGGTGATCTTCGGTGCCGGCCACTGCGCGAGAGCGCTCTCCCCGATCCTCCAGACGGCGGGATTCCGGGTCGTGATCTACGATGACAGAGAGGGATTTCTTGACGAGTCCAGATTCCCGGGAACGGAGGCACGCATCTGCGGCAGCTTCCGCTCGATCGGGGATCACTTCGAGATCGGTGAGAACGACTTCGCCGTCGTCATGACGAGCGGCCACAAGGGAGACTGCGACGCGGAGGAGTACCTCCTTAGGCACAAGACGGCTTACGTCGGCGTGATCGGCTCCAGGAAAAAGACTCTGGCAGTGAACGAGAGACTCCGCGCGGCGGGGATCCCCGAAGAGGCGATCGCTTCCGTGCACACGCCCGTCGGCCTGCCCATCGGCGCCGTGACGCCGGAGGAGATTGCGGTCAGCATCGCCGCGGAGATGATCCTCGTCCGGGCGCAGCAGCGCGCGGCGAAGACCGGCGTGCCGGCGCATCACTGCCCGGTGTAAAAAATAACGTCGCATCACTGCTGCTGTGAGAAAAGAAAGAGCGCCGTATCCTGCCCTGTGTGAGCGGATACGGCGCTTTGTTTGATTCAAATCAATTCCGTTCAATCCTTCCCGCCCTGCGGATCCTCAGATGAAGTTTCATCCGCGAGAAGACTGCTGTCATCCGTGAGAAACTTCTCCTGCAGCTGGGAAAACATATCGTCCGCCTTCTTGCGGAGAGCGTCAGAGAGCAGCTCGTAGCACTTAAGCAGCTTCCTGGCGCTTTTTGTCAGTTCGGAGCGGCTGCCGTGCGGCCCGCCCTGCGTGCGGTCGACGAGCGACATGCCGAGCTGCGTCTCCAGCCGGCGGATCGCGTTCCATCCGCTGGAGTAGGAGATCTGGATGCGCTGGCACGCGCTCCGCACGGAGTGCGTCTCATCGACGAGGCGCAGCAGCGCCGCGATATTGGCGTCGAAGAATTCCGTCTCCCGGGCAAAAGAGAGACTGACAACGGGCCGGATCAGCTGGCTGTTGTGATACTGAAGGAGCGCGCGGTAGTCGTCCGGCGTGTCCGCGTCGTGCAGCACGCCGCGGTCGCTGACGGGGATCTGCTCCATGGGAATGCCGAGCCGCTCCATCGCGCCGCTAAGGCCCCTTTCCCCGCTGTCCCCGAGCAGCAGGTCGACGAGATCCGTCGCGATCATGACCGGGTGGCCGGTCTCCCCGTCGCAGACGGGGCAGCACAGCGGCGCGTTGCTGTCCATGAGCGCGCGCACGGTGTCGGCGGTGAACAGCGGAATATCGACCGGCGTGAAAAGGACCCTGTCGCACTTATCACGCATGTACTCGAGCCCGATCTTTACAGAGTCGAACATCTTAGTCGTTTCATAGTTCTCGTTGCGGAGGAAGACGATCCCGTTGCCGGCCAGGTGCCGCTCGAGCATCTGCGCCTGGTAGCCCGTGACCATGACGATGCGCTGTATGCCTGCCTGCTGAAACGTCGCCACGACGCGCTGCGCGATCGTGATCGCGCCGATGTTCAGCATCGGCTTGAAATCGCCCATTCTGGATGACATGCCCGCCGCGACGATCACTGCTCCGGTCTGCATTTCCTTCTCCTCTCCGTATAGTCCCTTCTACAGGGATCCTGCTGCACCTATCATATCACAGATGGATTCCAGATTGTATTCCAAAGCAAGTTGTATTGAAAAGCGAATAGTAATAAAATGCAAGTAGCAATCAAATACAATATGCATCGGCATCGTTCCGGCGCAGAAAAACAGGGGGGTTACAGCGTCATGAAACTGATGAAGACGACCGAGGCGGTAGGGCAGATGCTCTGCCACGACATCACGCAGATCATACCGGGGGAGTTCAAGGGACCGGTGTTCCGGAAGGGACACATCATCACCGAGGAGGACGTCCCGGTGCTGCTCAGCGTCGGCAAGGACAACATCTACATCTGGGAAGTGAACGAGTCGATGATGCACGAAAACGACGCGGCGATGGTGCTGTACGGGCTGTGCGCGAATGAATTCATGCACCCGTCTGAAGTGAAGGAAGGCAAGGTCGAGGTCGTGGCGGAGACGGACGGCCTCCTGAAGGTCGACAGCGCGCGCCTCGATGCCGTCAACAGCCAGGGCGAGATGATGATCGCGTGCAGGCACGGAAACTTCCCGGTCCGGGCGGGGGACAAGATCGCCGGTACAAGGATCATTCCGCTGATCATCGAGAAGGAGAAGATGGAGCAGGTCAGGGAAAAGGCCGGCGGCGCGCCGATCTTCACGATCCTGCCCTTCCGGAAGAAGAAAGTCGGAATACTGACCACCGGAAACGAGGTCTACTATGGGAGGATCGAGGACAGGTTCACGCCGGTCGTAAAGCGCAAGGTCGAGGAGTACGGCGGAGAGGTCACGGCGCATGCGCTCAGCAGTGATGAGGCGGAGATGGAGATCTCCTGCATCCGGGAGATGCTCGAAGCGGGCTGCGACATGATCCTTTGCACCGGAGGCATGAGCGTGGATCCGGATGACCGGACGCCGCTCGCGATCCGCACCGTCGCCGACGAGGTGATCACTTACGGCGCGCCGGTCCTCCCGGGCGCAATGTTCATGCTTTCTTACAAGTATGCGAAGGATGAAGCGGGGGAAACGAAGAGGATTCCGATCTGCGGCCTGCCCGGCTGCGTCATGTACGCGAAGCGGACGATCTTCGATCTCGTGCTGCCGCGGCTCATGGCGGATGATCCGGTGACGGCGGAGGAGATCAGCAGGCTCGGCATGGGCGGGCTGTGCCTGAACTGCGACGTGTGCACCTTCCCGAACTGCGGGTTCGGAAAAGGTGCGGTCTGAGCGGCGGACACAGCTGTATGCGGAGGAACAGCCGGAAATGAAAGACAGTTACGGCAGAGAGATCGACTATCTGAGGATCTCCGTCACGGACCGGTGCAACCTGCGCTGCCGGTACTGCATGCCGGAGGGGATCGACAAGCTTCCGATGCCCGATCTCCTCACGTATGAGGAGATCGAAGAGACCGCGAGGGCCGCGGCCCGGCTCGGCTTCCGGAAGCTGAAGGTGACCGGCGGAGAGCCGCTCGTGCGAAGGAACGTGCCGGAACTGATCGGCATCCTGAAGCGGATCCCGGGGATCCGTGAGGTGACGGTCACGACGAACGGGACGCTGCTCGCGGAGCAGATCGGCGCGCTGAAAGCCGCGGGACTCGACGCGGTGAACGTCTCGCTGGACACGCTCCGGCCGGAGAGGTTCCGGGAGATCACCGGCACCGATGCCCTGGCGTCCGTGCTGGAGGGCATCCAGGCGTCACTGGACGCCGGGATCCGCACCAAGCTGAACGCGGTCCTGCAGCGCGGCGTCAACGATGACGAGTGGGAGGAACTGCTGCTGCTCGCGAAGGACCGCGCGCTGGACGTCCGGTTTATCGAGATGATGCCGATCGGCGCCGGGCGGCAGACCGCCGGGGTCAGCAACGAGGCCCTCATCGGGCAGATCGCCCGGGCGTACCCGCTGATCCGCGCAGATGAAGAAGTCCACGGCAACGGACCGGCCGTCTACATGCACATCCCGGGGTTTACAGGGAGCGTCGGATTCATCAGCGCGATCCACGGAAAGTTCTGCGACAGCTGCAACCGGCTCCGCATGACTTCGACGGGCCTCATCAAGCCGTGCCTGTGCTACGGGGACACGGTCGACGTCCGGGGGATCCTGCGCGGGGAAGGAGATCCTGCGGTCCGCGCATGGAAGCTGGAGGAAGCGCTGCGGGAGGCGGTCCGCAGGAAACCGGAGGCGCACTGCTTCGAGACGGTCTCGGAGATCACGGAAGGAAAGCGCATGGTACAGATCGGCGGGTGAGAAAGACGGCCGGACTGAATGGGGGAGAAAACGACATGGGAAAACTGATCGCGATCTGCAGGAGTGACGCGAAGGGAACACAGAAGTATGAGATCGGCGAGGCGGTCCTCATCCCGGAACACGGGATCGAAGGGGATGCGCACGCCGGGAAGTGGCACCGCCAGGTGAGCCTTCTGGGACTTGAGAGCATACAGGCGTTCCGGGAGAAGGGAGCGCAGGTGGAGTTCGGCGCATTCGGGGAGAACCTGATCGTCGAGGGTTTTGATCTGAAGAGCCTCCCGGTGGGAACGCGCTTCCGGATCGGGGACGTGCTTCTGGAGCTCACACAGATCGGCAAGGAGTGCCATGATCACTGCGCGATCTACAAGGCGGTGGGCGACTGCATCATGCCGCGGGAGGGCGTGTTCACGCGGGTCCTCACGGGCGGCGTCATCCGGCCGGGACAGGAGATCGAACTGATCGAAGCCGCGCCGGACCGGCCTTTTACCGCGGCGGTGATCACGCTCAGCGACCGGGCCTTCCGGAAGGAGCGCGAGGACCGGAGCGGACCGCTGATCCGGGAGATCCTGGAACAGGAAGGATATGACGTTGTCGAGATGATCCTTCTGCCGGACGGGCGGCCGGCGCTCCAGCGGGAGCTCATGCGGCTCGCTGACCAGCGGCAGGCCAGCGTCATCTTTACGACGGGCGGGACCGGCTTTTCAGAGCGCGACGTGACCCCGGAGGCGACCGCGGCCGTCTGTGACCGCATGGCGCCCGGCATCGCGGAGGCAATGCGGGCGGAGTCCCTGAAGATCACGAAGCACGCGATGCTGAGCCGCCAGACGGCGGGGATCCGGAAGAAGACGCTGATCGTCAACCTTCCCGGCAGCCCGAAGGCCTGCCGCGAGGACCTGGAGATCATTCTTCCGGCGCTCCGGCACGGACTCGGGATCCTGCGGGGCACGGATGACAATTAAGGGAGGATCCGCCGGCACGAACGGGAAACAGACGCCGGGGGATGAATGACGCCTGATCCGGCCCCGGGAAGCTCCGGCGGCCGAGCAGATAGAGAAACAGGCAACAGCAGTGTGCCGCCGGAGGGGCGGCGAGGGAGGAGTCAACAATGAAAAAGCTGATTGCAATGATCCTGACAGCATCCATGGTCCTGGGACTGACCGCGTGTGCCGCCGCACCGGCCGCGGCTCCCGCACCTGCGGAGACGAAAGAAGAGGCCGCAGAGCCCGCGGAAGAGCCGGCTGCCGAGGAAGAAACCGAAGTGGAAGAGCCGGCGGCGGAAGCGCCGTCTGCTGAGGAAGAAACCGAAGCGGAAGAGCCGGCAGCGGAAGAATCGGCCGCCGGGGAAGAAGACGTCGTCCGGCCCGCGGAGATCCAGGTGTTCATCGCGGCGAGCCTGAGCACGGTCATGGACGTGATCGCGCAGAACTTTAACGAGAAGTACCCGGACATCAAGGTCGTGTATAACGCGGACAGCTCTGGCAAGCTTCTGACACAGATCGAGGAGGGATACGCCTGCGACGTGTTCTTCTCCGCAGCCCAGAAGCAGATGAATACGCTCGAGCAGGACGACGGACTTGTCGTCGAGGGAACGCGGCACAACGTCGTGAACAACCAAGTCGTCGTCGTTACGCTGAAGGATAGCGGCACGGCTGTGACCGGTCTCGCCGACATCGGCAAGGCGGAGAGCATCGCCCTCGCGGACGGCTCGGTCCCGGTCGGCAGATACTCCCGCGTCGCGATGATGAATCTCGGCCTCCTGCCGGAGACGGAGGACGCGTCCGCCTACACGACGCAGGAAGTCTCCGAGGCGCTGGGCGGCGTCGAGATCTCGGAGCAGTCGAACGTCTCCAAGGTCCTCGCGGCCGTGGTCGAGGGATCCTGCGAAGTCGGCACGACTTACTACTCCGATACCTACGGCTATGAAGACAAGCTCGACATCCTTGAAAAGGTCTCCTACGACCTCACCGGCAACGTGATCTATCCCATCGCGCAGGTGGTCAACGAGGAGGCGGACGAGAACGAGGTCAAGGCTGCGAAGCTTTTCGTCGACTACTGCGTCTCCGACGAGGCGAAGGCGGTCTTTGATTCCTATTATTTCGACACGAACGTCGAGTGACGCCATCCGGCTGAACGGAGCGGATGAGCCTGTGGCCGGCGGCTTTGAGGCGGGTGCTTAAGGCCGCCGGTCTCCGGATCGTGAAAGGCTGTAACCATGAACGGATTACTGGAAATCCTGCGGGGACTCGACTGGAGCCCGCTGTGGATCTCTCTTAAGACCGGCGTCGTGGCGACGATCCTCTCGTTCTTTCTCGGGATCCTCGCGGCGAGACGCCTGATGTACGCCGGCCCCGGCAAAAAATCGGTCCTCGACGGCATCCTGACGCTTCCGATGGTCCTGCCGCCGACGGTCGCGGGCTTCTTCCTGCTGCTTCTGTTCAGCAGGCGGAGGCCGCTCGGAATACTGCTGTACCGGCAGTTCGGGATCAAGGTCGTGCAGTCCTGGCTCGGATGCATCATCGCCGCGACGGTAATTGCTTTTCCCTTAATGTACCGCAACGCGCGCGCCGCCTTCGAGCAGGTCGACATCAGCCTGATCCACGCCGGGCGCACGCTTGGAATGCCCGACCGCGAGATCTTCTGGAAGGTCGTGCTGCCGAACGCCGGGCCGGGCGTCGCGAGCGGCACGATCCTCACCTTCGCGAGGGCGCTCGGGGAGTACGGCGCGACGTCCATGCTCGCGGGCAACATCCCGGGCAAGACGGCGACGGTCTCGCAGCGGATCGCGATGGTGATCCAGGACCAGAATTACCTGACGGCAGGGATCTGGGTCGGGATCGTTCTCCTGATCGCGTTTCTTTCGATCTTCCTGATGAACTGGGTCTCCGGTAAGGCAATCCGGAATGTGGAGCGGTGGTAGCGGAAGATGGAACTCGAGGTGAAGATCCGGAAGAAGCTCGGCGGATTCCGGATGGATATGGAATTTCAGGCGAAGGCCGGGCGCACGGGGATCCTCGGGGCATCCGGCTGCGGCAAGTCCATGACACTGAAGGCGATCGCGGGGATCGTGACGCCGGATGAGGGAAGGATCGTGCTGAACGGGAGAGTGCTTTTCGACGCGGAGCGGAAGATCAATATCCCGCCGCAGGAGAGAAACGCCGGCTACCTCTTTCAGAACTACGCGCTGTTCCCGAATATGAGCGTGGAGCAGAACATCGCGGCAGGCCTCAGGGGCAGGGACGCCGGAGGAAGGGCGGCGCGGGAAAAGCGCGTCGCGGAGATGATCCGGATGTTCGGCCTCACAGGTCTGGAAAAGCTGCTTCCCCGCAGCCTCTCGGGCGGTCAGCAGCAGAGAGTCGCACTCGCCAGGATCCTGGCCTATAAGCCTGAGGTGATCCTTCTGGACGAGCCCTTTTCGGCGCTCGACGCCTATCTGAAGGACCGGCTGCAGGAGGAACTGCTGGAGTATCTTGCGGAATACGACGGACTCATCCTGATGGTCTCCCACAGCCGGGACGAGATCTACCGCTTTGCGGACGAACTTATCATCATGGGACGGGGACAGGTCGAGGTGCAGGGCGGCGTGCGCGAGGTGTTCCGCGATCCGCACACGAAGGCGGCGGCGATCCTCACCGGGTGCAAGAATTTCTCCGCCGCGGAGCGGCTCTCCGATCACGCGCTGCTCGCGCGGGACTGGGGAATCGAACTGCACACGGAAAAGGTGTTGCCACAGCACTTCAACTGTATTGGCTACCGGGCGCATTTTCTTGAGCCCGTCTACGGCGCGCGGAAGGAAAACTGCATCGCGTTCCGGCTCCACGGACAGAGGGACCTGCCTTTTGAGAAAAACTTCTATATCCGGCCGGAGAAGGACGGATACGCGCGGGAGCACGTGATCACCTGGTTCGTACAGCGCGGCGGGTGGGCTGCGCTGGAGGAGAGGGGCAAGCCGGACTATCTGCAGCTGAAGGAGGACGGGATCCTTTTCCTGCAGGATGGAACCGGAGAGAACGAGTAAGGAAGCGGGGCGGAGAGCCCGGATAAGGAGAGCCGGAGCAGAGAACTTGCATCAGGAAAGCGGGAACGGCATGGAGAAGGAATTTACACATTTCGACGAACACGGCAACGCATATATGGTCGACGTCGCGGAAAAGGACGTGACGCAGAGGGAGGCCCTGGCATCCGGAAGGATCCTGATGTCGGATGACGCCTACCGCGCGGTTCTCGGGAAGAAAGTCAAAAAGGGGGACGTCTTCACCGTCGCGCAGGTCGCGGGCATCATGGGCGTCAAGAACACATCCGCGCTGATTCCCATGTGCCACACGCTGCTTCTGACGAACGCGAAAGTGTGGTTTGAGACGGATGACGAGGCCCGTTCCATCACCGCTTTCTGCCGCGTGAAGTGTGAGGGAAAGACCGGCGTGGAGATGGAGGCGCTGACCGGCGTCAGCGTCGCGCTCCTGACGGTCTATGACATGTGCAAGGCGATCGACCAGCGGATGGAGATCGGGGAGATCCGCCTGCTGGAAAAGACGGGAGGCAGGAGCGGACACTTTTTCCGGGAAACCGCGGGACGATCGTGAGTGCGTGGAGGTGGCAGCAGTGCCGGCAAAGGGCGGAAAAATGTAAAAACTGAGTAAAATACAACATATGAGCAGCCGAATGGAGGCCTTGGTTTGTGTAAAGTGCACAAATCTGAGCCTCCATTTTCGTTGAATAGTATTCCAGTGTAAGTTGAAAGAGATTCCGAGGGGGGAATATGATTATTGTAAGAATACAATTTGTGTGCACTGCGTGCGGAGGATTGAGATGGAAGGCGAACTGTACGAGATTTCTGCCAGCATGATCACGGTGGAAGTGAAGGATGAGGCCACGGGGAAGGTGTACCGCAGGGAACTGCCGGTAGATTTTTATGAGAATGCGAACTTCCTGCGGCTGTCCGGAGAGAATCTCGACGGGAGCACCTCCCAGCTCGTGTTCTACTCCTCGAGGGGGCTGGAAAGGATCAGAGACCTGACCGGCGGCGGAGCGGACCACGACCCGTGCGGCGGACACTCCGGGAAGGCGTGAGCGCATCCCGGGAGCGGCGCACCGCCTCAGCCGCGCGCTGCGATTGTATCATGGGGTAGCAACTTGTAATTTCACAAAAAGGAGGTTAGGTATGATTCGTAAAACACTTGTGATCAACGGTGTGACACGCCAGCTGATCCTCGACCAGGACGAGACCCTGGCGAAGGTACTGCGTGAGCACCTGCTCCTCACAGGCTGCAAGATCGGCTGCGGCGAGGGACACTGCGGCGCCTGCAACGTCATCGTTGACGGCAAGGTCACCAAGTCCTGCGTTGTGAAGATCAGCCGGATCCGCGACAATGCGGAGATCACGACGATCGAAGGCATCGGCACCATCAGCGACATGCATCCGCTGCAGGTCGCATGGATGGCGCACGGCTGCGCGCAGTGCGGCTTCTGTACGCCCGG
>DJXE01000090.1 GCA_002449595.1 Lachnospiraceae bacterium UBA7012
CGCGCAAGGCAGGCCTCGTCGGTGAGACCGCCGTACTGCCGCAGGATCTCCTCCGGGGAGAGCTGCGCGCGGACCTGATCCCATTTGTTTTCATTCACGCCGCGGTAGCACAGCAGTGCTGCCGCGGTCTTTTCGAGCACGGAGCCGTCCCCGCCTTCCTGCAGGATGAGGCGCAGGGGTCCCATGATGCGCTCGTTGGGCCCGATCTTGCGGAGCGGGTCGTGGGCGTTGCGCTCGATGGAGTCGACGATCGTGCGGTTTAAGAACTTGTCCCTGGAGAGCTTCGCGAACTCCTCCTGGTCCTTCGGATCATAGCCGAAGAGCTTGCAGAGCACGCTGTTCGAGACTGCGTAGTTGTGATCCATCAGCGCGAGGATCTCCGGGTCGTTGGCGGCCTCCGCATAGTTCTCGTATCCCTTCAGCGCGCCGAGATAGGAGATGATCCCGCTCGCCGCATTATAAGTGAAAAGCTTTCTCGTCAGGAAATCCCCGAATCCCTTCACCGGACGGATCGCGGCCACCTCCGGCACGTAGTCGCCGAGCAGGTCCGCGTTGAACTGCAGGTAAGGGTAGTTTTCCGAGTGAATCGACAGGTCGCGCGCGGGTGCGCCGTCATCCGCGGATGCTTCGCCGGAGACTGCACCGTCCGAAGCGTTTTCACCGCCGGCCGCGGACCCGGTGATGGCGCCGCTCTCGATCGTCGTGCAGAAGACCGTCGCCTCGCTGACGCGGATATCTGCCGCATTTAATTTTTGGCCTGTTTCAGCGGAGGTTCCGCCTGCCGGTGAAGCAGAGCTGTCCCCGCCTTCCAGAATGGCGTCCTTCAGCGTCTTCGAAGGCCCCTTCGCATTCTCCGCCGCGATGATGTAATATGCCTTGCCGGGGACGAGCTTTTCCGCGAGGCTGTGTCCCACGTCCGCGAGATTCGACCCGCCGACTGCGGTGAAGATCAGCTCCGCGTCTGTGAGGTCCGCATCCTGCCAGGTGCACGCCTGATAGCCGGCCACAGAGAAGGGAAGCCGGACGTCGCCAAAGAAGTGCACGTCATAGCAGCCCTGCGCATTCAGCGCGTTCACGAGTGCCGCATCTTTATCAACAAATGTGAACTCCGCGCCGCCCTCGGCGAGAAGCCTTCCGATGAAACCGCGCCCGGTCCTGCCGGCGCCGATAATTACAATCTTACCCATCATATTCTCCAAGATTTAGTACTAAATTATGATTTGTTTGCTTCAGAACTGTCCAAGCACCCGAACCAGAGCATTCGAAAATGCTTGAGGGCGGGTGGTCCGGCTTTTCTTAACCAAAAATGGAATGACGGATGCGGCCACATTACGCCGTCGGGATGTCCTCCTTCGCGAGGATGTCGAGGACCGCACTGGTCAGCTGCCGCTGCACGCGGAAGTAGTCTTCTTCCTTGTGCTCCGCGAGGATGTTGACCGTCATCTTGCCGCCGGTGATCTGCGTCACGCCCTTGTAGGAAGGACCGCTGATGGTCTCGCCCTTCGTCACCAGGAAAAGCTCACTCCTTGATATAACCGCGGTCTCTCAGCATGGAGATCTTCGCGCGGATTGTGTCCGCGATCTCCCCTGCCGGATCCAGCCTGCAGACGTGTTCAATGATGTAGTTGATGCCTTCTTCCCGGCGCAGCCGCGCAAGCTCGTCCGCGGAGTCGTCCGTCACGTCCGGCACCGGAGGCTTATAGAAGATCGCGCAGGCGATGGAAGTGCACAGGTGCTCCGGAAGGATCCCGTAGCCGTATACCATGCGTGCGCTCCCGACGAGACGGTCGTCCGGCCCGAGCTTGCGGATCGGATCCCGCGCGTTCCGCTCGATGGTGTCCACGATCGTGACGTCCTGCAGCTTTTTCAGCGACGTGCGGGTGAAGGCCCACTGGTCGTCCCACTCGAAGCCGTACTTCTTGCAGAGCGCCTGCGAAGTCTCGCGGTAGACGCCGTCCAGGTTCTCCAGGATGAAAGGATCGCGCGCCGCGTCGGAGAGGATCTCGTAGCCGAGCAGGGCGCCCATGAAGGAGACGGTCCCGTTGGCTGCGTTGTAGGTGTAGAACTTGCGCTCGAGGAACCCGTCGAAGGAGTCGAGGAGGTGCAGGCCTTTGATCCTGAGGAGATCCGGTCCCTGAGGATCCGCGATCGCGCCGATCGAGAGCGAGGGCTCTTCCGCGAGCCTGCCGTTGCAGACGGCGATGTCCTCCTCCGTGACGCCCTTCATGCGGGAGGCGTCCACATGCAGCTGCCAGTAGTCCTGGACGTTGACCCAGAGGGGATCCGCCTCGCGCTGCTGCGCGGTCGCGTCGATCCCGCTGCGGAGGATGACCGCCTCCGTGATTCCAACGTTTTCCTGGTACCAGGGCTTTGCTTCCTCAGAGATCGCATCGTCGATGCCGCTGCGCAGGATGTCGGCCGGCTTCTTCCAGTTCTCGCAGGTGATGAAGTTCAGCGGCCGCAGCAGGCGCCGCTCTTCCTGTGTCAGCGCTTCTTCCGTGACGCCGCCGCGGAGCTTTTCGGACACGCCCTCCGCCAGCGCCGCGCGACGCTCGATGCCCTTCGTGTAGAAGGGGACGATCTGGTCGAGGTTCTTCCCGCCGACGGCGTTGAAGACGGCGTCCGCGTGCGCGATCTGGTCGACGATCTCCTCCTCGTCGGAGAACTTCAGCGCCGGGATGCCCTTTACGGTGCAGTTCTTTTCCGGGGCGCCGAGAATGTTGACCGGGTACTGTCCCCGCTCGTTCAGGAGATCGACGAGGACGTCCGCCTTCTCCACGAAGGTGAACGGAATATCACTGAGATAGAGAAGATGTCCGATGAAGCCGCGGGCGATCTTGCCCGCGCCGAAGATGACGCAGCTCATGTGGCGATTCCTTTCCGGAGAGATGAAATGCTCTCCCTGCGGGCTGTTGACGGGTTACAGATTTAAGTGAATGGAGACGCAGGATCGTCTCCAAAATAATGCTTTGGGCGGATCAGAACGCCGGTCCGCGCTGCAGGTCATGCAGTGCGTGGAAGGATTCCTTCAGCGGCGGGTACAGTCCGCGGTAGACGGCGTAGCGCTCCCGCAGAAGCGGCGTCAGCGCGGGATCCGGGTCGGCCATCTTTTCCGTCCGGCAGAGCGCCGCGGCCGCGGCCTCCATGTCCGGGAAGATGCCGCATCCGATCGACGCGCACATGACGGCGCCGAGGGCCGAGCTCTCCTGCTCGATGAGGCGCAGGAGCGGGAGGCCGAAGACGGACGCCTTTAAGAGCGCGAGCCGCGGGTCGTCCGCGAGGCCGCCGCCGGTGATGATGCGCCCGGCGGGAGGCTTTCCCAGCGTGTCATAAATATGGTAGAGCGAGAAAACGATCCCTTCCAGCACCGCGTAAGCCATCTGCTCCCTTGAAGTCTCGGGCAGAATGCCGAGAAACGCGCCGGACGTCGCCGGGTCGAAGATCGGTGCCCGCTCCCCATTCACGTAGGGCAGGAAGACCGGCGCCCTGCGGACGTCGACGCGGGATACGTCCAGCGTGTACAGGTCCTGCAGCTCGCGGTGCGCGTAGAGGAACGAGGCGCCGCCGGAGGCGGTGACGCCGTAGCGGATATATCCCCTCAGGTACGGCCCGGAGACGACGTTCTCCTCCGGATGCAGCACGTCCTCCGTGATGCCGAGGTGCTCACTCGTCCCCGTGATGTCGAAGAGCGTCCCGCTCTCCAGGATCCCCATGCCGGCGAGGCCGCTGTAGAAGTCGTTCAGGCCGGCGTACACCGGGATGCCGGCGGGCAGGCCCGTCTCCGCCGCGGCCTGCGGCGTGAGACTGCCGGCGAGGCCGGCGGGTTCAATGATCCTTGGCAGCGCCGCTTCCGGTACCTGCAGGACGTCCTGTACGAAGAGGCGGCTGTAAGTTCTTTTCTCCGGATGATAAAGCCCGCGCCAGGACCACGGATCCGACACGTAATTGCCGGTCAGCTTCTCGCACAGAAGATCCTTGGGCTCGCAGATCTTCCGGAGCTGCCCGAAGGTCCGGGCGGCGTGCAGGATGCGCGGGATCGGGAAGGAGATGAGCTTCGGGTGCGGCATCCCGATCTCAGAGAGAAACGTCTCCGGAGAAAAGCGTGACAGCACCTCATCCAGCTCTTCCTTGCCGGCGGCGTCGCGCCAGCTGATCACCGCATCGGAGGAAAAGAGTTCGTCCCCCGGATCCCCGCTTTTCTCTGCCCATACGACCCAGGTGCCCACCTGGGAGGAGAGGCCGATCGCGGCGATCTGTCCGCGCAGCGGCGCCTCGACCTGCGAGAGCGCCCCGCAGATCGCGCGCCACCAGCCCTCCGGCGTGTTCTCTTCGTAGCCGGAGCGGGTGAGGAACGCGACCTCACGCGTATCCGCGAAAAGGCCCAGCACCTTGACGGAACTGGTGCCCAGATCGATGCCTGCTATGATGCTGCCTGGTTTCATGCTCAGCTCCCGGAGAGCCGGGCGCGGCGATGCTGCCGCGCCGCGGCCCGGATCAATCATTGATGAACAGTGCCTTTACGAATCCCTCAGGACGCTTTCTCGCCATCTCGATGCCCTGCTCGAAGTCCTCGAGGCGGAGCTTCGCGGAGATCATGGGCGTCAGGTCGATGACGCCGTCCGCGATCAGGGAGATCGCCGTGCTGTGCATGTTCCAGTTGTTGCCGGCGCCGATGACCTTGAGGTTCTTGATGTGGATGTCGTCCATGCGGATGTTCATGATCCTCCCGCGGCCGTAGCCCTCGAGGACGACCGTGCCGCCCTTTCTCGCGATGCGGAGGGACTGCTGCACGCAGGTCTCGATGCCGGTCGCGTCGACGACGACGTCGGTGCCGTCCGGGTGGTATTTCTTAATGACTTCTTCCAGGTCTTCCTTGTCGGTCGCGACCGTCGCGTACGCGCCCATCTGTTTCGCGATGCCGAGACGCTTCTCCGAAGAGGCGGCGACGACGATGCGGCGCATGCCCATCGCGCGCCCGACGGCGAGCGTGCACAGGCCGATCGAGCCGGCGCCGATGATGAGGAGCGTCTGCCCGAACTTCGCGTGTGCCTTCTTCATCGTGCCGAGGGCGACGCCGAGCGGCTCGCAGAGCGCGGCGTGCTCGAAGGAGACGTGCTCCGGCTTCTCGGAGAGCCCGTAGACCGGGACGAGGAAGTACTCGGAGTACGCGCCGTCGCGGCGGAAGCCGATCTCCTCGAAGTGTTCGCAGTAGCGCCACTCGCCGCGCAGGCAGGCAGGGCACTTGCGGCAGATCACGTCGTTGCTTCCGACGACCGCCTTGCCGACCCAGTGCTCGTCCTCGGGATCGCCGACCGCGTCGACAATGCCGCTCCACTCGTGGCCGGGGATCAGCGGATAGTTCGCGGGGATCTTCGCGTCGATGACTTCCAGGTCCGTCGCGCAGATGGCGGCGGCTTTCACTTTGATGCGGGCAAAGCCGGCCGGCGGGACGGGAATATCCGCCTCGACCAGGTGCATTCTGCCCGGCGCTTCGATTCTGACTGCTTTCATGCTTTTTTATTCCTCTCTGTAAATTGTTTTCCGACAGGATGGTTTTGCTGAAAGAAGTTTCAAATTAGCTTAATGAAACTACAGTAATAATAATACACTTTTTTGTACTCATATGGCGAGAAAGAGCGCCCTTTTCAGCGGAAAGCGGATGACAAAAAAATACCTCTGCAAAAAGCAAACAGGTATTTTGTCCACAAAGTTTTCATAGTATAATATCTGCAAAAGACTGATGCCCCCCTGGGGGATACCTCACCCGGACACCGGTCTTCGAATCTATCGTAGGGCTCCGAAGCGGAGCACGCCGCGAAAAGCTTACGACAGTGGCGTTTGTTTCAGAATTCAGAAGAAGCAGGAGGATGCAGAATGTCCAACGTAAAAATTGTTCCGGGGACCGGCGGCAATCAGTACGTCCCGTATGACGCCCGCACAGGCAACGAGTCGATCGTTTACTTTACAAGGGATATCTCTCCCGAAGGCATCCGGAAGATCTATCAGAGAGTCAAAGCGAACCTGGTCGGCAAGATCGCGGTCAAGTGCCACACCGGCGAGCCGATGGGCCCCAATATCATTCCGCCCGCATGGGTAAAAGAGTTCTTTGAGAACGAGATCCAGGACGGCGCGATCGTAGAGACCAACACCTACTACGACGGCGACCGCTTCACCACCGAGCAGCACAGGGAGACCCTGAAGAAGAACGGCTGGGACAAGTGGACCACGGTCGACATCATGGATGAGGACGGCGTGGACAACTATCCCGTCGAGGGCGGCAGATGGTTCGAGACCATCGGCGTCGGCAGCCACATGAAGAACTATGATTCCCTGCTCGCGCTGACCCACTTCAAGGGCCATGTCCAGGGCGGCTTCGGCGGCTCCAACAAGAACATCGGCATCGGCTGCGCGGACGGCCGCGTCGGCAAGGCGCAGATCCACTCCCATGACGCAAACGCGTCCGGCAAGTTCGTTTTCGATACCCTCGAAGAGGAACTGATGGAGAAGATCTCCGAGTCCACGAAGGGAACGATCGGCCACTTCGGCAAGCACGTCAGCTACATCAACGTGATGCGCAACATGTCCGTCTCCTGCGACTGCGAAGGCATCGGCGCACAGCCGGTCGTCACGCCTGACGTAGGCATCCTCGCCTCCCTTGATATCCTGGCGATCGACAGCGCCTGCGTCGACATCGTGTACTCGCTGGCTGACAAGGACAACAAGGACCTCATCGAGCGCATGACTTCCAGGCACGGCCTGCGCCAGCTCTCCTACATGAAGGAGATGGGCATGGGCAACGACAAGTACGTCCTGATCGACATCGACAACGGCGACGTCCGCATCGACGCTGCGAAGGCGGCGGAAGCGGCGCATCCGTTCGCGGGCTCGAACCAGTACGACTAAGCTGACGGAAGGGCGGATCTGATCTGACAGGACCCGAATCGCGAGCCGGCAGTTTATCAGGCATTCATGAGATTTAAGAAAGGACCGGACCAGGGGCAGCACCCGGGCCCGGTCCCTTTTTGGACTTGACCCGCCTGATGCGGGAAGATAACATTTTTAACAGGGATAACATAATCACTTATGGCAGGGCGGCAGAGGCTGAGGGAGCCGCGCCGGCCCGGACTGGAGGAGTGCAATGATAGCGATCGCAAGCGATCACGGCGGATACCGCCTGAAGGAACTGATCAAAAAGCACCTCGAGGAGAGAGGGGACGAATACCGGGATTTCGGCTGCCACGGCCTGGATTCCTGCGACTATCCGGATTACGCGGGCCCCGCGGCGCTCGCCGTCGCATCCGGCGAGTGTGAGAAGGGCATCGTCGTCTGCACGACAGGGATCGGCGTCTCGATCATCGCGAACAAGGTGAAGGGGATCCGCTGCGCGCTCTGCACGGACGTCACCTGTGCGCGGCTGACGAGGGAGCACAACGACGCGAACGTACTGGCGATCGGCGCCGGCGTCATCGGGGAGAACGTCGCGATGGACGTCGTCGATACGTTCCTTGACACGGCGTTTTCCGGACTGGAGAAGCACGCGCGCAGGATCGGCAAGATCGCCGCGATGGAGAGCCATGAATAAGCCGCAGATGGCGCCGTCCATCCTGGCGGCGGACTTTAACCGGCTCGGGGAGCAGCTCCGGGTCATCGAGGACTGCGGCGTATCGTACCTCCACATCGACGTCATGGACGGGCTGTTCGTGCCGCAGATCTCCATGGGAATGCCGGTGATCGAGAGCATCCGGAAGGAGTCCGGGATGGTCTTCGACGTGCACCTGATGATCGTGGATCCGATCCGCTATATCCAGACGTTTGCCGACTGCGGCGCGGACATCATCACCTTCCACGTCGAGGCGGCGGAGGATCCGGAGACGGTGATCGCCGCGATCCGGAAGGCGGGGAAGAAAGTCGGAATCTCCGTCAAGCCGGGCACTCCGGTGGAAGCGGTCCGGCAGTATCTCCCGGAGATCGACCAGCTGCTCGTCATGACGGTCGAGCCGGGCTTCGGCGGACAGAAATACATTCCGGAGATGACGGACAAGATCCGTGCGGCGCGGGAGATGATCCGCGCGTGCGGTGCGGACTGCGACGTTGAGGTCGACGGCGGCATCAGGAAGGAAACGATCGGAACGGCGCTGGAGGCGGGCGCGAACTTATTCGTCGCCGGCTCCGCGATCTTCCGCGGGGACCTCAGGGAGAACCTCGCGTACTACGAGAAATTTCTCGCACAGGCATAAAAAGGCGCAGCAGGCGCCGGATCAAAAGGGGAGCGGCGGCGTGAGTCCGCGCGGCTCCGGAACGGAGAATCACAATGGGAAAATGGCAGAGAGCGTTATACCAGCCGAATCTTCCGCTGTATGAGGGACAGGGAAAAGTGACGGCTTCCCCCGAGCACATCCGCATCTCGAAGGAAGCGGCCAAGGAGGGCATGGTCCTCTTAAAGAACGAGGGCATCCTGCCCCTGAAGGAAGGCAGCAAGATCGCGCTGTTCGGCAAAGGAACGATCGACTACGTAAAAGGCGGCGGCGGAAGCGGCGACGTGACGGTCCCGTACGTCCGGAACATCGCGGAAGGCTTCGCGCAGCTGAGCGGTATCGTCAGCGTGTTTGAGGAGGGCGTCTCCTTCTACCGCCGCGAGGTGGAGAAGCAGTACGGCGAGGGCATCGCGCCCGGCATGGTGAAGGAGCCGGAGCTGCCGGACGAGCTCGTGCGGCGCGCCCGCGTCTTCACGGACACCGCGGTCATCTCCATCAGCCGGTTCTCCGGCGAGGGCTGGGACCGCAAGAGCATCTACGACACCGCGGAGCAGCACAAGGGCGTCGAGCGCGGCGGCTTCGTGGACCAGCAGAACGCGCTGTTTGAGCGCGGCGACTTCTACCTCTCGAACGCGGAACAGGCCATGGTCGAGAAGGTGAAAAATGCTTTTGACAAGGTCATCGTCGTCCTGAACGTGGGAGGTGTCGTCGACACCTCGTGGTTCCGCGGCGAGGAGAAGATCGGTGCGGCGCTGCTCGCCTGGCAGTCCGGCATGGAGGGCGGCCTCGCGGAGGCGGAGCTCCTCATGGGGATCGGCAATCCCTCCGGCAAGCTCGCGGACACGTTCGCGGGACACCTGGAGGACTATCCGAGCGCGGACACGTTCTTCGATTCAGATGATTATGTAAATTATTACGAGGACATCTACGTCGGATACCGGTACTTCGAGACGATCCCGGGTGCGGCTCAGAAAGTCGTCTACCCGTTCGGTTACGGGCTTTCTTATACCACGTTCCGCGTGTCGGAGCCTGCCCTGGAGAAGCAGGACGGGGCGCATGCGGTCACGGTCTGCGTCACAGTCACAAATACCGGTGCGTATGCGGGCAAAGAAGTCATCCAGGTCTATGTCACTGCGCCGCAGGGCGTGCTCGGCAAGCCGGCGAAGCAGCTGATCGGATATCGGAAGACGAGGCTTCTTGCGCCCGGCGAGTCCCAGGAAATCGACATCCCTGTATGCCTGGAAGACGCGGCTTCCTACGACGATCTCGGGAAGATCCAAAAGTCTGCATGGATCCTGGAAAAGGGCTCTTACACGTTCTTCGTGGGCACGAGCGTCCGGGACGGCAGATACGCCGCGGAGGCGTATGAGCTGGCGGACGACGTGATCGTGAGGCAGTGCACTGAACTTGCGGCGCCGACCTCGCTCCCGTACCGCCTGCGCGCGGACGGCTCCAGGGAGGAACTGCCGCAGAGAGAGCCGCATGATACGGATTACAGCGCGCTCGGGAAACAGAAAGAGAACGAGATGGAGTTCCCGATCACCGCGCAGCGCGCGACGGAGCGCTTCCAGTACATCTTCGCGGAGAAGAAGGAGTTCATCCTGTCCGACGTCTACGAAGGCAATTGCACGATGGAGCAGTTCATGGCGCAGCTCACGGACGAGGATCTCGCGTGGCTCGTCGGCGGCCAGCCGAACAAAGGCCCTGCGAACACCTTCGGCATCGGCAACAACCTGAAATTCGGCATCCCGAACGCCATGACGGCGGACGGACCGGCGGGCGTCCGCTTCCAGGAGGAGACGGGCCTCACGACGACGGCCTTCCCCTGCGCGACGCTGCTCGCCTGCACCTTCGATCCGGAGGTGACGTACCGCATCGGACGCACCGGCGCGGAGGAACTCATCGAGAACAACATGTCCGTCTGGCTGACGCCTGCGGTGAATATCCACAGGACGCCGCTCTGCGGAAGAAACTTTGAGTACTATTCGGAGGATCCTTTCCTCACCGGCAAGCAGGCCGCCGCGATGGTG
>DJXE01000034.1 GCA_002449595.1 Lachnospiraceae bacterium UBA7012
GGGTTCGATTCCCGTCGGAGTCATCCAGTCCGGTGCCATAGCCAAGTGGTAAGGCGTAGGTCTGCAAAACCTTGATGCGCGGGTTCAAATCCCGCTGGCACCTGTAAAAAAGAAGCTCAGAGTTCACTTGAACGTGATCTCTGAGCTTTTTCCATATCTGCAGATATCTTTGAGACAGCAGGCCTGGCACTGCGGGCGGCGCGCGATGCAGACTGCGCGGCCGTGATTCACGAAGCGGTGGCACAGGTCGTTGCCTTCCTCGGGCGGAACGATCTTCCGCAGCGCGGTCTCAACCTTGGCTGGCTCCTTGATGTTGTCGACGAGACCGATCAGGTTGCAGAGGCGGATGCAGTGCGTATCCGTCACGATAGCCGGCTTGCCGAACACGTCGCCGAGGACGAGATTGGCGCTCTTTCTGCCGACGCCCGGGAGCTTCAGGAGTTCTTCCATCGTATCCGGCACCTGGTCTCCGTACTCATAGTGGAGCATCTTCATGCAGCGGGAGATATCCCGCGCTTTGCTGGGACCGAGCCCGCAGGGATGCACGATCTTCTCGATCTCGTCCACGTCCGCGTTCGCGAGCGCCTCGATGGTGGGAAACTTCTCGTAGAGCTTCGGCGTCACCTGGTCGACCCGCGCGTCCGTACACTGCGCGGCGAGCCGCACGCTCACGAGAAGCTGCCATGCCTTGTCATAGTCCAGCGTGCAGTGTGCATCGGGATATTCTTTCTTCAGCCGCTCGATGACTTCGAGGGCGAGCTGTTTTTTTCTCATACTTGAACCTCGTATATAAGAATTGTTAAACACTCGTTTATTCTCTCGAATGCAGCATATAAGTCTGCTTAAAAGTATTGTATCAGATTCAAGTATGCTCTGACCTTGCCTGATGTCAAGAACGTCAGCTGAGGGATGCGACCAGTCAAAATTCCCTTGCTGATGCGCTTGAATCTCAATCGAATCAGCGCCGGAGCAAGACTGAAAGAGCGGCGCTTATGGTATACTATTATATGGATCATTCTGCGCGCAGGGCGGCGCGGGCTGCCCGCTCCGGCAGCGGCTTCCCGGCGCATGAAACGACAGCTGGAGTCTTACAAAATAGGAAGAATGGAGGGTGTGGCAATGGAACTGATGCAGGCAATTTTGGAGAGAAGAAGCGTAAGGAAATTCACGGACCAGCCGGTCTCAAGGGAGATCCTGGAGAAGCTCGCGGATGCAGCGCTGCACGCTCCGAGCGGCAGGGGCTCCAAGACCTGGAAGTTCACGGTCGTGTCGAACGCGGAAGCGATCGCGAAGCTCTGCGCGGCGGTGGGAAAGGCACTTGGGCGCGAGAACTACGACATGTACAAGCCGGTGGCGCTGATCATTCCGTCGAATGACCCGGAGAACGACCTCGCTCACGACGACAACGCGTGCGCGCTGCAGAACATTTTCCTCGCGGCTTACGGTTTCGGGGTCGGCTCTGTGTGGATCAACCAGCTGCGCGACTGCTGCGATGAGCCCGGCGTCCGCGCGGTGCTGACGGAGCTCGGCATTCCGGAGAACTATGAGATCACGGGCATCGCCGCGCTTGGCTATGCAGATCCCGATGCGCCGAAGGGCGTTTACAAGGAAAAGGGCGAAGTGAACTTCGTCGAGTGATGAAGTGCCGGAGAGACTGTCCGCGGTTCCAGTGCGGACAGTTTTTCCATTTGACTTATCTAACTGAACCGAGGGGCAGACTGATTGGGGGGAAATTATGAAAAAGGGTATGGAAAGAACCGGACTGCGCAGGCTTGCGGCGGCGTGCCTGTCGGCGGCGGTCCTCACAGCTGCGCTGTGGTCGGCGCTTGCGGCGCCGGCACTGGCCGTCACGGTTCCAAAGAAGGAAGAGGCCGGGGAGGAGACGTTTGCTGACGCTTTTCGAAGAGGGGAGATCGAAAACAACGGCGGACATTTCGTCCGCGTCGGCGACAGAGTCTATTTCCGGCAGTATGGAAAAGGAACGCTGGATTCCCCGCATGTGAACGGGAAGTTCCTGAATGCGGGAACCGGGGAAGGCAGCTCGAAGATCACTTATTACGACGCGTCGGAGCAGTCGGTACGGGCGGCGTTTGAGGACGACGGCGCCGGAGAGCTGTACGCGGCTCCCGATGGCTTCTGGCTCGAGCGCGCCGCGGACGGACCGTACTACACGGACGCGTATCTGGTCACTCCCGAAGGAGAGGAGCTCGTAAGCCTTGGCGGCAAGGACATCCTTGGGATCTCGGAGGACGGCCGGTTCCTGGCGGTCCGGGACCTCGACACGGCCGGCGACCTGTGCATCGTTGGCGTCCCGGCAAGTGACGAAGAGGAAACTCCGCAGATCGTGACGCGGGCGATCCCGGAGGAAATGGAGTCGCTGGAGTACTGCGGGATGTACGGCGAGTACATGATCTTCTTCGCCTGTGACCTGGAGTCGAAGGTCAATACGCTTTTCTCCTTAAGCGGCGTGAGCGGCGAGCTCACCTGCCTCGGGGAGATCGAGGTCCCGTACGCGGAGGACGGCTATTTCAATCCGGCGCTGCTGACGCAGCAGTTCCTTTCGGATGAGAAAGGAATCTATCTGACGGCGGCCTGCTTCAAGGGAAGAGCCGCGGCGCTCTGCACCTACGTGTGCGTTGGCGCGGTGCCTGGAGAGGAAAACAGCGCCTATGTGATCACGGACATCACGCAGTCGGATCCCGACCTGCCGTCGGACCTGATCGAGGTCCCGACGCTGGATCTCTTCGAGCCCGGCGAGCCGGAGATCGTAAACGCGAAGAGAGGAACGCTCGCGCTGTCAAAGGACTACTGCGGGGACCTCGTCTATATCGACAGCCCCTACAGCGCGTGGGTGCTGCGAAAAGACTATGTAAAAGAGTATGATTACTGGGATGAGGACAGCCCGATCGAGATCATCCAGGACATGTCGGTGATTGATGACACAGCTTACGTCATCCGCGCCACAGTCATGCGGACGCCGGACGAGGACGACTGGTATCCGCACTACGCGCTGCTCTCCATGGCTTGGGAGCGCGTCCCGTTCGGTCAGGGCGGCGTCCTGACGGACGGATACGCGAAGAGCGTGCAGACGATGGCGCAGATGTTTGAGTCTTATTGAGGAAGGAGGCCTTCAGAATGCTGAGACGTAATATGATTTGGAGAGGCATGAAAAAGAGCTTTCCGCTCCTCATCGCTGCGGCGCTGTTTGCGGGAATGGTCCCGGCCAGCGCGTTCGCCGTCACTTCGGAGGGCAGCGGCACCGGCGAGACGGAAGTCGTGAGTGAAGAGGTCGAAGAACCGAAGAAGGAAGAGGCGAAGCAGGTCGCCGGCGGGGCGAGAGTCCTGACGGAGGAAGAGCTCGCTGACCTCTCGGACAGTCTGGATCAGGGGGACAAAGGCTTTTTCTCAACAGAGTATTCGAGAGCGGAAGAGATCCGGTGGGACGACGTGCTCGGGGATGGCGCGGACATCGGCGTGATCCCGGACGCGGTGCAGCGGGAGGCCTACGAGGACTGGAGCGGCTCCGAGGGAGAGGAACTGGTCGGCGTCTATGAACAGGACGTCAGGGACTTCGTCCTTCGCAAGACCGGCACCGATTACAGCGACGCAAGGTATCCGCTTTCGCTGGACTGGCTGGCGGTCAGCGACGATCGCAGCGGGGACCAGCTCTTCATCGCGAAGCGCGGGGAAGCGGACAGGCAGGCCATCGCTTTTACGGCGGGGACGGCCGACGGGGATCTGTACCGCCTGCGCTACGTCCGCGCGGACAAAGCGAACCACAGGAAAGAGAGAGAGTTTGAGGTGACCGTCCGGATCGACCGGGACGGAAACCGGGCGTACGTCTCCAATCTTCCGACGGACGTGCCCGCGCCGAAGACGCTCGTGACGATCGATTTCTTCGCCTCACGGACGGAGGCGATGCAGCAGGGACCTGTGACGACGCTCGCCGCGCGGCCGATGGACTCGGATGAGGCGGCCGACTGGTACTGGGCGCTGATCACGGCGGCGGAAGATGACGTCGAGATCTCGGTGGACCGCGCCTATGTGGACTCCGGCATCGCGTCGCTCCTGTCTTCGGAAGGCATCCGGATCCCTGATCTGGGGCTCGGCAAGGCGGTCCTCATGAAGGGCGAGAGCGCGATGCTACGGGTGAGCCTGCCGCAGGAACCCCGCATCCGGGTCGCCGCGACGAAGGACGGCTATTTCGGAGAGTACTGGTTCGGCGAGGACAGTCGGCTGAAACTGGTCGACGAGGAAGGCGTCCCGAAGCAGCGGTACGTGATCGGGCACGATCTCGAGGGCGAAGGCCGCGGCTGCAGCTATGGCGATGAGGCGGGCCTCACCAGCTTCCTGGAGGGAGGCTGGGTCATGTTCGACGAGGCGACCGGGGAGCCGACCGGCGGCGTGGTCTTCTCGGATCACCGGACCATGTGGATCATCACGGAAGAGAGCGACTACCAGGTGGACCTGCAGTACGATACGATGTACGGGAAGGTTCCGGATGTGCTGAAGACGGAAGTCTTTGAGCCGGATACCTGGAGTGCGCTTCCGGAGGAGCTGTTCACGGAGCATACCGTCACCGGCGCTTACCTGATCGGGGCGGAGCAGCAGGGGAACGAGCAGGTTCTGACACTGACGCAGATCGACAACGGCTTCGGGGCGCTGAGCTACCTGATGCCGGGAGCGGATGAAGACACGCAGGAGTTTATCCTGCACAGATATATTGGCAGCACGAACTAACAGGAATGAGGGTAAACACATGAGCGACAGCACAGAAAAGAAAATCGGCGCAGAGGTGACGGAGCAGGCGGCGGAAGTCGCGGCTGCAGAACCGGAAAAGAAGGCAAAAAAGCTCGCCGCGAACAGGACCGTCTTTGAGCCGGAGTCGAAGAACGCGAACGGCCTGGACGAGGTGATCTACCAGCACTACCTCGCGAGGGAGATTGCCGCGAAGGAAGCGAAAAAGAGCGGCGCACCCGCGGCGCCGGCGCAGATCGGCCCGATGTTCGGCGGGATCGACGTCGGCATGATGCGGCTGCCGGACGAGCATCCGACCTATGAGCTGGTCGACCTCGCGAAGGACGTCGACGAGAAGGACTGCGAGCTGAAGGGCGTTCCGTACCGCGTCTACACGCCGCAGAAGGCGGCCCCGGAAGGCGGCAGGGCCTGCATCGTCTACGTGCACGGCGGCGGATTTGTGATGGGCGGCCTCACGAGACTGAACAACATCAACCGCAGGCTGGCGGACGTCATGAACGCGGTCGCGGTCCACGTGGACTACACGCTCTCCCCGGAGGCGGCTTATCCGACGGGCGTCAACGAGTGCTACGACGTGATCGAGGAGCTGGCGGACAACGCGCAGGCGTACGGGATCGATCCGGAGAAGATCTACATCCTCGGCGACTCCGCGGGCGGCAACATGTGCGTCTCGATCGTGCTGCGCGACCAGGAACTCGGAAGGAATCTCATCAAGGTGCAGGTCCTGTACTATCCCGTGCTGGATCTGTCGGTCTACAGCCACGACACCTTCGAGATGGAAATGATGGGAAAAGATCTTGACCCGATGATCACGGCCAAGATCAGCCAGATGTGGAAGGCCAACAACGGGTCTGAGGGCATCAACGGCGCGTATCTTCAGGGCTTCACGTCCGGCGAAGATTATCATGTGTCGCCGCTGCTCGCGCCGGACGAGGTCCTCGCGAAGCTGCCGAAGACGATCATGATCACGGCGGAATATGACTTCCTGCGCATTCAGTGCGAGGAGTTCGTCGCGAAGCTGGAAGAGCTCGGCACGGACGTCTCTTATTATATGTACGCTGGCACGTTCCACGGATTCCTGGAGCGCGTCGGCGTGTTTGCGGAGGCGGATCACAGCATTCATCTCGTTGCAGATTTGCTTAAATAAAGCAACCAAGAGAAACCAGAGTATGGACATTCAAGCGGAATACAAGAGAAAACTGTGCAGCGCGGACGACGCCGTCCGCTGCGTGAAGAGCGGTGACTGGGTGGACTACACGGTCGCGCTCGGCTTTCCGCCGCTGCTCGACGCGGCGCTCGCGAGGAGAAAAGAAGAGCTGACGGACGTCAAGATCCGGGGCAACCTGATCTTTGGCCCTATTCAGACGGCGGAATGCGATCCGGAGAGGGAGCATTTCATTTATAATACGTGGCACTGCTCCGACTATGAGAGAAAGCTCTGCGACCGGGGCCTGTGCAACTACATCCCGATGGTGTTCCACAACGTCGTGCCGTATTACCAGCACTTCCTCACGGTCAACGTCGTGATGGTGTCTGTGACGCCGATGGACCGCCACGGGTACTTCAACCTCTCGTGCAGCACGGGAACGACAAAGGGCATCATCCAGCAGGCCGACATCGTGATCGCGGAAGTGAATGAAAATCTTCCGCGGGTGTGCGGCGGCTTCGGCGAGTGCGTGCACCTCTCGGAAGTGGACTACGTGGTGGAGGGCGAGCACGAACCGCTGCCGCAGGTCGGCGGCGAGGCGCCGACTGAGATCGACCGCGCGATCGCCTCGCACATCGTGCCGCTCATCGCGGACGGCGCGACGCTCCAGCTGGGCATCGGCGGCATGCCGACCTGCGTCGGCAGGATGCTCGCGGAGTCCGACTTAAAGGATCTCGGCATGCACACGGAACTGTGTTCCGACGCGTACGTGGATCTCTACAATGCAGGGAAGCTCACGAACAGGCGGAAAACGCTTTTCCCCGGAAAAGGAGTTGTCGGTGTTGCGTTCGGCACGAACAAGCTCTACGACTGGCTGGACGACAACCCGGGCATCGCGTTCTGCCCGCTTGATTTCGTCAATGATCCGGCGGTGATCGGCGGGATCGACAACATGGTGTCCATCAACGGCTGCATCAGCGTGGACCTGTTCGGGCAGGTCTCGTCGGAGAGCAGCGGGATGCGGCAGATCAGCGGCACGGGGGGACAGCTCGACTTCCTGCTCGGCGCCTCGACTTCGAAGGGCGGCAAAGCTTTCTTATGCCTGCCTTCGGTGCACGTGGCCCGCGACGGCTCGAGGCATTCGAACATTGTCCCGCATTTCAGCGGGGAGATCATCACTTCGCCGCGGTCGCAGGTCTACTACATCGTCACGGAGTACGGCGCGATCAATCTCGAGGGGAGGACGACCTGGGAGAGAGCGGAGATGCTGATCAGCATCGCGCATCCGGACTACCGGGATCAGCTGATCCGGGAGGCGGAGGAACAGAAGATCTGGAGACGCTCCAACCGGCGCTGACGGGACCCGCGCTGCGGACCCTTCAGGCGGCGGACAGGAGAGAGGAAACTTATGTACAAATTCGGCAGCAGGATCCGTTACTCGGAAGTGGGACCGGACGGACGCCTGACCATGGAATCGCTCATCAATTTTTTTCAGGACTGCTCGACGTTCCAGTCCGAGGACCTGGGCATCGGCATCGGCTACATGAAAGAAAAGCAGATCATGTGGATCGTGAACTTCTGGCAGATCGACGTCTTCCGGTATCCCTGCCTCGGGGAGAAGATCCGGACAGGCACGCTCCCGTACAGCATCAAGTCGTTCATCGGGCTCCGCAACTTCATGATGGAGACGGAGGAGGGCGAACTGCTCGCCGTGGCCAATTCCGTGTGGTCGCTGATCGACACCGCGAACGGCGTTCCGATGCGGGTGCCGCAGGAGATCATGGACAAGTACGGGACGGAAGAAAAACTCGACATGGAGTATCTTCCCAGGAAGATCCGGCTGCCCGGGACGGACGGGGCGCCGCGCCCGGAGATCACGATCCAGGAGCATCACCTCGACACGAACCGGCACGTCAACAACGGGCAGTTCGTCCGGCTCGCGCTGATGGAGATGCCGGACACGCGAAGGGTGAAGCGGCTTCTCGTGGAATACAGGAAGCAGGCGTTCCTCGGCGACGTCATGTATCCGCTGGCGTATGAGGAAGGAAATACGATGACGGTCAGCCTGAACGCGGCCGACGGAAGCCCGTACGCAGTTGTTCGGGCGGAGACGGAGTGAATTATAGGAAGGAAATACAGATAGTGCTTAAGCTTGGTGAGATACAGAAACTGAAGATCGCGAGAGAAGTGTCGTTCGGCGTGTACCTGACGGACGGCGGGGAGGAAGAAGTTCTCCTGCCGAAGAAGCAGGTCCCGGAAGGTGCGGGCGTGGGAGACGAGGTGGAGGTGTTCCTCTACCGCGACTCCGAGGACCGGAAGGTGGCGACCTGCACCCGCCCGAAGCTGCTTCTCCATGAAGTCGGGCGCCTTGCGGTGGCGGACGTCACGAAGATCGGCGCATTCCTGGAGTGGGGGCTGGAGCGGCAGCTTTTCCTCCCCTTCAAGGAGCAGACCGCGCGGGTCGCAAAAGGGGACGAGATCCTCGCGGCCGTTTACCTCGACAAGTCGGAGCGCCTGTGCGCGACGATGAACGTGTACCCGTATCTCGAGAGCAGGAGTCCTTACCACACGGGCGACCAGGTAAAGGGCACGGTCTATGAGACGAGTGACAACTTCGGCACCTTTGTCGCGGTGGATGACATCTACTCCGGGCTGATCCCGAAGAAGGAACTGGTGCGCGACCTCCCGATCGGCAGCGCGGTGGAAGCCCGCGTGACTTCCGTCCGGCAGGACGGGAAGCTGAACCTGTCGATCCGCGAGAAATCCTGGCTGCAGATCGGCACGGACGCCGAGCGCATCCTGCAGAGGCTCGAAGCCGGCGGCGGCGTGATCCCATTCTCGGACAAGGCGGATCCCGCCCTGATCCGAAGCGAGATGGGAATGAGCAAAAACGAGTTCAAGCGCGCGGCGGGGCACCTCCTGAAGGAGGGGAAGATCCGCATCCTGGAGGACCGGATCGAGGCCGTGGAGTAATGCCTCATACGGAGCACTGAAAAAACAGGCTGAAAATGCCGGCATTTTGGCGGGCGACGGTCTTTTGCCGTTGCCCGTCATTTTTTTCGTCGTTTTCGGGGCAAATATAAACAAAAAATAAATCGTCGCGCAATTCTGACGAAATCGCGGGGGGAACGGGGCGATTCTTTGGAGGAATCTCTAATTGTTTTTCGCCGAAATTCGTCTAATATAATGCGTTGAACCAGAGAGGTTCAGAAAGAGAGGAAACTGACATGAAAGTGACAAACATTGAAAATATTAAGGGATTGTTTGATACCATTGATTCCTGCACAGGAAGAGTTGAACTCGTCACGGACGAGGGCGACCGCCTGAATCTGAAGTCCAAGCTGTCGCAGTACGTGTCGCTCGCGGAGGCGTTCTCCGGCGGCCAGATCAAGGAACTGGAGCTGGTGGCGTACGATCCCGCCGACATCAAGAAGCTGCTGCAGTTCATGGTCGACAACAAGTGATCTGCCCAGCTTAAGCCTTAAGCGGAACCACAACACCCGCCTGGTAAAGGACTTTCCGTAAATGTGCGGAAGAGACCGCCGGGACATGGAGCCGGAGACAGAGCCGGTTGCATGCCCCGGCGGTTTTTGTGCAGAGCGATGAGCCATGTGCAGACAAGATGACGAAAAAAATTCGACACATATGGCGAACTGTCGTCATGGCTCAGTTAGATTCGACATAGGTATAGAAAAGAGCGCTCTATCGCCTCGCAGATATCAAAAATGTGAATTTTACACAAAAAAATGCGGAAAATTTGTTGAACCTTACCTATTATTACTATAAAATTTAATCAAGTATGGCATCATTCTTGAGGGGGAGCAGCATGATACCGAGTCAGGTTCTGCAAAATACGATCGAGGGGATCCGCGACATCTCGCATCTTGAAATCTCAGTGACAGATGCGGACGGGCATGAAGTCGCGTCGACCGCGCAGGTGTTTGGGGAAGCACAGGCGGTCACGAGCGATTTTATCAGTTCACAGGCGGATTCGCAGTCGGCGGGGGAGTTCCGCTTTTTCAAAGTGTTTGACGAGCATCAGCTCGAATATATCCTCATCCTGAAGGGAGGACTGGAGGAGACGCTGCTTGTGGGCCGCCTTGCGGCGCTGCAGATCAGCGGCCTTCTCGTCGCGTTCAAGGAGAGGTACGACAGGGATTCTTTCATGAAGAACCTCCTGCTCGACAACCTTCTGCTTGTCGATATCTACGGGCGCGCGAAGAAGCTCCGCATTCCTCTGGACGCGCAGCGTGTCGTCATGATCATCGAGACGGTCCCGGACAAGGAGCGCAACGCTCTGGAGTCGATGCAGGAATTCGTCGGCGCGAGCGCGACGGATTTCGTCACGGCGGTCGACGAGAACAACGTCGTCATCGTGCGCACCTTCGGGCAGAACGACAAGGTCACGGACATCCCGAAATCCGCGCAGGCAATGGAAGCATACCTGACGGGAGAGGGCTTCACCGGGATCTGCATCGCGTACGGCACAGTCGTGAATGAGATCAAGGAAGTCAGCCGCTCCTACAAGGAAGCGAAGATGGCGCTCGACGTCAGTAAGATATTCTTTGAAGATCACACGATCATCGCGTATAATGAGTTGGGCATCGGGCGGCTCATCTACCAGCTTCCGATCCCCCTGTGCAAAATGTTCATCCGCGAGATCTTCAAGGGCAGGAATCCGGACGAGTTCGACGAGGAGACGATCACCACGATCAACAAGTTCTTCGAGAACAGCCTGAACGTGTCCGAGACTTCGCGCCAGCTGTTCATCCACCGGAACACGCTCGTGTACCGCCTGGACAAGCTGCAGAAGAGCACAGGACTCGACCTGCGCGTCTTTGAGGACGCCATCACCTTCAAGATCGCGCTCATGGTTGTTAAATACATGAAGTACATGGAACAGTACGATTACTAAAGTGAGGGCGGCGTATTTGCCTCCCAAACTCAATGAGGCATTATGGCAAGAAAGAAACAAGCGCACCAGATTCCGGAAGGCAATGTTATAACGCTGGAGAACGTTTATAAGTCCTACGCGAAGGGGGCGCCCGCACTCAACGGGATCTCCCTGGACATCAAGCAAGGGGAATTCGTCTTCATCGTCGGCAATTCCGGTTCCGGCAAATCGACGCTCATTCGTCTCCTTCTGCGCGAGCTGAAGCCGACGGAGGGCTATATCAACGTGCTCGGATATGAGCTGAACACGATCCGGAACAGCAGGATCCCGAAGTTCCGCCGCAATCTCGGCATCGTATTCCAGGATTTCCGTCTTCTGAATGACCGGAACGTTTACGAGAACGTTGCGTTCGCGCAGCGTGTCATTCAGGTGTCCGGAAGAATGATCCAGAAGAACGTGCCGGCGATCCTGGCGATGGTGGGACTCGCTGACAAGTACAAGAGCAAGCCGCTGGAGCTCTCCGGCGGTGAGCAGCAGCGCGTCGCGCTCGCGAGGGCGATCGTGAACAAGCCGATGATCCTTCTGTGCGACGAGCCGACCGGCAACCTTGACCCGGCCAACGCATGGGAGATCATGCAGCTGCTGGAGGAGATCAACGAAACCGGCACGACCGTCGTCGTCGTCACCCACAACCGTGAGATCGTCAACGCGATGAAGAAGCGCGTCATCACGATGAAGAAGGGCGTCATCTTAAGCGACCAGCAGTACGGAAGCTACATCGACGAAGAGATCGGTGAGGACGAAGAAGAGGAAGACGAAGACGAAGACGAGCTCTATGTGGAGCAGGGCACCGGCAGCTGGCGGACGGATACGCTTCCGCTCATCTGAGGAAGGAATGCGGCGCGCTCGCGCCGATGACACAGGGATTTTATGAGGATCAGTACGTTTTTTTATGCGATAGGACAGGGCTTCAAGAACCTCGTCCGGAACAGATGGTTTGCGCTGGCGGCGATCGCGACGATCACCTCCTGCCTTTTCATGTTCGGCGTCATGGCCGCGGTCGTGATCAACTTCCGCCACGTCGTGCAGACGGTGGAGGAGGGCGTCTCCGTCACGGTCTTCTTTGAGCCCGGCACCAGCGAGGAGCGGATCCGGCAGATGAAGGTCGAGATCGAAGAGCGCGAGGAAGTGTCGGACGTCACGTTCATCTCCGCCGAGGAGGCGTGGGACTCCTTCAAGGACGAGTATCTCGGGGAGTACACGGACGGCTTCACGGAGAACCCGCTCGAGGGCATGGACAATCTCGAGATCAACCTGAAGGACGTGTCCAGGCAGGGCGAGCTGATCTCGTTCCTGGAGACGATGCCGGAAGTCCGCGAGATGAACTACTCTGCGGTCACGGCTGACACCCTGACGGGTGCGAACCGCCTGATTGCCTATATTTCCGTCGGCATCATCGGCCTTCTGCTGGCCGTCTCCATCTTCCTGATCAACAACACGATCGCGACCGGCATCACGGCGCGCAAGGAAGAGATCTCCATCATGAAATACATCGGTGCGACCGACTTCTTCGTGCGCGCGCCGTTCGTCATCCAGGGTCTCATCATCGGCTTCATCGGATCCGTGATCCCGGTCGGCGTTCTCTACATCCTCTACAGCAGGGCGACGGAATACGTCGTCGGACGGTTCCCGACGCTGGCGAGGATCATGAGCTTCGTACCGACGTATGATATCATCCGGATCATCGGTCCCGCCTGCCTGATTCTCGGCGTCGGCATCGGTTTCCTTGGAAGCATGTTCACGGTCCGCAGGCATCTGCACGTGTAATCGGGTGCTCTGTTGCGGTTTTGTTCCCTTCCGGCGGAGATAATAGGATCGGCGCATAAGTTCTTTTCACTAATCGACAGGAAGCGGATGAAGTCAGAACACAGTATTAGGAATCGATTCAGATCGAAACTGCTGCGGTGTGCCGCTCTCGGCACACTGCTTTTCGTTTGTGCATCAGCGGTGCCCATGCCCGCGCGGCTGAGCCCTGCGGCGCTGGAAGTGCACGCGGACCAGCTCACGAACGACAAGATCAAAGAGAAGGAAGGCGAGATCGCCAGCACGAAGAAGGAGCGATCCGAGCTGGAGAGCGGCCTCAGCAACGTCAAGAAGATCAAGGCGGAGCTGGAGAAAAACAAGTCGGACCTCGCGGCGTATATCACACAGCTCGACGGGAATCTCGAAGAGATCCAGGCCAACATCGAGGCGCTCAAGGAAAAGATCGTCGAGAAGGAGCAGCAGATCACAGAGACCGAGGCGGAGCTGGAGGAAGCCATCGCTGTGCAGGAAGCGCAGTACGAGGCGATGAAGCAGCGGATCCGCATGATGTACTTGAAGGGCGACACGTTCTATCTGGATCTCCTGTTCAGCATGGAGGGAAGCTACGGCGACATGCTGAACAAGGCGGGGTATATCGAGAAGATCGAGGAATACGACCGGAACAAGCTGAACGATTATATGGAGCAGACGCGGCTCGTCGAGCTGACCAAGGAGTCTCTGGAAGAAGAGAAGGTGACGCTGGACGAGGCGAAGGAAGCCGTGGAGGAAGAGGAGGCGAACGTCAAGGCCCTCCTTTCCGAGAAAGAGGCGCAGATCAACGCCGTGAACGCGGACATCCAGACCAAGGAGCAGTCGATCGCGGCGTACGAGGCGGACATCGCGCAGCGCGACGCGGAGATCGCCGCCCTCGAGAAGATCATCCAGGAGGAGCGCGCAAGGCTCGCGGAGGAGCAGCGGCGCAAATATGACGGCGGCATGTTCGCGTGGCCGTGCCCCGGCTACTCTTACATCTCTTCGGAATACGGCTACCGTGTCCACCCGATCTACGGCTACCAGCTGTTCCACAACGGCGTGGATATGGCGGCGAGCTCCGGAACACCGATCCTCGCGGCCTACAGCGGCAAGGTCATCGCGGCGGCTTACAGCTCCTCGATGGGCAACTACGTCATGATCGATCACGGCGACGGCCTCATCACGATCTACATGCACGCGTCCGCGCTCTACGTGTCCTCCGGACAGGAGGTCTCGCGCGGCCAGCAGATCGCGGCGGTCGGCAGCACGGGCAATTCCACCGGCCCGCACCTGCACTTCTCGACGAGGCTGAACGGCTCCTACGTGAGCCCCTGGAACTACCTGAGCAAGTGACCCTGATCTGCGGATCACGAGCGCGACGCAGGGGAATCAATGGATCGCGAACACGGCGCCGGATCGCGGAATTTCGCAGGACGAAATAATCTGTAATCAACTTCTGGTGACTTGTCATATAATATAGAGACAGACAGTACTTGCCCCGCAGCGGTCTGCGGGGCTTTTGAATCGGTTTTTAGATAGACTAAGGCCGGGATGTCGGCCGGAAGGCGGTTAAGGACGGACATGGAATTTAACACAGACACAAGTACAGACAGCAGGGATTACCGTTCGGTGCGGGAAAACTATTCCCCATATCCGGGACCGGGACGCGACCCGGAGAAAAAAGGCAAGAAGGCATTCGCGTTTGCGTGCGGACTTCTGGGCGGCCTCGCTCTGGGAATCGCGATCTCACTGGCCGGGATCACTCTGGGAAAGACTGTTTTCCCCGCGGTGTTCGGACCGGCCGGAGCGCAGCAGGCGCAGCCGTCGCTGAGCAGCGGCGGCGCGACGACGGAGGCGCTGACGCAGGAGAGCGCAGAGAAGCTCAGCCTCCTGCAGGACATGATCGAGGAAAACTACTATTACGTCGACGACGTGACGCAGGAGATGCTGCGGGACGGCGTCTATAAAGGCCTGGTCTCCTCGCTCGGCGACCCTTATTCCGAGTACTACAACGAAGCGGATATGGAAGAGCTCGAGGAGCAGCTCAGCGGCTATTTCTTCGGCATCGGCGCATACCTGACCAAACAGGAAGACGCGGCCGTCATCAGCGGCGTCATCCGCGGCACGCCGGCGGAAGAGTCCGGCCTGATGCCCGGCGACATTATCATGAAGGTCGACGACGTCAGGGTCACTTACGAGATGAGCCTCGACGAGGTCGTCGCGATGGTCCGCGGGCCGGAGGGCACTGTCGTGCACCTCACCGTGTACCGCGAGAGCGAGGGCAAGGATCTTGAATTCGACGTGACGAGAGCGCAGATCTCTTCGGAGACGGTCTACTCGGAGATGCTGGACGGCGATATCGGCCTGATCGTGGTCGACCGTTTCGAGGAAGTGACGTCGGGACAGTTCAAAGACGCACTCGAGGACCTGAAGAAGCAGGGAATGAAAGCGCTCGTCATCGACCTCCGCTACAATCCCGGCGGCCAGGTGACGACCGTGACTGAGATCGCGTCGGAGCTCCTGCCGGAGGGCCTCGTGTTCTACACGGAGGACAAGAGCGGCGCCCGGACCGAGTACACATGTCCCGGCGTGGACTTCGGCTATCCGCTCGCGGTCCTCGTCAACGAATACTCGGCGAGCGCATCCGAGATCCTCGCCGGCGCGATCCAGGACGCGGAGATCGGAACGATCGTCGGCACGCAGACGTTCGGCAAGGGCGTCGTGCAGTCTGTCTACAGCCTGGGCGACGGCACCGCGCTGAAGCTGACGGTCTCTGCCTACTACACAAGAGGCGGGCAGAACATCAACGGCGTCGGCATCACGCCGGACGTCGAAGCGGAATTCGACGCGGACGCCTATCAGAAGGACGGCACTGACACACAGCTCGAAAAAGCACTTGAGATCCTGAACAAAGAACTGTCGGAGTGACGGCGCATAAGCCTGCTCTGGCAGCATGGAGGAGCAGAAAGCTTGATCAGTCTTCTGCCGCTTTGGCTCTACATATTCATAACGACTTTTCTCATGGGATTCGGCGTGATCTTCGGACTGCGCCGGATCCTTTGCGGCTTCAGGGGCAGCGGTGCGCCTGATCTTCCGCGCTCGCAGACCATGATCTCCTGCAGCATCGCGGGCCTTGCGGCCGCCACGGTCTACGCCCAGTTCTGGAGCCTCGCCGGCGGCATCGGCGCCGCGGCGAACCTCGTGCTCTGTCTGCTCTGCCTTGTGCCGGCGGTGTTCCTCCGGCCGCAGCTTCGCCATTTCTTTGCGAGAAAAGCACTACCGCCCCGCTCACAGCAGCACCTCGCCAAGGTTACAGCACTGTGCCTCCTCGTGCTCTTCTTCGCGTACGCCGCGTCACACGGCTATCTGCACGTCGACACCGGGCTCTACCATGCGCAGAGCATCCGCTGGGCGGAGGAGTACGGCGCGGTGCCGGGGCTCGCGCTCCTGCACAACCGCCTCGGCTACAACAGCGCCGCATTTCCTCTGACGGCGCTCTACTCCATGAAGTTTCTGACCGGGCGCTCGCTCCACGGTGCAGCCGGGTATCTCGCCCTGCTCGTCGCCTTGGAGTGCCTGCCGCTGCTGCGGATCCCGATGATGCTGTACAGGGCTGTCGCAGGGAATGCGGCAGGCAGTGCGGCAGAAAATGCAGCTGAGAATGCTGCGGTGAGCGCGGCAGATTGTCGCCAGCTTTGCATATTACCGTCCGACTTCGTCCGTGCGGCGGCGGTCTACTATATCAGCACCATTCTGGATGAGATGGTCTCTCCGGCGTCGGATTACTTCATGGTCCTGCTGACGTTTCATCTGGTCCTGCGCACTGCCGTGCTTCTGGAGCAGGAGGAGCGGGACTGGTTTCCTTATGCACTCCTCACATTTCTGGCGGTGTTTAATACGACGGTGAAGCTCTCCGCCGCGCCGCAGATGCTCATCGTGTTCTATCCGCTGTGGATGATGTTTCATGAGGGCGATAATTCGGTTCACACTGGAGCGGCAGAAATGACCGTTACCAAAGCAGAGGGCAGAAAAATGCCCGGAACCGAAGCAGCAGGAAAGAAACAGCCGGCGGGAAGCGCCGCCGCCTGCATCATTCTGAGCATCCTGACCGGCGTCTTTATCGCGGCGCCGTATTTTGCCCGCAACGTGATCATGACCGGCTATCTCATCTATCCGTTGGCTTCTGTGGATTTGTTCGATCTCCCGTGGAAGATCGAGTGGGGATACGCCGCGAGCGACCAGAAAGAGATCGCGGTCTGGGGCCGCGGCTACACGGACGTCTACATGTACGAGGCGCCGCTCTCTTACTGGCTCCCGAACTGGTTCCGGAGCCAGGGCGCGGTGGACAAGGCAGCGCTCCTTGCGGACCTCGTCACGGTGCCTGTGATGTTCGCCGCGGCGGTCGTCGCTGCAATCAGCGGAAAGAAGTCGAATGCGACGGGCGATGGGAAGATCAGGGCAGCAGGCAATCTGACAGGGGATGGCACACCCGCCGGCAGCAGGGCGAAAGAGGGGCTGTGGTTCCCACTCTATTTCACGGTAATTGCCGGACTTGCATTCTGGTTCTTCGGCGCACCGCTGATGCGGTACGGATGCGTCTACTGCTACCTTGCGGCAATTCTCATTCCGATGCTGTGGGCGTCAAGCTTTCACAGTGCCGGGATTGAGATGGCAGAAAAGGCCACTGAGAATCTGCCCGCAGAACAGCGAAAGGCTGGGGAAAAGCGCAGGCGGATGCACCGCAGGGCAGAAATTGCAGCCTGCGCGGTGATAATGCTTTTCCTGCTGTATAAAGGAACGATGGCGGTGCGGGAGCAGCTTCGGATGCGCGGCGACAGCCACCTGCTGTGGCAGAAGGACTACACGGAGGCGGACGTCGTCCCGTATGAGATCGATGGAGTGACGTTCTACCGTGCGGCGGACGGCGGAGAGACGGGATACGAGGCGTTCCCTTCGGCGCCGTTCCGGGCAAAGCTGCGGCTTCGCGGAGAGACGCTGGCGGACGGCTTCCTGCCTGAAGAATGAATAAGCAAGGTCGCGCGGACTGAAGAAGGACATGGATGGGAACGCGCGGACCGGAGAAGGATATGAAATGCGACGCACGGCTCAGAGAAATAATGAGCGTGAATACGGATACCGGAGAAGAACATGAGCGGAAATGAATGCGATACATGCGCGTACTTCGCGTATGACGAAGAATTTGACGAGTATTACTGCTCGGTGGACGTCGACGAGGACGACTACGCCCGCATGATGCAGGAGGAAACGGGGTACAGGAACCGCTGCCCGTACTGGGTGAACGGGGACGAGTACGCGGTCGTCCGGCACCAGGCGTTCTGAGGCGTTCGCGCAGCGGGATTTGACTGTGGAATTCGCCTCTGAAATAGCGTAAAATAATGGTGTATGCGGATCCGGGCAGCGGGAAATCTCCCGCAGCAGATTCATTCCGCAGGAATACAGATGATCCGCCGGGACAGGAACGGGATCACGGCAAAATGGGAGAAATGAGGAGGTAAACTATGGGACTGATAGCAGCGGCACTCGGTTCAGCAAACGGCGTTCTCGCCGATCAGTGGAAAGAGTATTTCTATTGCGATTCTCTCGGACCGGACGTCCTTGTCAGCAAGGGCAGACACTCCAGAGGCGGCAGAGGCACCAACTCCAAGGGAAGTGATAACATCATTTCCAACGGATCCGTGATCGCGGTCAATGAAGGCCAGTGTATGATCATCGTCGACCAGGGCGAGATCGTTGAGGTCGCTGCGCAGGCGGGCGAGTATACATTCGACACTTCCAAGGAGCCCTCGATCTTCGCAGGGAATCTGGGCCAGAGCATTCTGGACAGCTTCAAGACGTTCGTGCGCCGCGTCGGCTTCGGCGGCGACACCGCGAGAGACCAGAGGATCTACTACTTCAACACGAAGGACATCATCGGCAACAAGTACGGCACGGCGAGCCCGGTCCCGTACCGCGTCGTTGACAAGAACGTGAACCTCGACATCGATATCGCGATCCGCTGCTTCGGCGAATACGCGTACAGAATGGTCGACCCGATCCTCTTCTACAAGAACATCTGCGGCAACGTGCCGGGCGACTTCACGAGAGACCAGATCGACTCCCAGTTAAAGAGCGAGCTGCTCACACACCTGCAGGAAGCGTTCGCGAAGATCTCCGACATGGGCATCCGCTACAGCGCACTGCCGGGACATACCGACGATATCGCGAAGGCCCTGAACGAAGTCCTCTCCGACAGCTGGGGCAAGCAGTACGGCATCCAGATCACAAAGTTCGGCGTCAGCTCCGTCAAGGCATCCGAGGAGGATGAGGACAGAATCAAACAGATCCAGATGGCGGGCGCAATGTCCAGGCCGGATCTGCAGGCAGGCATGATGACGCAGGCGACGGCTGCAGCGATGCAGTCCGCGGCGAAGAACGAGAGCGCCGGCCCGATGATGGCATTCGCGGGCATGAATATGGCAGCGAACGCGGGCGGCGGCGTCAACATCGCGGCGCTGAACGCGCAGGCAGCAGCGGCAGGAGCAGCTGCGGCACCGAAGATGGAGCCCGCCAGCGGCTGGAAGTGCCCGAACTGCGGCGCGGAAGGCAACCAGGGCAAGTTCTGCGGCAATTGCGGAACAGCGAAGCCCGCGGCACCGGCAGCATGGATCTGCCCGAAGTGCGGCGCGGAGAACACCGGCAAGTTCTGCGGCAACTGCGGCACGGCGAAGCCGGAAGAAGCTGCTGAGTGGACGTGCCCGAGCTGCGGCTCCAGAGGCAACACCGGCAAGTTCTGCGGTAACTGCGGGAAGCAGAGACCGTGAGATAGTGAATGGGTAAGTCGGAGCTGTGATCCGACGCCATGACGGATGGGGTTCTACGTAGGGATGCCGTCCAAGTATAGAATAAGAACATAGGGAGCGGCCGTATCCGGAATGCTATCAGCACACTGGGTACGGCTGCTCTTTTGTTATCCGCATACGGCGAATGCCGCGACAGTGAGGGAACGCGAAGCGTTCACGAACTGTCGGCATGGCTCAATATTGGATATTTACTTTAGCGACTCGGCCGCGAGCAGCAGCGCGCCCTGCAGGACGATCGCCTCCCCAAGTTCGCAGGGAACGATCCGGTAGCGCCCCTCGCTGCAGATGAAGTCGCGCTCCTTCACATGCGCGCGGATCCGGTCGATCAAAGGATCCCCGATGAGCGAAAAACCGCCGCCGACCGCAATGACTTCCGGCTGCATGAGGCAGAGCACATTGGAGATGGCGATCGCCATCGACTTCGCGACGCGGTCGATCTCTTCGAGCGCGAAGGGATCTCCGGCGCCTACTGCTTCGCCGAGCATCTGGTTCGTCACGGTGGAAACGTCGCCGCCGCACAGCTGCATCAGGAGACTGTCGGAAGGGATGTAATGAGGGGAGCGGAGACGCTTTTCCACGGATTGGCCGGAGCAGAGGAGCTCCAGTTCCGTGTCCTCGCCGGGGTTGCCGGAGGTCCAGTCGGGGATCCGGGTGTGGCCCAGTTCCGCCGCGCCGACGCCCTGGCCGTCGTAGAGGCGTCCGTCGACGATGAGGCTTCCGCCGATGCCGGTGCCGATGTTCGTGTAGAAGAACTGCTTCGTGCTACGGCCGCTGCCGATCCTGTACTCGCCGTATCCGGCGGCGCTCGAGTCGTTGAACACGAAGGTCGGGATCCCGAAGCGGTCCTCGAACCACTTTTTCAGGCTGAAATTGTCCCATCCCTTGATCTGGACCGACTTCAGGACGGTTCCTGTCGCGGTCTCCAGCGGTCCGCCGAAGCCGACGCCGATCGCCCGGACCGGGTCGTCCGCCTGTCCATTTCCACCCCAGCCGTATTCCTGCAGCAGCGCAGAAGTCTGCGCGTCGAACCACGCCAGGATCCCCTGCGCGCCGTCCTCCGCCTTGACGCGCCCGCGCACGGTCTTCACGATCGTTCCGTCTTCCCGCCCGAGGGCGAGCTGGAGTTTTGTGCCTCCGATCTCTATCGCAATCAGCATCTCTTTTTCCTCCCGTATGTAAGCCGGAGCGATCCGGCCATTCACCGCTTTTTATACGCCGGAAGAGTCAGGCATTCTCATACCATGATACCAAGCATTGCGGGGAGTTGGAAAGGCGGGAACGGGAGTGTTTTGAACAAGAATCACCGGGATGAAAAAGAAAAGGGATTATTGCCCCATGGTCGGGAAACGAGATACAATATTTAACGAAATGTTTATGGATCAGACGCAATTATGGCACAGTCTGCGGCGGGTTCTATTGTAAAATGAAAAATAAGAAGAAATATCGGGCGTGGAAACGCCGGCTGTTTGACATCATACAGATCAGCAACACGAGCGACATGCCGAGCAAGGTGTTCGACATCTTTCTCGTCATCGTCATCATTGCGAACATCACGGTGATGTTCCTGGAGACGTTTCCGGAGCTCCAGCGGTTTAACGGCATCTTCGACATCGTGGAGCGGGTGACGCTGGCCATATTCCTCATCGAGTATGCGCTGCGGATCTGGACGGCGGAATTCCTCTATCCGAGGAGGTCGAAGAAGGAGGCCGTGTGGCGGTTCCTGTGGTCCTTCGACGGGATCATAGAACTCCTGACGATCCTGCCGTTCTTCTTCCTGTCGGGCTTTGTGGTCTTCCGGATGCTGCGCGTGGTGAGGATCTTCCATCTCTTCAGAATCAACGCGACGTATGATTCCTTCAACGTCATCACGGCGGTCCTGATGGAGAAAAAGAACCAGATCCTCTCTTCATCGTTCATCATCCTGATCCTCATGCTGGCCTCCTCGATCTGCATGTGGAGCGCGGAACATGAGGCGCAGCCGGAACTCTTTAAGAACGCACTCTCCGGCATCTGGTGGAGCGTCTCGGCGCTGCTGACCGTGGGATACGGGGACATTTATCCGGTGACCTTCGCGGGACGCGTGCTCGCGGTCATCATGTCGTTCCTGGGCGTCGGTGCAGTCGCGATCCCGACCGGTATCATTTCGGCGGGCTTCGTCGAGCACTACACGAAGGTCCAGGGCGAGGACACCAAGGGTGGAATGCCGATCCTGCAAATGAAGGCGGGAATCGACAGCAAGTGGATCGGCAAGAGCGTCCGCGAGATCGACGCGCAGTCCAACATGCTGATCCTGATCGCGGAGAGAAAAGGGAAAACGATCCGCCCCACGGCTGACTACCGCGTGGAGGTCGGAGACAAACTGGCAGTTTACGTGAACGACGACCGGCGTCCCAGCCGGAAAGCGGGCACAGCAAAGGTATAAACGGGAGGAACAGTGTGAGCAACAGAAAATGGTATGAGTGGCTTCTGACGATCACTTACGTCGTGATGATCCTGGTGTGCGTGTACCTGAACGTGTTCACGGCGCAGAAGGAAGGCATCGCGAATATTGCGGTGAACGTTGTGATGTTCCTGATCGTCGGCGCGATCTTCTTGAGCTGTGAGATCGGGAGCTTCCTGCCGCTGAACGACCTGATCGCCGACCTGAAGAAGGTCACGGAGAAGATCCGGAAGGATGCGATGAATTCGCACCAGTTCCTCTGGGAAAAGTACAGTGAGCGGGAAAAACGCGAACTGTTCACAAACGAGACTTTGAAGGAACAGTTCCAGGATTATCTCTATGAGCTCTCGCGCATCGAGCGGATGGACAAGTCGTACTACAAGAGCGACATCGAGGACTACATCAACTACGACGTGACGGACGCGGTGGTCCACAGGAATATGCTGAACCAGGTCGCGGGCGCGATGACCGGCCTCGGTATCCTCGGCACGTTCATCGGTCTTTCGCTCGGCCTGCAGAGCTTCAACACGGGGACGACGGCGGAGATCACGAACAGCATCGCGCCGCTGATGGACGGCATCAAGGTGGCGTTCCATACCTCGATCTACGGCATGGTCTTTTCCCTCATCTTTAACTTCGTCTACAAGAGCAAGATCGACGAGGCGGAGAAGGCGGTCGGAGAATTCGTCACCTCCTACAAAAAATACGTCCTGCCGGATACGACGACAGACGGCGTCAACAAGCTGATGGAACTGCAGCAGCAGCAGACCAAGGCGATCGGCCTGCTTGCGAACACAGTCGGCGTGCAGCTGTCTGAGGAGCTCTCGAATCTGCTGAAGCCCCAGTTTGAAAGGTTCGACAAGACGCTGCAGGACTTCGGGAACATGGCGACACGCAACCAGGTCGACGCCCTGAACCAGGTCGTGCACAGCTTCATCGCAGAGATGAACAAGTCGCTGAGCGGCTCCTTCTCGCAGATGGCGTACACGATCGACCAGGCGTACCAGCTGCAGCAGGGGAACGCGGACCAGATGAAGGAGATCCTCGCGCACACCGGCGCGACGGCGGAGAACCTGCACCAGATCGAGGCGCAGACGTCGGCGATCATCGGCGCGCTGGACTCGTACACAAAGGACGTGCGCGACATCCAGACCGAGTTCGCGGACAACATCTCCAACCTGCAGGTGCAGTCGGCGTCGAACGAAGTGCTCGTGCGCCAGGAGCAGAAGTACCTGTCCGACCTCGTGACCTACCGCAAGTCGATGGACGACTCGATCAGCACCTTCAGCAGGCAGCTGAAAGTGCAGGAGAACCTGCTCGCGAACTTAAACCGCGCGCTCACGAACCTGCCGAAGGACATCGACGACACCTTCCACGTGATCGACGACAACCTCGTCGAGGTCGAGACGCACTTCCGCGACACGATCCTGCAGATCAAGGAAGTGACCGACCAGGTCCCGGACGTGATCGCGGATTCTTACGACGATATGCAGAAGGCACTGAACCGCGCCGCGGACGCGGTCGAAGACCTGAGCGCTACCGTGGAAAATCTTGCGCGTGAGAACGGAAACGGCGGAAACGGCAGCGGCCGCGGGACCTGGAGAAGATAAAGGCGGTTCCCGTGACGGCCGCGCAATGATGGCGGTGATAGGCGGTTCCCGCGACAGCCGCGTAATGAGGGCGGCGAAGTGCGGAACGCAGTGACGATAAGGACGATCCATGGCGAGAAGAATTCATAGAAAACAGGACGAAGAGACCACCTACTGGCTCTCGTATTCGGACATGATGGCAGGACTGCTCCTGACGTTTGTCCTCATTATCGCGGTGACCATGCTCCGCGCGCGCGTCCAGTATGACGAGAAGGAATCCCAGCTCCTCGGCAAGGAGCAGGAGCTCATCATCCAGTCTGACGCGCTGAAGGACGAGCGGGCGCTGGTCGCGTCGCAGCAGGAACTGCTGGACGAACAGGCGAAGGTCCTTGCCACGCAGCAGGCCGCACTCGATGAACAGGAGGCACGGATCGTCTCCCAGGCGGAGGATCTGCGGCGCCAGAACGAACTCCTCGATGAGTTGCAGAAGCTCATGGGAGAGCAGCAGGCGAAGCTCGACAATATCATCGGCGTCCGAAGCGACCTGATCGAGGCGCTGCGCGCCGAGTTTGAGAACTCCAACGTCCACATCGCGGTCGATGAAAAGACCGGCGCGATCACCTTTGACTCCAGCATTCTCTTCGAGTACAACGCGTCGGAGCTCAAGCCGAGCGGCGAGCAGTTCCTGAAGGAATTCCTGCCGCGCTACGTCAGCATCCTGCTCGGGCCGGAGTACCGCGAGTACATCTCCGAGATCATCATTGAGGGCCACACGGATAACGAGGGCACCTACATCTACAACCTCGACCTGTCGCAGGAGCGCGCGTACTCTGTCGCGGAGTACTGCCTGTCCGACGACAGCGGCATCCTGAACAAGAGCACGCTGGAGCGCTTGCGCGAGGTCGTCTCCTGCACGGGCCGGTCCTACAGCGATCCCATTCTGGACGACAAGGGCAAGGTCGACCAGGAAGCTTCCCGCCGTGTAGAATTCCTCTTCCGCTTAAAGGACGAGGAGATGATCCGCGAGATGATCGAGATCCTGAGCGGCGACGCGGAGTCGTAAGCCGGGGCGCCGGCCACGGGACCGGCGCATTCTTCGACGGTGGTCATCTCATTGGAAGAAGCAAGATCCTGCCGGCAGCCGACAGGATCTTTTTCTGGCAGGAACCATAGCGTGCGGCAGCATTACGGCCTAAATTGAGAAAAGGCTCAAAAAGGCCGTAAAAAATCGCGAGCCAGGCGGGAAAGAAGCTAAAATTTACGGCCTAAATTGAGAAAAGGTTCAAAAAGACCGTAAATAATCGCGAGCCAGGCGGGAAAGAAGCTAAAATTTACGGCCTAAATTGAGAAAAGACTCAAAAAGGCCGTAAATGATCGAGTCAGGTCTCGGAAAACCAGAAGGAGAGTGTAATGGGAAAGAAAGAGTACAAGAAGCTCGCAGTTGTATTTCCGGGCATGGGTTACACGGCGGACCGGCCGCTGCTGTATTACAGCGCGCAGCAGGCGAAGCAGTACGGATATGAGATCCGGAAAGTGAAATTTCACGACCTTCCGTTCGCGAAGGATGCCCTCGAAGGAAATCTGAAGACCGCACTCGCCCAGGCGGAGGAGCAGCTGGAGGACGTCGATTTCCTGCGCTGCGAAGAGATCCTGTTTCTCGGGAAAAGCATCGGCACCGCAGTCGCGGCCGCATTCGACGCGAAGCATCTGGCGCCGGCCGGCTGCCGCCCGATCCACATGTGGTTCACGCCGCTGGAGATGACGTTCCGAATCGCTGCGGACATGCTGGAGGCTGAAGAACATCCGGAATTTGGCCGGAATGGAAAAGCACTTCTGCCAAACAATCGCATCCTCGCCTTCTCGGGGACGAAGGACCAGTGGGCGGATCACGAGGAGATCCGCAGGCTTGCGACAGAGATGAACATCCGCCTCGTGGTGGCAAAAGACGCCAACCACTCGCTGGAGACCGGAGACCCCAGAGTTGACATCCGGGTCGCGCAGATGGCAGTCACAGACGTGTGGAACGTTCTCATGGCATATTTGGGAGACCGCGACCATCCCGGCAACGCGGCGCAGTACCGGACGATCGGCAGCACCGAAGGCTCGCGGTGGCAGGGCAAGAGGATCCTGTTCCTGGGCTCGTCCGTCACCTACGGCGCGAGAAGCGGCGGCCGCTCCTTCGCGGATGACCTTGCAGTCAGAAACGGTTTCACATGTGTGAAAGAAGCAGTCTCCGGAACGACGCTCGCGGACGTCGAGCGGGCCTCCTACGTGCAGCGCCTGATCCACAACGTGGACCGCTCGCAGAAATATGACCTTCTTGTCTGCCAGCTCTCGACCAACGACGCGACGAAGGGACTGCCGCTCGGAACGGTCGCGGAGGACTTTGATCCCTCGCACTTCGCCGCCTCGACGATCCTCGGCGCCATGGAGTACATTATCGCGTGGACAAGAGAGAACCTGCACTGCCCGGTCGCGTTCTACACCGGAACGAAATATGACAGCGCGCAGTACGCCGCAATGGTGGAGGCGCTCCTGAAGCTGCGCGACAAGTGGGGTATCGGCGTGATCGACCTGTGGCACGGGCTGGACACGGACATCCCGGAGTACGATCTCTACATGGCGGACCCGATCCACCCGGCCCGCGCGGGCTATCGTGAGTGGTGGACGCCGTTTATGGAGCGCGAGCTGGACAAGATCTTAAGCACAGAATCAAGGTAATTGTGAGGATGAACGTGTGCTAAAATTAATAAGAAGAACAGTCAACTGCAGCTGGGGAGCTGCGCACATAAGATGGGAGGTTTACGATGCCGGATCTGCACAAAGAAAAAACAGGATTTGTAAAGAAGAGCGTTGACGCACCCGTTGAGGAGAAGAAGGGGCTTCCCGCAGGGAACAAGGTCGCCGGAAAGGGCCTTCCTGCCGGAAATAAGGTGGCCGGAGCAGGCCTTCCCGCTGGGAATAAGGTGGCTGGAGCAGGCCTTCCCGCTGGGAACAAGGTGGCTGGAGCAGGCCTTCCCGCTGGAAACAAAGTCGCCGGAGCAGGCCTTCCTGCCGGCAACAAGGTCCCAGAGGCTCAGGCCGCGAACGTCGCTGCCGGAAGCACGCAGGACATGACCGGAAAGTCCATTGAAGACCTCGCGAAGGAAGTCATCCGCGGCAACTGGGGCAACGGAGACGAGAGAAAGAAGAGGCTCACGGAAGCCGGCTACGATTACGATGCGATCCAGAAGAAAGTCAATGAACTTTTGAAGTGATCAGCGGACAGTTTTCAGACCGTTTAGCAGAATCCTGAAACAGAATTAGAGAAGAAATATAAGAACTAAAAAGCCGTTCCGGGGAGACCATGCAAGGCACCTCGAAACGGCTTTTCTCATCATTTAGAAAGGAATCCCCTGTTCAGCAACAATCACCCATTGAGCAGCCAGTCTGCTTCCTGCTGTGTCAGCTCGACGTCGAGCGCGGCGAGGTTTTCGGCGATGTGGTGCGCGGAGGGCGCGATCAGCGGGAAGATCTCGAGATCCTGGTGCAGCAGCCAGGCGAGGCTGAGCTGAGGGACGGTGATCCCCTTTTCTTCCGCCATTTCAAATACGCGAGTGAGGCGCGCCCGGTTCGCCGGGGAATCGTATTCCAGAATGGGCGCTTCCGCGATGCACTGGTCGATCGGGATGCCCTTCCGCGGATCAAATTTGCCGGACATATAGCCTCTTGCAAGAGAAGAGTAGTTGAATACGGGGATCCTGTTTTCCGAGAGGTAGGCGCGGTACTGCGCGTGATTCTCCCCGGAGATGGTCTCGCTTCCGCCCCACGGGTCGCGCTCGAGGACGGCGAGGCTGTAGTTCGGCTCGCAGACGGTGAAGCCGGTCAGGCCGTGTTCTTTCGCGTAGCGGTTCGCTTCGAGCGTGCGCTCGTAGGTCCAGTTGGAGCCGCCGAAGCGGAGGATCGCGCCTTTGTCGTGGTATTCGTTCAGGACTTCCACGATCTCGTCGACCGGATAGCGCGGGTCGTCGCGATGCAGGATGTAGATGTCAAGGCAGTCCGTGCGCAGGTTCTGCAGGGACTCCTCGATCTGGTCGCGCAGCATCTGAGCGCTGTAGACGTCGGGGCAGCCTTTCTGGCCGGGGTTGAAGCCTTTGTCCAGAATGATGACCTCATCCTGCACGCCGCGCGCCTCGATCCATGCGCCGAAGTTCTTTTCCGCATGGGCGTCCTCTCCGTAGGAATGCGCGGTGTCAAAGATGCGGAACCCGGCTTCCCAGGCCGCATCCAGCGCCTCGAACGCCTCCTCGCGGCTCCCTGCGTAGACCGGCTGCACTGTGCCGTAGACGAGACGGGACGCTCTCTTACCAATGCCGTCCAGATTAGTGTACTTCATGAGATCTCCCCTTTCCTAACGTGAATTTGCGATATCAGATATAACTGTATTAATTATTAATGATAGAAGCTGCCGGCAGATGCTGTATTAATGATGAGATCAATAGGCAAATAATGCATTTTGATGGAAGCTGTCGGGAGGTGCTGTATTAATGATAAAATCGATTGGCAAATAATGCATTTTGATGGAAGCTGCCGGCAGGTGTCTGCATCGGTGACTATATTATTTTATCTGCAATGTAAAAAATGAAAAGCCACAGAAATAGCTAATGCTGAGTCATGATCATTAATTTGTTGTTCTATCCAGCAGATCACGAACCCGCTCGAAATACCCTGTCGGATCCTTCTCATAAGCCTGCGTGTGGCCTGCGCCTTCCACAAGCATGACGTCGCAGTCACAGTCGGGACCCGCAGCCCTGCGCAGATCATAGGCCATGGAGGACGGAATGAACCGGTCACGGCTGCCGTGGATGAGCAGAACCGGAACGTCGCAACTCCGGATCGCATTCAGCGCTGACGCATCCCGGAGATTGTAGCCGCCGCGCAGCTTCAGAGCGACGACTGCGGAATCCACGATTGGAAACGCCGGGAGATGGAACCAGTCCCCGATCTTGTACCGGAACATGCTGTAGGCGTCCGTGAAGGCACTGTCCGCGATGACGGCGCGGATGCATGCCGGCGCGTCCGGGTCGCCCGCGACCATCACGGCGCAGGAGGCGCCCATCGAGAGCCCGTGCAGCACGACCTGCGCGTCCGGATCTCTCGCGAGGATCACTTCATTGATCCACTGCATCACGTCGCGGCGGTCCGTCCATCCCATTCCGATGAAGTCGCCGTCGCTCTCGCCCTGGCAGCGCAGGTCCGGCACGAGCACGTGGTATCCCTGCCGGTGATACCAGAACGCGATGGGGTACATCGCCTCCTTGCTGCCGGTATATCCGTGCAGGAGGACAGCCCACTTGCTGCCGCTTAAGGTCTGCCCATTGCCGCTTCCAGTCTGTCCGCTGCCGCTTCCGGAATCCGCATCCGGCGCGGTCGAAGCAGTCGCATCCGGGTCAGTCGAAGCAATCGCATCCGACGCGGTCGAAGCGTTCGCATCCGACGCATCCGGCGCAGCCCCGTCCGCCGGAAACAGCATCCCCTTCAGGGAAAAGCCGTCTTCCGAGACGATCTCGCATTTCTCCTTCTCCGCGAGCCGCACCCAGCTGTTCGTCAGATTCCAGATGACGGAACTGTTGCTCGTGAGGTCCGCCGTATAGACCTGCTCGGCGTAGCTCTTTTTCGTGATGCGCTCAAAGGATTCGAGCCTGCGCATGAAGGAAGGAACCAGGGCGGCGCTCACCAGCAGGTTGACGAGCAGCCAGTAGAGCGCAAACACCACGGCGATGACAGCGAGGATGATTCGAAACCGCTTTTTCCTGAAAAAACTCATAGCTTAAGTATACAGCATTCATTGTAAAAACCGTCTATATTACCAGTCATCGAATAGAAAAAGCATAAATATGCGCGAAATACCGATTGTACAAGAATAAAAACAGTCATTTGTGGCGCTCTGATGCGATTTCCGTATGGAATTGCATAGTGTAAAAGTGTAAAATTCTTCAGTAGGGAGGGCACGCCCTTACAGATCATGCCATATCGCGTGTTCGCTCCGGAATGGAGAGAATCATGGATTTCAGATCGCTTCAATATTTCGTCACAGTCGCAGAAGAACTTAACTTTACACACGCAGCGGAGAAGCTCACGATCAGCCAGCCGCCGCTTTCCATGCAGATCAAGCAGCTCGAGGAGGATCTCGGTGCCCAGCTGTTTATCCGTGGCAAAAGAAAGCTGCAGCTCACTGAGGCGGGTAGAGCATTTTACCGCCGCGCGACCCAGATCCTTTCGCTCTCGCAGGACGCGAGGGACGAGATCCGGTCGCTGGGCAACGAACTGTCCGGACGCGTGCGCCTCGGAATCGTCGCCGGCAGGGCGCCGTATTTCACAGGCCGCTGGATCGCAGGCTTTCATGAGGAGTATCCGCTCGTCACATTCTCGGTATGGAACGGGAGCAGCGATGACGTCATCGACCGGCTTTACAAAGGCCTGATCGATCTCGCCGTGGTCGCGGCGCCGTACGACGAGGAGCACCTCGAGGGAATCACGGTCGGGTCCACGCCCTGGACGGCAATCATCCCGGCGGACCACGAGCTCGCGAAGAAGGAAGGAAACAGCATCACGCTGCAGGATCTCGCGAAGGTTCCGCTGATCGTGCCGGAGAGACCGTCCCGCCTGGATGCGATCCGCCGCTGGTTCATGTCGGAGAAGCTTGAGCCGCAGATCTTCTGCACGCTTTCGAGCTACATCGACGCAGTCGCTCTCGTGGAGCAGGGCGCCGGCGTCTGCATCTTCCCGAAGACGACGTACACGCCGAACCCGTACATCGTGACCAAGGTGATCGATGCGCCCGTCCGCATCGCGAAGTACGTGCTCGTCTGGCCGAAGGCGCAGCAGCCGCACGGGCTGAACGAGGCCTTCATCGACTATGTCCGGGACGTCATGGAAGAGGAGAATTATCGCAGCATCGCATCGCTGAACGGCGAGAGCGAGCCGGAGTACAAGGACGCGGAACTTCTCTGATACTCTTTGGTCAATTGAATGAAAATTGACTGCCTGCGGCCGCCGATGTTCTCAAACTCGGCGGCCGTCGCGATTTTTCTCTTCACAGCTTTAACGCGATGATGTATACTGGTATACAAATTTGATTTCGGGGCGCCCGCATCAGCTTCAGGCGGGGCCGCCTCAAAAGCAGGGAGGGGAAATATGGCAGCATTTATCAGCAAACTCGACAGCTTCCTGTGGGGATGGCCGCTGATCATTCTTCTGTTCGGCACGCATATCTTCATGACGATCCGTACCGGATTCATCCAGAAGGATATCTTCAAAGCGATCAAGCTTTCCGTCACCCGCGATCCTGACGCGGAGGGCGACGTATCGCAGTTCGGTGCACTCACCACAGCGCTTTCTTCCACGATCGGCACCGGCAACATCATCGGCGTCGGAACCGCGATCGCCATGGGCGGCCCGGGCTCCGTTCTCTGGATGTGGCTGACCGGTAT
>DJXE01000170.1 GCA_002449595.1 Lachnospiraceae bacterium UBA7012
CCTTCAGGCTCGGCATCTTCTCCAGCATCGCCACTTTCACATCATGGCTGTCATCATTGACGAGCTCGCACGCGACGCGGAGCCATTTTCCGTCCTTGAACGCGCAGATCTCCGCCTTCGGATTCGCGGCGAGCTGTTTGGAGACGTCCTTCACCTTGCCGGTCTGAATGTAGAGCTTTCCGCCCATCATAAGGATCGTTCCGAAGGGCCTGACCCTCGGCTGGTCCCCGTCCATCGTCGCCAGATAATAAGTTCCGGCTTCATCCAGAAACTGATAAACTTTTTCGATTCCCTGCATATTGATCTCCTTTCTCAGACAGATCGTTTCCTGTCTGACACTATTTTGCCCTGCAAAAAGGTCTCGCTGCATTTACCGACGCGCTAAACTGTCGCGCGCCGCAGGTTCTGTCACTCGGCCGCCGTATGGATCACCCGGCTGCCGGTGCAATCACTCGGCCGCCGCCGGAACTCCGACCTGCCCGAGCAGATTCTCCAAAAAGCCCGTGATCGCTTCCGTCTCCGCCTCTTCGCTGTAAACGGCCTCGGTCTCGCCCTTCTCATAATTGTGGACCGCTTCCGCGATGCCGTCCGCGTCGTACCACGGAACGAGGCTGATATCGACGATCGAAGGCATCATGTTGTAATCGAGCTTCACATCCTTTTCATCGGAGACGAATCCGCTTCCGCTGTCTCTGCCCAGTTTCAGGAGGCCGGAATAGGCCGCGTTTCGTCCGTACGCGTCGACAAAGTTGCCGACAACGCAGTCACCGCCGCCGGGAGCAGAGCCGATCACCTTCGCGAGGCCGTCCTTCTGCGCGATGTAAGGAAGCGCGTTTCCGCAGGAATAGGAGCTTCCGCTGCACATGATATAGAAATTGTACTGTCCGCCGAAGCCGTCCTGGTCATCCGCGATGCCGTCGAGGTTGGTGTCCACGTGATACCGCTCCTCTCTGTAACTTCCTGTCACAACATCGAGATCCGAGAAGTTGACCTCTCCGTCCGGGGAAAGGAAGCCGAGAACGCAGATCAGGCCGTTTGCGGCGCCGCCGCCGTTGTTGCTGACGTTGATGACTACGTTTTTCACTTCGTCGTGCTGCTTGATATCCTGGAAGCAGTTGTAGAAGAACGCGAAGTTGCTCCTCTCTTCATTCTCCTTCGTAGGGCCGAGCACGTAGAAGGACGGTCTTCTGGTCGTTGTATCATCATCGAATTTCTTGAAGTAGATCACCGCAGTGTCGCCGGAATAGTCAAGGCGCTGGTTTCCGTAGTCCTGGGGCTCGTTGCTTTCCATATACATGGTCCACAGCATGAGCGGCGCCACCTCCGGGACGTTCAGGCCCTTTTCGATCAGGGCGCCCAGAATGGTATCCGCGATGCCGGTGTCTTCTCCGACCTCCTGCTCCGCTCCCTCTTCACTGTCAAAAAATTCCTTGCCCTCTTCGGACTCCTTAATGTCCTCGGTGATGCCGTCCACCACATTCTGGTCCACTTCTTTGGTCCCGAACACGGTGTCGAAGCTCACCATCGAGTCGTGGCCGGAATCAAACAGATAGTTGAACAGAAGGACTTCTGCTGTCACAGCGGCGCCGGGATCCGTGGAACACAGCGATTTTTTGGCATTGATCCTTGTGAAGTATTCGTCGAAGGTCGTGATATTCTTCTCTTCCTTGTGGCCAAAAGTCAGATCCAGAAGCAGGCAGGTCGAATAGTAAGCGTAGTCCGCGTAGGCCTGCGTGGTCTCCTGCAGAGTGCTGAAGGGACCGCCGTGGAGCGCCTTGTAATAAGGGCTCGCCTGCACGGCTTCGGCGTTTTCCTGCGTCATGTTCGAGTTGATCGAGTCGACATTCAGATAGTCCTTCCCGTTGTAGGCAAAGACATTGCTCCAGGTGAGGCCGCCAAAAGTATTCTGAAGGCCGAGGAACGGCATGAGAATGTCGTCTTCATACGCGATGGCCGGCATGTTGTAGTCCTTGAGACGGACCGTGACCGGGGCCTTCGCGGTCTCCGACGAGGCGTTTTTGGTGGAAGGCGTGATCACGTCGAACTCCCTGAGGTCAACGACAGCGCCGCTGACGACATTGTCAGAGCGAAGTCTCGCCGCGTCGTCGATCGTGATCGTATCCGCTGCGGAGTCGATCGTCGTAGTCGATCCGTTGACTTCGGACTTCAGGACGCCGTTCTCCACGGTGATCCTCTCTTTGCCCTCGTAGAGCATGTTCAGATAGTCGGAAGCTTTCATGAACGGCACGTCTTCGTAGCCCTTGACTTCGTAAGTCTTGACCGTGATGTAGTTTCCTAAGGATGATCCCGCGTAGATGCGGCTGTCCTCCCACTTGACGGAGATGTCCGCCTGGGCGATCTCTTCGCCTGCGGGGGCGGCTGCGGCGTCGGCTTCGGCCTCGCCTGCGGCGGGAGTGGCGTTTGCGTCGGCGGGGGCTTCACCTGCGGGGGCTTCGCCTGCGGGAGCTTCAGCGTTTGCGTCGGCGGGGGTGGCGGCGTTTGCGTCAGCGTTTGCGTCGGCTTCGGCCTCGCCTGCGGCGGGCTCCGCTGCCACGGCTTCTGCCGCTGTGGTGTCACCGCCTGACGTAGCTGCGCCTGTGGCGCCTCCGCATCCTGCGGCAGAGACGATCATTACCAAAGACAAACCAATGCTGATCAGTTTTTTGAACTCCATATGATTCCTCCCTGTGAATTTGACATATTTGTACCATTCCCAAATATTTTAGCATGATTTTATGGTGCCAGGCACCATAAACTCGGAGTTTATAAAGTTTATAAAAATTTAATGGTGCCTGGCACCATAAACATACGGATTCGTATAGAACGCGTACACAAGGTGCACCGTCATCACGCACCAGATGAGCGGCTCGCACAGGATGACCGCCCTGTAGCCCATGCGCGGCACCAGAAGCCAGGTGAACACGCACTTTCCGATAAGCTCGATGAAGCTTGAGATCAGCGGTGTCCTCTTCTCGCCCAGGGCCTGCAGGGCCATTCTCGTCTGGTGCAAAATACCGAGCACCCCGGCGAACACCGCCGCAAACCGCACGTAGGCGACAACATTTCCGATCAGCTCCGGATTCGACGATCCGGAAACCAGCCCCGCGAGCTGCCTCCCAAACAGGATCATGAAAACCAGCGAGGAAAGCCCGCACACAAGATCATAGACATAGGACTCCCTCATCCCGCGCAGGATCCTCTCCCGCTGCTCCGCCCCGCGGTTCTGCGATACAAATGTCGAGATCGCCATACCCATCGAAATGCAGGGAAGCGTGCTGAGCATGAGGATTTTGCGGGCCGTGGTGTGCCCGGCGATCACAATTTCCCCAAGGCCGTTGATGCCCGACTGCAGGATCACCGACCCCAGGTTTACGACGGAGCTCATAAACGCCATCGCATAGCCCTGCCCGGCAAGTTCCGCGTACATCGCGCGCCCGCAGGCGAAGTCAGCCCTCCGTGGAAGCAGGATTTTGGCACGCCGGGCGATGTAGAGCGCGCACAAAAGCGCACTGATGCTCTGCGCGATGACCGTCGCGTAAGCGGCGCCGCGAACGCCCAGCCCCGTCCCCGCCACCAGCGCGACGTCGAGAATGACGTTCAGCACGGACGACAGGATCAGAAAAACCAGCGCCATCGCGGAGTTTCCGATCGCGCGAAGAAGCGACGACAGCAAATTGTAGGCGAACATGACGAAGATGCACCCGCCGATGATCCGTATGTAGGACAGCGCCTCGTCGTAGATCAGCGCGGGCGTCCCCAGGATATGGAGGAGCGGCCCGAGCCCCGCCAGTACCAAAATAGTGACCGCACCGATCGTAACCGCCCCGATCACCAGGGCGCCGGCCACCGATTTTCGAAGCTCTCCCTCATCTCCCGCGCCGTAGGCCCTGGCCACAACGATCGATACTCCGTTCCCGAGTCCCTGCGCAAAGCCCACCATCAGGTCAAAGACCGCAACGCTCGCGCCCACCGCCGCCAGTGACTGCTCCCCC
>DJXE01000084.1 GCA_002449595.1 Lachnospiraceae bacterium UBA7012
GAACTGGTGCCGGTAGATCTCGATGATGCGGAGCCCTTGCTCGTAGTATTCGTTGGAGATCGCCTTGATGCAGGACGACTTGCCGGTTCCCGCCTCGCCGAAGAGCAGCACGTTGTTCGCGGGGCGCCCCTTCAGGAAGGCCTCCGTGTTCTCGATGAGCTTTCTCTTCGCGCTCTCGTAGCCGATGAGATCGTTCATATAGACGTGCAGGATCCGCTTGATCGGGACGATCTGCACGCCGTTCCCGTCGTGTTCAACGCGGAACGCCTTGTGCAGCCCGAAGCGGCCGACGCCGTATCCTTTGTAAAACTGGGTGACCGCGTCCTTCATCTGCGCCGCGTCTTTGCAGCCCGCCATCTCCTGCGCGAGCGTGCAGATCCGGTCCCGGATGCGGCCGTTGTAGACGCCGCTCTCCCCGGATGAGGGCTTGAAGTCCGTGACCAGCTTCAGCTCCGGCACCTGCCAGCGCTCCGCGAGCGCCTCGAAGTCGCAGAAGAACATGCTGAAGAAAAACTCCATGTCATGCAGCACTGCGGCGTTGACGGTTCCCTCGATCTCGCCGCGGATCTCCGCCTCCCTGGAATAGATGTTCTCGTGGTTCACGAGAAGGTCCGCGATGCAGCAGTGCCAGAGATTGCCGTAGAAGCCGCTCTCGCCCGCCGTCGCGAGGAGCTTCGCGCAGATCCCGTACAGGATCTTCCTTCCCTCGTCGGGATCGGTTCCTTCCTCAAGAAGCGGCTGTGCCTTGACCAGAATGTCATCTTCATTCAGCCGGTAGATCAGAAGTTCATCTGTCTTCATTCTGTCCGTCCTCCGTTGTCCTATTCGTATCTGGTATCTGTCCGGAACCTGTTGTTCCGTACAGTCAGTTCTCCATCTTCAACAGCTTCGCCGCCTGGTCCGCCGTGATCAGCGGATCGATGATGCAGTCGAGGTCCCCGTTCATGACCTGGTCGATGTTGTACAGAGTCAGCTTGATGCGGTGGTCCGTCACCCGGCCCTGGGGGAAGTTGTAGGTCCGGATCTTCTCGGACCGGTCCCCGGTCCCGATCTGGGAGCGCCTGAGGTCTGCCTCCTCGTCGTGCCGCTTCTGCATCTCGAGGTCGTAGAGCTTCGAGCGCAGGAGCGCCCACGCCTTCGCCTTGTTCTGCAGCTGGGACTTCTCCGTCTGGGAGTAGATGACGATCCCGGTCGGATAATGCGTCAGGCGCACCGCGGAGTCCGTCGTGTTGACGCACTGGCCGCCGTTGCCGGACGCGCGCATCACGTCGATCCGGACGTCCTTGTCCGGGATATCGATCCTGATGTCGTCGTCGACTTCCGGGATGACCGCAACAGTGATCGTGGACGTGTGGATCCGCCCGCCGGATTCCGTCTCCGGCACGCGCTGCACGCGGTGGACGCCGCTCTCGTACTTGAGCCGCGAATACGCGCCGGACCCGGTGATCATGAAGTTCACGTACTTCATGCCGCCGATGCCGCTCTCCTCGAAGCTCAGCGTCTCGACCTTCCAGCCCCGGTTCTCCGCGTAGTGCACGTACATCCTGTAGATCTCGGCGGCAAACAGCCCCGCCTCGTCGCCCCCGGCGCCCGCGCGGATCTCGACGATGACGTTCTTCTCGTCGTTGGGGTCCTTCGGCAGCAGCAGGATCCTGAGCCGTTCTTCCATTTCGGCCGCGTTCTTCTTGCTGGCCGCAAGCTCCTCCCGCGCCATCGCCTTCAGGTCCTCGTCGCTCTCGTTCTCGATGAGGAAGAGGTCGTCTTCCACGTTTTTCTGTTCGGTCCGATATTCCTGATAAAGGGTTACCACCGGCAGAATCTCGCTTTGTTCCTTCATCAGCTTGCGGTAGCGGTCCATGTCGTCCGTCACGCCGGGACTCTCGAGTTCCTTCGTGATGTCCTCGCTGCGAAGGCACAGCATATCAAGTTTCTCAAACATATCTGTTCCCTCTTAATTAGTGCTCCGAGGTTTTATCGGATGAGCACGCCCATCCGATGTACGTTATCCTCACAGGAGCGGCAGCGTCCCGGAGACGACGCGGTCGTTCCCGCCAAAATCCTTTTCACAGGTGACGTCGGTAAAGCCGGCTTCCTGCATCAGCCCGCACACGGCCTGCCCTTCGTCATATCCGATCTCGAAAAAGAGCTGTCCGCCCGGCTTCAGGTACTGCGGCGCGCCGGCGAGGATCCTTCTGTAAAACAGGAGGCCGTCCTCTCCTCCGTCCAGCGCCATGTGCGGCTCCGCGCTCCGCACCTCCGGCTCCAGCGTCTCAATGGTTTCTGAAGGAATGTACGGCGGATTCGAGATGATCAGGTCGAACTTCTCTCCCGGGTCCACCGCGTCGTACAGATCCCCCCGGGCGAAGGACGCGCCCGGAATATCGAGTTGCTCCGCGTTCCGCGCCGCAACTTTCAGGGCGGCTTCGGACAGGTCCGTGCCGAGGCCGGTGCAGCCGTTCGCGTAGTGCAGAAGGCTCAGCAGGATGCAGCCGCTCCCGGTGCAGAGGTCGAGAATGCGCATTCCGTCGTGGACGTGGCGCATCGCCTCTTCCGTCACGAACTCCGTGTCCTGGTTCGGGATGAGGACGTCCGGCGTCACAAAAAACGGCAGGCCCATGAATTCCTGCTGTCCCAGAATGTACGCCACGGGCTCTCTCGCCGCGCGCCGCGCGAGCATCTCCCGGTACCGCGCGTCCTCTTCCGCGGTCACTTCGCGTTCCGGGTGCGCGAGCAGGGTCTGCAGGTCCGTCCCGCAGGCCGCTTCCAGAAGGAGCCTCGCGTCGAGGTCCGCGTCTTCCAGCAGGGAGAGGAGCGCTCTCCCCGCGTCATAAGTCTCTCTGTAATTCAAGCCATTCCTCCGGCCGCCTGCCGGGATGCCTGCGCGGCACTCAGCCTGCGGTCTCCTCGGCGATCTGTTCTTCCGTCATGCCGAATTCGTCCATGAGGTACTGCCTCCAGTTGAACACGGCTTCGACCGAGGCGATCGCCACTTCGATCATGTCGTCGTCGGGTTCCTTCGTCGTCAGGCGCTGCATCCAGAGCCCGGGGAGCGAGATGAGATCGATGATGCCGCCGCTCTTTCTTCCCGCGAGGCGGATGATCTCATAGGAGATGCCGGCGATGACCGGAATCAGCAGGATGCGGATAAAGAGCCGCATCATCAGATTATC